>JBCCIN010000258.1:0-7654 GCA_039028235.1 Pseudomonadota bacterium
CGCCTGCCCGACAACAGGCGAAGGCAACGCTCTGCGGTCTCTTCGTCTTCGGCCTTGGGTAAGATACGCCTGCCGCAGGCGACCACTGTGTCCGCCGCAAGCACGTAACCCTCTGATGCGCCGAGCCTTTCAATGATGGCATCGCGCTTACCCGCTGCAAGGCGAAGGGCGTGATCACACGGGCGTTCGCGGTGTTCTGGCTTTTCGTCGATGCGAGGCGTTTCGATGCGGGCCGGTTCGATACCGATCTGGCGCAAGAGATCCAGGCGTCTTGGCGACGACGACGCAAGGATCAGGTGGCTTGCAGCCACTCGCTACTTGAAACGGTAGGTGATGCGGCCGCGGCTTAGGTCATAGGGGGTCATTTCGACCGTCACCTTGTCACCGGTCAGAACGCGAATGCGGTTCTTGCGCATGCGGCCGGATGTGTGTGCCAGAATTTCGTGATCATTCTCGAGCTGCACACGAAACATCGCGTTCGGCAGGACTTCCGTGACCGTGCCGCTGAACTCGATGAGTTCTTCCTTCGCCATTCAACCTCCGTTTGGAAAATCAGCCAATCTTTTGATCTTGCCTGTAGATGACGGCTGGATCGGGCAACGTCAAGGGCCGGATCGCAAGGCAACGGAAGGCCTGACGCAATCTCCGATGATCCTCGTAAGGCCAGGGGGTGGCGATGCCACTAGACCATGACAGGGCCGCCGGGAGGCGGAAAGCGGGTCTGGATGCGCAGCAAAAGCTGATCGCGAAGGGCGCGGTAGCCATCCATGCGCATCTCGCGATTGCCGGTAGCGATGCTCGGATCCATGGTCGGCCAGAACTCGATCTCACAGGAGCTGGTGCGGGTCATCTCGACCGCTCGATGCTGCGCTTCCGGAGAAAGCGAAACGACCAGGTCGAAGAAATCATCCTCGAGCTGGTCGAAGGTCTTGGGCTGATGGGCCGAGAGGTCGATGCCGATCTCGTCGAGTGCGGAAACCGCGAACGGATCGACCGGCAGGGCGCGCAGACCGGCGGAGTCTACATAGACGCGTTTGCCATGGATATAGCGCATCAGTGCCATGGCCATCGGCGAGCGAATGGCGTTGTGGGTGCAGGCGAACAGAACGCTGCCCGGGAGATCGACTGGTCGGACGCTGTCGCCCGGGTCAGCCACGCCCGATCTCAGCCTCGAATGTGGAGGACGCAGATCAAGGTGTAGAGCCGCCTCGCCGTTTCCTCATCGATGGTGATCTTGTCCTTGAGCACGTCCATAAGCAAGGCAGCGCCGTCGTTATGTAAACCGCGCCTTCCCATGTCGATCGCCTCGATGCGGCTGGGCGTGGCGGTGCGGATGGCGTCGAAATAGCTCTCGCAGATCAAGAAATAGTCCTTGATCAGCTTTCTGAAGGGACGCATGGAGAGCGTGATCTCGGTCTGCTCATCACCCTCCTCTGCGGCGACCGCGACGATAAGATTGGCATCGCGCAGCGACAGCTCGATGCGGTAGGGTCCTTCGAAGCCCCCCTCCAGGGCGAAGCTGTTGTTCTCCAGAAGGTCGAAGATAGCGACCTGGCGCTCATGATCGACTTCCCGGCTCCATCGGACGATGCTGCCCTGATCGAGCTTGATGTCGGCGATCCGGTTCTTCTGAAGCGTGCTCATCGCCGATTGGTCCTGATCTCGACGGCGCGGGCATGACCGGCGAGGTCTTCGGCATGGGCGACCCTGGCGGCGGTCGGCGCAAGATCCGAGAAGCTCTCGGGATCGCAACCCAGGAGTGTCGTGCGCTTCATGAAGTCGTAGACTGAAAGGCCGGAGGCGAAACGGGCGGTGCGGTTGGTCGGCAGGACATGGTTCGGGCCGCCGACATAATCACCGATCACTTCGGGCGTATGCGCACCCAGAAAGATCGAGCCAGCATGCCGGATTTTTTCCGACAGGGCATTGGGATCGCGGACCATCAGCTCCAGATGCTCGGGGGCAAGACGGTTCACCAGATCGAGTGCCTTTTCGAGCGACGAGACGAGCACGACGGCGCCGAGCCTCTCCCAGCTCTTGCCGGCGATCGCGCGTTTGGGCAGATGCTCGAGCTGGGCGAGCACTTCCTTTTCGACCGCCGACGCCAACCCCTGGCTGTCCGTGATGAGGATCGCCTGGGCCATTTCGTCATGCTCAGCCTGGCTTAGAAGATCGGCGGCAATCCAGGCGGGATCGTTATCACCATCAGCGACCACGACGACTTCGGAGGGTCCGGCGATCATGTCGATGCCGACCCGGCCGAAAACCTGGCGCTTGGCCTCGGCCACATAGGCATTGCCGGGGCCGACGATCTTGTCGACCGGGCGGATGCTCCCCGTGCCGTAGGCGAGAGCGCCCACGGCCTGAGCACCACCGATCGGATAGATCTCTTCAACGTCTGCGAGACGTGCGGCCACCAAGACCAGCGGAGCGATCTCCCCGGCAGGGGCAGGAACGACGATCACCAGGCGCTCGACACCGGCCACCCGCGCCGGCAGCGCGTTCATCAGGACGGAGCTCGGATAAGCTGCCTTGCCGCCCGGAACGTAAAGGCCGACCGCATCGATCGGCCGCCAGCGCTGCCCGAGGGACACGCCAAGATCGTCGCGGTAGGCGATGTCCGCTGGCTTTTGACGCTCGTGAAAGGCCGTGATGCGGCCAGCAGCTCTCTTCAATGCGGCCAGCAGATCCGGATCGCAGGCGTCGAAAGCTCTTTCGATTTCAGCCTCGGGCAGGCGAAGGGCTGACGGATCGAGCCGATGCCGGTCGAAACGCTCAGTGAGCTCGACCAGCGCCCGATCCCCCTCCACCGCGACCCGCTCCAGGATCGCGCGCACATCAGTGCCGACATCGAGGGTTTCCTCCCGCTTGGTCGCGACCAGCGCTTCGAAACGGGCGTCGAAGTCGGCGGCGCTGTCATCGAGGCGAAGCGGCATGGGTCAGGCCCCCGACCTGGAGATGTCGGCCAGGTCGTGATTGGGTGCGACGCCAGCCGGCCAAGGCTCGCCGAAGTCCTGAAGCATGACCGCAAGCTCGGTTACCTGCAGCCTGAGCGCGACGTCGCCGGCAAACAGCAGCGTGACGTGAAATCCGCTCTCCTGTGGATCGACCTGAATGGTAAGGAGCTCGAACTTGACGCCGTCCAATTCGCTGTCCAGACCGCGATACTGCACGGAGTCGACGTGATCGATACGCAGGACGGACTGACAAAGGGTGAGATCGGCGCACTCCCCGGGATCGACCAGACACTCCCAGCGAAAGCGATTGAAGGCCGCGAGGAAGCGCTGCTCGTCCGCCATATAGGCCATCTCGCGCAGCGGCACGAGGGCGTCCTGAAGGCAGGCGGCGATCACCTGCAGATCGTCCCGGTCCTTGGCCCGAATTCGCAGGTGCTCGGCGCTATCCGCACCCATTTTGGTGCTGGCATCGCCGGCTTCGTCACCTGTGGCCGCCGGATCGTCACTCCTGGTCTCGCTCATTCCTTGTCTCGTTCGATCACAGCACCACAATGGCGGAGCTTTTCATCGACCCTCTCATAGCCGCGATCAAGGTGATAGACACGCCGGATCTCGGTCTCGCCGTCCGCAGCAAGGCCGGCCAGAATGAGCGAGACGGACGCGCGCAGATCGGTGGCCATCACCTGGGCGCCGTGCAGGCGATTGACGCCTCGAACCAGGGCCGAACCACCGTGTACAGTGATCTTGGCGCCCATGCGCCCCAGTTCCGAGACATGCATGAAACGGTTCTCGAAGATGGTCTCCGTGATCATGGCCGCACCGTCGGCAACACACATCAAGGCCATGAACTGCGCCTGCAGATCGGTCGGAAAGCCGGGATGGGGCTGGGTCATGACATCGACGCCGGAGGGACGGCCGCCGGCGGAAACCACGAGATCGCCATCGTCGTCAGAGACGCTGACACCGGCCTCGATCAGCTTTTCGACCAACGCCGCGATCAGATCACTGCTGCCGCCTTCAAGCCGAAGCCTACCACCGGTGATCGCCGCTGCGATCGCGTAGGTGCCGAGTTCGATGCGATCGACGACCACGCGGTGCGTCGCCCCGCCAAGCGACGGCACACCCTGAATCGCGATGGTCGCACTGCCGGCGCCCTCGATCCTCGCCCCCATGACTGTAAGACAGGCCGCGAGGTCGACGATTTCAGGCTCGCGCGCGGCATTGGCGATGATCGTGTCGCCTTCCGCCAGGCTTGCAGCCATCATCAGGTTTTCGGTGGCACCCACCGAGGGCATAGAGAGCGCAATATGGCCACCACGCAGACCGTTCGGCGCCTTCGCCTGTATATAGCCGCGGTCCAGCTCGATCGTCGCACCCAGCTCTTCCAGTCCCTTTAGATGGAGATCGACCGGCCGCTGACCGATGGCGCAGCCGCCGGGAAGCGACACCTTGGCCACACCCTCACGCGCGAGTAGTGGTCCAAGGACCAGCACGGAGGCCCGCATCTTGCGCACCAGATCGTATGCCGCGACGTGGCTGGTGATGGTTGGGGTCGATAAGCTGAGAGCACCGCCCTCGCCTCTCTCGATGGTCATGCCATGGGTGCGGAGCAGCGCCTCCATGGAGCGGACGTCGGCGAGTGCCGGAACGTTCTCGAGGATCACCGGCTGATCGGTCAGCAGGCCAGCGGCTAGGATCGGAAGGACGGCGTTCTTGGCGCCGCCGATGCGGATCGGACCCTCGAGCGGCCGACCACCTTGTATCAGAATTTTATCCATGAACGTGTTGCCCTATCAGCGGCTCTCCTGCCCGTCTTCGTCGACACCTTCGTTGTCAGTGGCTGCGGCCATATCCCGCTGCTGGCGCTTTCGCTTTATCAGGTTCTTGCGCATCTCGTCCGCAAGACGATCCTTCCGCGCCGCCTTGCCGGCGACCGTCTTCGGCGTCAGTTTCGGCTGGTTCGATGCCCGTTCGCTCATGGACCGTCCGCTGTCGACGTCAAACGCTGTCTCGGACTGCCGTTTCTACGCCGTTGTCAGGCCACAGGACAAGCGCGATCGCAGCAGGATATGCCTGGGATCTTCGGCGCCCGGCGGGCTTGCGTCGGCGATCGGCCTGTGGCATGACACGCAAACGTAAAAAGCCGCCATAGCTCAGGGGTAGAGCGCACCCTTGGTAAGGGTGAGGTCGAAAGTTCAAATCTTTCTGGCGGCACCACTCCCCACCATCAAAATCAATGTGTTGCCAGCAGCTTGTTTTTGGCCGCAGGTGCTGTCGGACATAATGCGACAGCGCATTTCCTGGCAGGTTTTTGACACGCGGCTTGATTGACGCGCCGCCATCTCGGCAGTGATCCAAGATCATTGCGCAAAACGTGCCAAAAGCTGAAATAGAGAAAATGTTCCTTGCAGCATTGTTTGAAGTTCATTCAGGTGTTCATTTTCAAAGCATCATTTGCCTTCATTGCTTGCAAGAGTTAGGAATATCTACTCTGACTTAGAGCTGCCCACTCATCAAATGTTAATCCAACTATGAGATGCTGACGTTAGGCTCTGCAGTGAACAGGCATTTAATACGTTGTCGAATGATCTTCCTTTCGGTGGTCTGAAGAGAGCCGCTCGAGCAAGCCAGCAAGTCTCTCGCCACTATGCCTTTGCGGTCGCGATTCTCGCGGTGATGGCCGTGATGGTGGCGACTCTCGTCTTGATCACGCAAGGCCAGCATGAAGCCGTGATGCTGCTGAGTCAGAAAAATGCCGAACAACGCGTAACCTTCGCCAAAGCGGGATCGCTCACCCAGGCCCTCATGCGCCAGGCGATGAGTGAACAGCCGAGCCTGCACGTGATGCAGCGTATGCAGAATGAACTCCTTAGCACAGCAGAAAAGCTGCGCGCCAATCACGAGCAGATCTATGCCGAAGCGCGACGAATTGAAGGCACAAGACAAGATGCCGGTCGTCTGACAACGTTCTTCGACAGCCCACCTTATCATCTCGACAGCCGTCTGACCGAATTTCTGGACCGCACGGAGAAACTTGCCAAGACGCCACCGGAACAGCTTCGCGAACGTTTCCGGCTCTGGTCGGCGCAGGATATCGCCTCCGCTCCGAACAGCGCCCTGGTCCGCGGGTTCGATGGGTTGTTCAGCGAAATGCACAGGCGCAGCAAAGCGGCTACGGAGCAAGCACGCAATCTGACCTTCGCGCTGCAACTGACCACGCTTCTGGTACTGACCCTTGAGGTCTTGCTGATCTTCCGCCCACTGGTGAAACGGCTTCGCCACGAGGAGGAAGAGGCCGTGCGCGCGGCCGACCGGCTGCTCTATCTTGCCATGCACGATGAGCTGACTGATCTGCCCAATCGAAGGCGATTGCAGCAGTCGATTGACACTCTGAGCACAGCCGGCGGACCGGACCGCGCCACCCTCTTCATGCTTGACGTCAACGGTCTCAAGCCGATCAACGACAGCATGGGTCATCGATCCGGCGATGACGTCCTACGCGCGGTGGCGCGCCGCCTGGCGGACATGGCCGACGATGGCCTGGCGGCACGGATCGGTGGCGATGAATTCGCCCTATTGGTCTTTGAGACGCAGGACGGCGATTCGACGCTTGCCATGGCGGAGCGCATCGAAGCCGTCGTCAGCGAGCCTCTGTCGATCGCTAACCGACAGCTGAGAATTGGCGCCTCGATCGGCTTTGCCCACTATCCCGATCAGGAGAATGATCCGCGACAACTGCTCGCCGCGGCTGACATCGCCCTTGCCGACGCCAAGAAACGGCCGCGAGGAGCGAAGATCGTCGGCTTCTCCGCGAGGTCGCGCAAGGCGATCAGGCAGGCACACCATATAGAAAACGAATTGCAGCGCGCACTCCAGCGGAACGAGCTGGTGCCCTTCTTCCAACCTCAGTTGGCGCTGTCGGATTTGCGTCATATCGGTTTCGAAGTCCTGGCGCGCTGGAACCATCCCAAGTCAGGTATACTGACGCCGGCAAGCTGGCTTTCGGTCGCCGAAGACCGAGGCATGATCGGTCAGGTCACCCGTCTGCTCACCGAGCAAGTTTTGGCCGAGGTCGATGCCTGGCGACGTTCAGGCCTCGCGCCTCTGCGCATCGCCATCAATATGCCGGAAGCCATGCTCGCCGGTCAGGGGGGTATTGAGGAAATCGTCGATACGGCCCGGCGTCTGAGAGACTTGGACACTCAGCTTGAAATCGAAGTGACGGAGAATGTGTTCATCGATCGGTCAGCAGCGACCATACACGACAACCTGAGAGCAGCGCGATCGGAGGGGATCAGCATTGCGCTCGATGATTTCGGTACCGGCCATGCCTCGCTTAGCCATCTACGCGACATGCCCTTCGATATTCTCAAAATCGATAAATCCTTCGTACAGAGCCTGGACGACCGACGCTCCAGCGCGCTGGTAAATATGCTGACCATGCTTGCCGGCGAACTCGGCGTGCTCACCGTCGCCGAAGGTGTGGAGACCGAAGCGCAGCTCGATCAGCTGCGTCACTACGGCTGTGACTGCGTCCAGGGCTATCTGTTTGCGCGGCCGATGTCGGCCAACGACGCCGGGCGCTATCTGTGCCGGAAGGTTCGTCAGAAAACGCCTGTAATAGAAGAGTTGGTGATGTGATGCGGATATTTATGGCGACGACAGTTTTCTCGGCACTTTGCGCGCTGATGCTGTCA
>JBCCIN010000259.1:0-7646 GCA_039028235.1 Pseudomonadota bacterium
CGACGGTGACTTCGCCGGCGACGGCTTCACCGATGTTCTGCCACCAGAGCTGGGCGAGTTTTGGGTAATCTGGCACATTCGTGCCGGACGGTGTCCACTGGACACGTGCCGGGCTCCTGTAGAACTCGACCAGTCCGCCGAGCTTTGGCGCGCGCTCGGTGAAGCTCTCGTGGTTGATGTCGCTGTCCCGGATGATGGTGAGGCCGACGTGGCTTTTCTTCAGGGACACGGTCTTGGCGACGGTGAACTGGGCGTAGAGCCAGGCGGCCTTGGCGCGGTCTTCAGGCGTGGACTGCATGAGGGTCCAGGAGCCGGCGTCCTGGTAGCCGAGTTTCATGCCGTCTTCCCAGTAGGGTCCGCGCGGGCTTGGGGCCATGCGCCAAAGCGGGTTGCCGTCGGCGTCTACGGTGTTGTTGCCCTCGGATTGCGGGGCGACCATGGAGGCGGTGAAGGCGGTGTACCAGAAGATCTGCTGGGCGACGTTGCCGCGGGCGAGTGACGGGAGGGACTGATAAAAATCCATGCCCAGGGCGCCTGGAGGGGCGTATTTGCGCAGCCACTCCATATATTTGTTGAGGGCGTATTTGGCGGCCGGGCCGTTGGCGGCACCGCCTCGGGCGACGGAGGAGCCGACGGGGTTGCAGCCATCGACGCGGATGCCCCATTCGTCGACGGGGACGCCGTTGGGGAGGCCGACATCGCCGGCGCCGGCCATGGAGAGCCAGGCGTCGGTGAAGCGCCAGCCGAGGTCCGGGGCCTTCTTGCCGTAGTCCATATGGCCGTAGATGGCCTGGCCGTCGATCTCGCGGACATGCTCGGAGAAGTATTCGGCGATGTCCTCATAGGCGGACCAGTTCACGGGCACGCCGAGGGGGTAGCCGTAGATTTCCTCGAAGCCGGCCTTGATGTCGGGGTCGGTGAACCAGTCGTAGCGGAACCAGTAGAGGTTGGCGAACTGCTGGTCCGGGAGCTGGTAGAGCTTGCCGTCGGGGCCGGTGGTGAAGTCCTTGCCGATGAAGTCGTCGACGTCGAGGGTGGGGAGGGTGACGTCGGCGCCTTCGCCCGCCATCCAGTCGGTGAGGTTGCGCACCTGGTTGTAGCGGCTGTGGGTGCCGATCAGGTCGCTGTCGTTGATGTAGGCGTCGTAGATGTTTTCGCCGGACTGCATTTGCGTCTGCAGCTTTTCGATGACGTCGCCTTCCTGGATCAGGTCGTGGGTGACCTTGATGCCGGTGATGTCCTCGAAGGCCTTGGTGAGGGTTTCGGACTCATAAGAGTGGGTCGGGATGGTTTCGGAGACGACCTTGATCTCCATGCCCTGGAAGGGTGCGGCGGCGTCGACGAACCACTGCATTTCCTCCATCTGCGCTTCCTTGGAGAGCGTGGAGGGCTGGAATTCCTCGTCGATCCATTTTTCGGCCGCGGCCATATCCGCGAACGCAGGCGCGTTCAGGCTTAACAAGAGCGCAAGTGCTGCGCTGGAGAGGAGGGTTTTTCGAAGCATTTGTGGTCTCCCTGTTTGCTTCCCTTGGTAGACGATCTGGCCGTGCCAGTCAGACGAGCCAGAACACGATGGCCGCGTAGATCAACGCGACGGCGAGAGCACCCCAGAGCGGCGGGCCCACGAGACCGAGCCAGGCGAGGTGGATGAAGGCGGAGCCGAGCAGCGAGATGAACAGGCGATCGCCGCGGGTGGTGGGGATGCCGAGGACGCCCACGCGCTCAATGGTCGGGTATTTGATCTGGAGAATGGTGAAGGTGACCAGGAGAAGCGCGATGACGATGAAGAAGATCGCGGTCGGCGTGGTCCAAGCCATCCAGGAGAGGTTAAGCATGTGGACTGTCCACATCATCGACTTGGGGGCGGCACCTGGTCACGGACCATCCCGTGCTGTCCATTCTGGAGAGATTAATCATTTTTTAACGTTACTCCCCTATTATGAATGAGGTGGCCACGCCACTCAGACGCGACCGAGGGCGAAGCCCTTGGCCATGTAGTTGCGGACGAAATAGATGACGAGCGCGCCGGGGACGATGGTGAGGATGCCTGCGGCGGCGAGCAGCCCCCAGTCGAGGCCGGTGGCGGACACGGTTCGCGTCATGACGGCGGCGATGGGTTTGGCTTCGGTGGTGGTCAGGGTTCGGGCCATGAGGAGCTCGACCCAGGAGAACATGAAACAGAAGAAGGCGGTGACGCCAATGCCGGTCTTGATCAGCGGCATAAAGACGGTGGTGAAGAAGCGGGGCAGCGAGTAGCCGTCGATATAGGCCATCTCGTCGACCTCGCGCGGGACCGAGGACATGAAGCCTTCGAGGATCCAGACGGCGAGGGGGACGTTGAAGAGGCAATGGGCGAGGGCGACGGCGATGTGGGTGTCTATGAGTCCGACCGTCGAGTAGAGCTGGAAGAACGGGAGCAGAAAGACGGCGGGCGGCGCCATGCGGTTGGTGAGCAGCCAGAAGAACAGGTGCTTGTCGCCGAGGAAGCGGTAACGCGAGAAGGCATAGGCGGCGGGCAAGGCTACGGTGAGTGAGATGATCGTGTTCAAGGAGACGTAAATGATGGAGTTGATATAGCCGGAATACCAGGACGGATCGCCGAAGATCTTGGCGTAGTTCTGAAGTGTGAACTCGGTGGGGATCAGGCTGAAATTGCTCAGGATGTCGGCGTTGGGGCGCAGCGACATGTTGAGCATCCAGTAGATCGGCAGCATCAGGAGGAAGAGGTAGAGGGCGAGGGCGAGTTTGCCGAAATTGCGTCGAAGCCAACTTTCAGACGCCGCCGTCGGTGCTTGGCGCGTGGTCGCGACGGTCGTGGATGCAGTCGAGGTCGCCATTATGCCTTGTCCCCGGTGCCGACGTTCTGGAGCGCCTGGTAGAACAGCCAGGAGAAGAGGAGGACGATCAGGAAGTAGATGATGGAAAGCGCGGCGGCCGGGCCGAGGTCGAACTGGCCGACGGCGAGCTTCACCAGGTAGATCGAGAGGAAGGTGGTGCTGTTGCCGGGGCCGCCGCCTGTCAGGACGAAGGGTTCGGCATAGATCAGGAAGCTGTCCATGAAGCGAAGGAGGACGGCGATGGTCAAGACGCCGCGCATCTTCGGCAGCTGGATGTAGCGGAACACCGACCATGCCGAGGCGCCATCGATCTTGGCCGCCTGGTAATAGGCGTCGGGTATGGACTTCAGGCCGGCATAGGCGAGAAGCGCGACCAGAGGGGTCCAGTGCCAGACTTCCATCAGCATGAGCGTTACCCAGGCATCAAGCGCGTTGGCGGTGTGGTCGAAATCGAGGCCAAGGCCGTTGATGGTGGCACCGAAGAGGCCGATGTCCGGGCGGGTGAAGATGATCCAGATGGTGCCGATGACGTTCCAGGGGATCAGGAGCGGAAGGGCGATCAGGACCAGGACGAGGGAGACGGTCCAGCCCTTTTTCGGCATGGCGAGCGCGATCAAGACGCCAAGCGGAATCTCGATCAGAAGGACGAGACCGGAGAAAAGGAACTGACGCCAGAGGGCTTCGTGCAGGCGCTTGTCGGCAAGGACCTCGCTGAACCACTCGGTGCCGACCCAAAAGCGCTCGTTCGGGCCGAAGATGTCCTGGACCGAGTAGTTGACCACGGTCATCAGCGGAATGATCGCGGAAAAGGCGACGATGACCAGGACGGGGAGGACCAAGAACCAGGCGCGATTGTTCTCCGGCTTCATCGTAACTTCTCCTGTACGCTACGGAGAAGCCGGACGTCTGGCACGGTCGGGTTCGTCTTGGTCGCTTGCTTGCTCTCCGGGTTGACGACGAGGGTTAGCCGAAGAGCTGATGGAACGTATCGTCCTTTTGGTGGCAGGTGATCGATTCGAAGGCAAGATGACGGACCGGGTATCGTTTCGATTCGCTGGGCGTTCCTGCCCCGGTCGTGCGAGCAGAATGTCGAGCGACCTTCCATAAAGAGACAGGAGGCACGTTTCGGCAGACCAGATCCTGGTGGAAAGATGCGGTCACTTGAGCATCGTGCCGCATCGCCTGCTATGGAAATCTCCATCAATGCTGCCCAACATCGCCGATCGCTGCGCTTGGATCGCTGCACGACGTTCTGGAGCAGCTTCTCAGCGCAACGCGTTTTGGCGTCAGCGTCAATATGTTGCCGAAGACTGCATGTGGGAAATGCGCCGCCTGACGGTCTGCCGAACCGGTGCCGAGGCGACGGCATCGACTGTCTACGGCCTAGCACGGCAAAGGGCCAGATCATGGAGCGCGCCATGTGAGCCAGCGACGGAGCATGGCGTTCAGGAGCACTTCGTCTCAGCCGCAAGGTTTGAATGGCCGGGGATACCCAGGCTCGGTCGGTCCGGTCATCTATGAAGTGGTATGTCCATGACGTGGTCATACCACTATGCCACCAGCCGGTCGTCGGCATAGATCTTGGTCCAGCGCGGCGGGAAAGCGAGATAGGCCTGCTCCGAGGGAACGGGCTGGTCCTCAGGGAGCTTGATCGCGACGTCTTCCTTTCCGAGTTTTGCCCGGACGATCTTATAATTGCCGAGATCCTCGACCGCCGCGATGCTCGCGGGCAGGGCGCCGTCTTCGGCCTCGGCTTTGAGCTCGAGAAACTCCGGGCGGATGCCGAGCTTGAGACTTCCCGACGCGTCCCTCGCGGCCTTGACGGTGTCGTGAGCAAGCGGCAGCGACATGCCGCCGATTTGCGCAACACCGCCATGGAGATGGCAGTCCAGGAGATTCATGCCGGGGCTGCCGATGAAATAGCCGACGAAAGTATGAGCCGGATTTTCGAACAGTTCCTGTGGCGTGCCAAGCTGGACGACTTGGCCCTCGACCATGACGGCGACCTTGTCGGCGAGCGTCAGCGCTTCATTCTGGTCATGGGTTACGTAGACTAGCGTCAGAGAAAAATCTTCGTGGATCTGGCGAAGCTTGCGCCGAAGCTGGAACTTGACCTGTGGGTCGATCACGGTCAGTGGTTCGTCGAACAGGATGGCGGCGACGTCCGAGCGCACCAGGCCGCGTCCGAGGGAAATCTTCTGCTTGGCGTCGGCGGTGAGGCCACGGGCGCGTTTCTTGAGATCGGGCGTCAGGTCGAGGAGATCGGCGATCTCAGCGATACGCTTTTGAACGTCGGTCTCGGTCACACCGCGATTTCGGAGCGGGAAGGCAAGATTGTCGGCGACGGTCATGGTGTCGTAGATGACCGGAAACTGGAACACCTGGGCGATGTTGCGGGCCTGCGGCTCCAGCGGGGTGACGTCCTCGCCGTCGAACAGCACCCGGCCCTCGGAGGGCGTGATCAGGCCGGAGATGATGTTCAAGAGCGTGGTCTTGCCGCAGCCGCTCGGGCCGAGTAGGGCGTAGGCGCCGCCATCTTCCCAGACGTGATCCATTTTGCGGAGCGCATAGTCGGCCTCGCTTGTCGGTGACGCCATGTAACTGTGAGCGAGCTGATCGAGGGTGATGCGTGCCATGATCCGCCCCCTACCTAAGCCGCCGCCAGACGGTCGGCGATCGACGGCGACGCCTTGAGGGCACCGTCTTCGCCAAACAGAAACAGTCGCTCGGGATTGACATGGACGGTGATCGCTTCGCCGATGCGGAGTGTGTGAACCCCCTCTTCCTGAACGACCCAGGAGGTGCCGGCATGGCTCAGGTGGATGAAGGTTTCCGAGCCGCTGACCTCGGCGAGGCTGACCATCGCGGGGATCGCGATATCGTCCTCGCCGGTCCGGTTGAGCGCCGCGTGATTGGCGCGAAAGCCAAGGGTGCAGGCGCCCGGCGTCATCTTTTCCAGATGCGGCGGAAGACGGCCTTCGATGCCGTCTCCAAACCGAAGGCGGCCGTCTTCGATCACCCCCTCGGTCAGGTTCATCGGCGGCTCGCTGAACACCTGGGTCACCCGCAATGAGGCCGGATGATGGAAAACCTCGAGTGTGGGACCCTTCTGCAGAACCCGGCCTTCGTCGATCACGATCGTGTTGCCGCCGAGCATCAGCGCTTCCGCCGGTTCGGTGGTGGCATAGACGACGATGGACGAGCCGCGCTGGAAGATGGACTTGAGCTCGTCTCTCAGTTCTTCCCGGAGCTTGTAGTCGAGGTTGACCAGGGGCTCGTCGAGCAGCAGAAGGTCCGCTTCCTTGATGAGCGCCCGGGCGATGGCGACCCGCTGCTGCTGGCCGCCGGAAAGCTCCGCCGGCAGGCGCTCAAGCAGGTGATCGATACGCACCAGCGCTGCCGTCTCTCTCACCTTTTCGTCGATATCGGCCTTGGCAAGCCCTTTGATGCGCAGCGGCGAGGCGATGTTGTCATAGACGCTGAACGCCGGGTAGTTGATGAATTGCTGATAGACCATTGCGACGCTGCGCTCGCGCACGCCGGCATCCGTCACATCCTCGCCGTCGACCAAGACACGGCCGACGCTTGGCCGATCCAGGCTGGCCATCAGGCGCATCAGCGAGGTCTTGCCGGCGAGGGTAAGGCCGAACAGGACGTAGAGATTGCCGGGTTCGAAGGTGAGGTCGATGTCGTGGAGATGGTGTTCCCGTCCGACCGACTTGCCGACACTTTCGAGGCTGATGGTCATGCCGCCTCGCTCGGATCGCTGTTCCGGCCGAGCCAGGCGCGCAGGCGCGAGGTGGTCTCCTCGCTGATATGCAGACCGAGCTTGGAGCGCCGCCACAGAATATCGTCGTCGGTCAGCGCCCACTCCTCGCGCATCAGATAGGTGACCTCCGCCTCATAAAGATCATCCCCTAAATGCTCACCCAGTCCCTGCAGACCGTCTGCCCCGTCGATGAGCCTTTCGATCCGCGTTCCGTAGGCTCTGGTGTAGCGTCGTGCGAGAGCTTCGGGAAGCCAATTCCACGTTGTTCGGACGTGATTCAGATAGGCCTCGAAATCGGCATCGTCCATATCGCCGCCCGGAAGCGGGCTGCCTGCGGTCCAGGGTTTGCCCTTGAAGCCCATCGCCGGCTGCAGCTTTTCCATCGCATGTTCGGCGAGCTTTCGGTAGGTGGTCAGCTTGCCGCCGAAGATCGAGAGCAGCGGCGCCCCCTCCTGCGGTGCATCCAGATCGAACACATAGTCGCGGGTGACGGCCGACGCGTTGCCGCTGGCATCGTCATAGAGCGGCCGGGCGCCGGCATAGCTCCAGACGATTTTTTCGCGCGTTACCGGCTCCTGGAAATAACGGTTCACCGACGTGAGAAGATAATCGATTTCGTCATCGTCGATCCGGATATCGGCAGGATCGCCGCGATACTCCTGATCGGTGGTGCCGATCAGCGTGTAGTCACGCTCATAGGGGATGGCGAAGACGATGCGGTTGTCGGCGTTCTGGAAGATGTACGGGCTGTCGTGATCGAAATGTTTGTTCACAACGATATGGCTGCCCTTGACCAGGCGGACGCTGCTGTCGGTCTGCTGCTGCAGGCGGTCCTTGATAAAGCTCGACACCCAGGGGCCGGCGGCGTTCACGAGCCCCTTTGCGCGGATTTTTCGAACGGGTGCTCCTCGATTGGAAGCCAGCGTGATGTGCCAGAGCCCGTTCATGCGCCGGGCTTCGGTGCAGCGCGTGCGGGTGAGAATCTCGGCGCCACGTTCGGCGGCGTCCTTGGCGTTGAGAACGACCAGGCGCGAGTCTTC
>JBCCIN010000260.1:0-7633 GCA_039028235.1 Pseudomonadota bacterium
CGCCAATGTTCCATTGGATCGCATTCTGCTGGAAACGGATTCGCCCTATCTGGCGCCCGAGCCCTATCGCGGGAAGAAGAACGAACCCGCCTATGTCGCCTACGTCGCGGCGAAGCTCGCCGAGGTGAAACAAGTCGGCGTTGGCGACATAGAGCAGGCGACGACCGACAACTTTTTTCGACTCTTCAGCAAGGCAAAACGTCCTGATGCCTAGCTCCGTCGTTCCTGCCTGCGAAAGTCAACGCTGATGCGCGTCCGCATCCTTGGTTGCGGGACGTCCTCGGGCGTGCCGATGATTGGGTGCAAATGTGCCATCTGCCTGTCGGACGATCCGAGGAACAAGCGCCGCCGCTGCGCGATCGCAATCCAAAGTGACGACACCACGATCCTCGTGGACACGCCGCCGGAGCTTCGGCTGCAATGCGTGGAGGCGGGTATCGATCGGGTGGACGCGCTGCTTTTCACCCACGCTCATGCCGATCACGTCAACGGCCTCGACGACATGCGCAGCCTGAACAACGTCATGGACCGACCGATCGACACCATCGCCGATGCCACGGTGCTGGAAAAAATCCGCGCACGCTTCGACTACGCTTTCCAGCCGCCCGTCCCGGAAAAAGGCTGGTGGCGCCCCTGCCTCAATCCAATCCCGATGGACGGCCCCTTCATGGTCGGCGGCCACCTGGTGCGCCCGATCGAACAGCAGCACGGTCGCGGAAAAAGCTGGGGCTTCCGCATCGGCAATTTTGCGTACTCCACCGACACCAACGGCTTCCCGCCCGAGTCCTTCGAGGCGTTGCGTGACCTCGACGTCTGGATCGTCGACTGCCTCCGCGACAAGCCGCATCCAAGCCATGCGCATCTTGAAATGACGCTCGGCTGGATCGAACGGCTCCGGCCAAAGCGGACGATCCTGACCCACATGAGCCACGAGCTGGATTTTTCCGACCTGGCTGCGAGACTGCCGGATGGGGCGGAGCCGGCAGTGGATGGGATGGTGGTCGACTTGTGAAGTAAGGTCTGCTCGCATTTTCCGTGTGATTTGGAATGTTAACAATATGTCAACTCAGCCATGTCATGCTCTCGCATAGCTAAGTGGACACGGCGCATTCAGCGCGCCGCTGTCATCCAAATTCAATCATTGATCTGACAAGTACCTTACTCGCTGTAGAGAGCCAAAGACCCATGGTGCTCGATCCAGACAAACCGCATGCCTTTTTGAGCTATACGCGCTCCGATGATGACTATCTCGAGGGTGGTATAACTTGGTTGCACAAAGCACTTGAGAAGGCCGTGCATGCGCGTACGGGGAAGCCCTTTCAGATCTTTCAGGATGTTGAGGACATCCAAGTCAGCGACCGTTGGGGAGAGAAACTAAATCAAGCGTTAGCGCAGGCTCAACTTTTCATTCCTGTGCTGACGCCGAGCTTCTTTCAGAGCTACTTTTGTCTTCGCGAGACCCGAGCGTTTCTTAACTATGAGAAGCGCACTGGACGAGATTGTCTGATTCTACCGGTGTATCTATTAGCAGCGGACGAGCTGGAGCAACCTGAGCGCTGTGAGGCCGACGAGTTGGTCTCAGAGCTTTGCATGCGACAGCGAGCGGACTGGCGAACGTTGGCTATAAATCTGAAACACCAGGAAACTCGCTATCTTGCCGCCGAAGATGTCGATGCACTCGCAACGTCCATACGCAATGCTTTAGCCAAATTTGAGTGGATTGAGACGATTGAGGAACCAGATCCGACAACGCCTCCTCACCTGACGCCAGGCTCAGACCCCAATCCAACTGTCATTGAAAGAATAACAAAGATGTTTGGATCACAAAAAACCAAGACGGCGCTGATTGCATCATCAATAGCCGCAATCGCATCAGGAATTGTTTATGCTACTGACATTATTGACGAGAATGAGACGGGTGATGTTTTTCGGGACTGTAGCGATATTTGTCCAGAACTTGTGGTAATTCCTCCAGGCGAATTTGCTATGGGCTCGCCGGGTAACGAGATTGACCGCACGGACCACGAAGGGCCGCAACACGGTGTTACGATTTCTGAATCTTTTGCGCTTTGCAGGACTGAGGTGACATTTGCGCAGTGGAATGCTTGCGCGGCCGACGACGAAAGAGCTTGTAGTCATAAACCCGCTGGGGAAGGCAAAGCGCAAGGCAACTTGCCAGTAGTTAATGTCAGTTGGAGCGATGCACAGCAATACTTGAGATGGCTGAGCCGTGAAACGGGAGAGAATTATAGACTGCCTAGCGAAGCGGAATGGGAGTATTCGGCGCGTGCTGGCACGGACACAGTCTACCCCTTTGGAGATTCACCTCCCACTGCTGCCCAAGCACGTTTCGAGAAGAATATGGGAGAAGGCGCAACTTTAGTTAAGAGCTATGATCCCAACGCTTTCGGTCTCTACGACATGTATGGAAATGTCGCTGAGTGGGTGGAGGATCGTTATCACAAGGACTATAGGGGGGCGCCCGACAATGGCGAGGCATGGCTGGAGGGCGGTACCAACGAACGAGTCATACGCGGTGGCAATTGGGAAAGCGACGCTGACGATATCCGCTCAGCTCACCGCACCCGGGGACCAAGTAGCGATCGGGACATTAGGCTCGGTTTTCGATGCGCGCGCGATTTATGATTATGAAAGCAATTAAGATGGAGGAGTGCTTAGCCTGGGGTTGATCACAAATAGGTCCCGAGTGAACGAGAAGTCAGCAAAAAGATTATTGCGAATAACAGAGCCGCTCCCAGAAAGTGCGAAAAACCTAACCCATCATCTCATGCAAATGCCGGGCGCGGTTGCTGATGATGCTGCAGAGGTTGGTCATGATGACGAGGCCGATGTCGGGCCGGGTTTGGCCGATGGCTTCGACCTGGTTCTTGGTGATCATGAGGGTCGAGACATGGGTCTCGGCGACGACGTCGGCCGAACGTGAGCCGCCGTCGACCAGGGCCATCTCGCCGACTACGCTGCCGCCTCTGATCGTGGCGATCGGGTTGCCATTGGTCTTTTGGACTGTGACGCGGCCGTCAATGAGGATGTACATGCCGGCGGCGGCACTACCGCGTTCGATCATATAGTCGCCGGGCTCGAAGTTGATGGCGGTGCAATAGTCGCTAAACCAGGAAATCCAGCCCGGATGAAATTTCCGAAGCAGCTCGTTTTCGGCCAGATCCGCGAGCATTTGCGCTCTTCCCGTTTGCTGAAATTACGCGCAGTAAAGGCAAAATCGCTGGCCGACGTCAACTGACGGCCCAGAAAGGCGCCATCACCCCTGAAACACCAGATCCCAATGGCAGAAACGAACAAGTAACGGCCGGCGGCCCTGCCGTCAGGCCTCGAACGCGTTGCATGCCTGCACGTCCCCCGTGCTCAGCCCGCGTTTCAGCCAGTCCATGCGTTGCTTCGAGGAGCCGTGGGTGAAGGCCTCGGGGACGACGCGACGGCCTGCCATGCGCTGGAGGTGATCGTCGCCGACCGCGGCCGCGGCGCGGATGCCCTCTTCGATGTCGCCTTCTTCGAGGATCTGGCGCTGCTGCTGCGCGTGGTAGGCCCAGACGCCGGCGAAGCAGTCGGCCTGGAGTTCCATCCTGACCTGGAGCTGGTTCGATTCGATCTGGGAGGAGCGCGCCTGCATCTGGCGGACTTTGTCCGACGTGCCCACCAGGGTCTGGACGTGGTGGCCGACCTCGTGGGCGATGACGTAGGCAAGCGCGAAGTCGCCGGTCGCACCCATGCGTTTCATCTCGCCGAGGAAATTCAGGTCGAGATACATCTTTCTGTCGCCCGGGCAGTAGAACGGTCCGGCTGCCGCTTGGCCGGTGCCGCAGGCGGTCGGGGTCTGGTCGGTATAGAGGACGAGGATCGGGTCCTGATAGGTGAGCCCATTCTGCTCGAAAATGCCGCGCCAGACGTCTTCTGTGTCGGCGAGCACGACGGAGACGAACTCGGTGAGCTGCTTTTCCTGTTCGGTCAGCTCGGCGGGTATCGTTTGCTGGGGCTTGCTGCCAATGCCGCCACCACCTGCGATCTGGCGGATCAGCATGCTCGGATCGCCGGAGAGGAAGAAGTAGCCGAAGGCGATGATCAGACCGATGCCGCCGATACCGCCCGCCGCCTTGCCACCCACGCGCCGGCCGCGCCGATCCTCGATATTCGCGCTTCTCCGCCCTTTTCGCCAAAGCATGATCGTTGCCCCCAATAACACCGCGTCCAAGAGCGTTGGCTGCCAATCTTTCTCAAAGAGTGGCGATATCGGAGGAAAGGGTCAATCGGCTGTCAGCCTCGACTATCCCATATCGACGCAGTCGAATGTGGTCTCGTCAGGCCGGCCGGCGGCGAAGCGCATCACCGGCTCGCCGATCGCGGGAAGAGCGAGGAGATGGCTGCAGACCGTGGTGAAGTTCCCGGCCCCAGTGACGTTGATTGCCGACTTGGGATCGCCGCCGGGTGCCTCGCGATTGCCGAGCAGTTCGATCCACGCCGCCCATTCGTCCTTGCCGGGGTCCGGCACGGGAGCGGCCTGGAAGCGGGGGAGATGATGGGCGATCAGCGGCGAAGTCGGGTCGTTCAGATCGTGCGCGGTGATCATGGAGAAGCCCGAAGGAATCGGCTGCGAGATGATTTCGGCGCGCGGCTCCGGCGTTTCCGCGACCGTCCGAACCAGACCGGCACTCTTGCCGAAGGCCGATGTCGTGGCTGGCATGTGGATGGGGTCGATCTCCCGCCAGACACCGCCCGGCGTTCGAATGCGCAGGCTTGCATGGCTGCCGGCATGGCGCAGCCAGAAGGCATCGTAGCGATCGGCGATCACCAGGTTGAATGGTCGATAGGCGTTCGGGTCGAGGTCGGCCAGGGCCTCGGCCGCCGATCGGGCTTCCGCATGGTCGAGGGCCTCCAGCACCAGCTCGCCGCGCGACCGCTTGCCGTCGACCGGTCCGAGCGTGCCGGGCCGGTTCAGGATCGCCGCGACCAGACCGTCATCGTTGATCCCGAACCAGGAACCGCCGGCCGTCATGTCCCTGCCGGCGATCACGTCCGGGCGATCCGGCCAATGGCGCGCAGGACCCTTCCAGGGCCGCGTCGACAATTCGTCGCGGTTGGCCGCGATCATCAGTGGCCATCTCGCCTCTGGGCGGCGGAGCATGACGAGGGTGCACATGGGATCAGGGTCCGTTTTCTAACGCACGAGTGGGGTCCAGTGCTGGTGTCGACGCTTCACTCTTCCTATATTGTGGCCAGATCCGAACCCCGCAATCCACGTCAACGAACGAGGCAGCCATGACCGGTTTCGACGAACGAAAGCAGAAGGAAGAGGGCAAGTACAAGCACGACCAGGAGCTGCAGTTCAAGGCGCGCAATCGTGGCAACAAGCTGTTCGGCCTCTGGATTGCGGAAAAGCTTGGCCTTTCCGGCGAGGCTGCGGACGCTTATGCCAAGGACGTGGTCATGGCGGACTTCGATGCGCCGGGCGACGACGATGTCTTCGACAAGGTGAGGCCGGATCTCGCGGCGAAGTCGATCACCATCGAGGACGACATTCTCGCCAAGCACCTTGAACAGTGCCGCGCCGATGCGCTGCAGCAGATCAAGGCGGAATAGCCTTGCCGGCCGACAAAGCGAAGGAGGCTGCTCCTGCCTCCCCGACGGACAATCGGAAAGACAGTGGCGACGAGGAAGGTGCTGCCGAGGAAAGGCGTGCGAACGTCAAGGAAATCGGCGGGCCCAAAGGACCGGAGCCGACCCGCTATGGCGATTGGGAAAAGGGCGGGCGCTGCAGTGACTTTTGATGGCGCGCTCGCTCGCTAGCTCCCAGGCGGGCAAGGGTGTCGGCGGATTGTCGACCGCAGGCCTTGTCTTTCTGGTGGTGTTGTCGATCACCTGGGGCGTCAACTGGCCGATGATGAAGCTGGCGCTCCAGGAAATCCCGGTCTGGACGTTCAGGACGCTTTGCCTGACGCTCGGCGGCAGCATCCTGCTGCTGATTACCTGGCTGTCGCGCCAAGCTGTCGCTCTGCCGCGCGACAAGCTCGGCGCCGTCGCTTTCGTGTCGCTCTTCAACATCACCGGCTGGCATCTCTGCTCGGCGTACGGTCTCCTGCATACGGGAGGTGGTCGCGCCGCGATTATCGGCTACACCATGCCGCTTTGGACGTCGATGTTCAGCATATGGATCTTGAAGACGACACCGAATGCCCGCCAGGTGATGGCGCTGATGTGTGGTCTTGCGGCCCTGGTTACTCTGCTCGCCGACGATCTCAGGACACTGGGCGGTGCGCCGCTCGGCGTGATCTTCATGCTGCTCGCGGCGTTGAACTGGGGGCTTGGCACGATCCTCGTCAAGAAATTCGACTGGGGCGGCATGTCGGTGCTGGCGCTGACCGGATGGCAGCAGCTGATCGGCGGTATTCCTATCGTTATCGGGTGGTGGTTGCTGGAGCCCATGCCCGACTTCTCCTCCTACAGCCTGCCAGCGCTTCTCGGTCTTGGTTATGCGGTCTTCGTCGCCATGGTTTTTTGTCACACCGCCTATTTCAAGCTGGTCAGCCTGCTTCCCGCCCATGTCGCCGCGATGGGCGTGATGGCGGTGCCGGTGGTGGGCGTCGTGAGCTCAGCGTGGCTTCTCGGTGAGCAGGTCGGATGGCCGGAATGCCTGGCGCTGGTCTTTGTGGTCACGTTGATGGTGTTGCTGATGCGCCCCGATCCCTCGAGGGAACGCCCTTGATCGACCGGCCGATCGGCTCAAGGTGGTGGAGTGAGGTTGCCAGATGTCTGGGCAAGTTCGGAGAAGGATGATGCGACGTCCGCTGACCCTGTCGTCCCTGTTCGGTGCCATTCTGCTCATGACGGGCTGCGCTTCCGCGCCGAACCCCGTGCTCTATCCGAATGCCAAGCTTAACGAGGTCGGCCAGGCCCGGGCGGACAGCGATATCGAAGCCTGTAAGCAGATGGCGGCGGCCGGCGGCGCCAATCCGGCGGAAGGGCAGGGAAGCCGCGCCGCGCGCAACACGGCAGTCGGCGGTGCCTCCGGCGGCGCTGTTGGTGCGGCCGGCGGTGCGGTGCTCGGCAATGCCGGACGGGGTGCCGCTTTCGGCGCCGCGACCGGCGCGACCGCCGGACTGATGCGCTCGATCTTCTCCCGTCCGAAGCCGAGCGGCGCTTATATCAACTTCGTCGACCGTTGCCTGCGCGAAAAAGGCTACGAGCCCGTCGGCTGGGATTAGTTTTCGACTTGCCTGAGTCCGGCCGTGGTGCGTTGCGAACCCCTGCTGTCGACGAAACGCATGCCGATCCGCCGTATCGCTGGCCCTGGATCGATCGGCATTCACTTAACGTCTCATTAACCGATGTCTGCTAACAACAGCTCGTCTTGCTGGTCCATGCGACCCTGGGAATCCGCCCGCCCGCAGAGAGAAGTTAGGCGAGGCTTGGACTCCCAGGGTCGCATGGACCATGAAGCAGCATGACATCAAGGCGTAAACAAAAGTCTAAAGCCGGCCGAGTTTCCGATGCAAATGATGTGGCCTGACGATTCCTTGATGGAAACCTAGAGCTTTTCCCGGACAGGTGGAAACACCTGTTCGACAAGGAAATGCGGCGAAACAATGAGATAGAGCGTGTATCC
>JBCCIN010000261.1:0-7627 GCA_039028235.1 Pseudomonadota bacterium
GGCTTCGTCGGCCGCGCGCCGCGCTGGGCGATCGCCCATAAATTCGCGGCCGAGCAGGCGACGACCGTGATCGAGGCGATCTCCATTCAGGTCGGACGCACGGGTGCCTTGACGCCGGTCGCCAATCTGACACCGGTGACCGTCGGCGGCGTGGTGGTGTCGAACGCGACACTGCACAATCAGGATTATATCGAGACGAAGGATATTCGAATCGGCGACACGGTGACCGTGCAGCGCGCCGGCGACGTCATACCGCAGGTGGTCGAGGTCGATGTCTCGAAGAGGCCGAAGAACAGCGAGGCCTATGCCTTTCCCGAGCGATGCCCGGATTGCGACAGCCTTGCCGTCCGGCCGGAGGGCGAAGCTGTGCGGCGGTGTACAGGCGGCCTGATCTGCAAGGCGCAGCTCACCGAGCGTCTCAGGCATTTCGTCGGTCGCGATGCGTTCGACATCGAGGGCATCGGCAGAAAGCAGGTGCCGCAGCTTCTGGAAGCCGGACTGATCCAGGGACCAGGAGATATTTTCCGGCTGGTCGAAGATGAGCGGAAGCTCACCCGACTTGCGGAACTCCCGGGCTGGGCGGCGAAGAAGCCGAAAGAGACAGGCGATGACGATGAAACGCCCGCTTGGGGCAAGAAGATCGAGAACCTGAAAGAGGCGGTCGCCGAACGCCGAACGATCGACGTCGATCGTTTCATCAACGCGCTCGGCATCCGCTTCATCGGCGAGACCAACGCCCGTCTTCTCGCTCGTCACTACGGGACATTGGGCGCCTGGCGTTCAGCCATGCTCGCGGCGGCGAACGAGGACGACGAAGCGATCGCCGAACTGGAGAACATCGACGGCGTCGGGCCGAAGGTGGCAGACGCGCTTGTTGAGTTCTTCAAGGAAGCACACAATCTTGATGTGCTTGATGATCTGGCGACGCTGGTCGACGCCAAAGCGCTGCCGGTAGCGGACGTTTCCGCTTCGCCGCTGGCAGGAAAGACCATGGTGTTTACGGGTTCGCTCGAGGAGATGAGCCGGGCCGAGGCGAAGGCGACGGCCGAAGCGCTCGGCGCCAAGGTGGCAGGCTCGGTATCGAAAAAGACGGACTATGTGGTGGTCGGCGCCGATGCCGGCTCGAAGGCGAAGAAAGCGGCGGAACTCGATGTCGCGATATTGAGCGAGGCGGAATGGCTGAAGCTGGCGAGACCCTCATGAAGACCATCGCTCTTCAGGCGGTCGGTTATTTTTTTCTCGTCCTCGGGATCATCGGCTTGGTCGTGCCCGTCCTTCAGGGCATTCTCTTCATCACGATCGGCCTGATCATTCTCGCCAAGACAGCACCCTGGGCGGAGCGCCTGCTTGATCGCTTTCGCGACCGTTACCCGCAGGCCGGCGCGATCATCGACAAGGCCGATGACAAGGTTCATCAATGGGGCCGAAAGGCCGCTGCATTTTTCGGCGGCAAGTCCTGATCCCATTTTGACAACACATCGCCTGCGTGATGTTCTCTAACGAACGGTCATGCGGGGAGAATTGATCATGAAACGGATCGGCGCGCTCACACTCGGCCTGGTTCTGGCAGGTTCCGGAGTCGTCCAGGCGGAGACGTTCACCTGGTCGACGGCGAGCGATCCCAACACTATGGACCCGCATGCCGCCGCGACGGCGCCGGTCCTCGGATTTCTCAACAATGTTTATGAAGGCCTGGTGCGCCGGGCGCCGGACATGGCGCTGGAGCCATCGCTCGCCGAAAGCTGGGAAGCGATGGGGGCGGACGGCTGGCGCTTCAAGCTCAGAGGCGGCGTCACCTTTCATGATGGAGCCACGTTCGATGCCGACGACGTCGTGTTCTCGTTCGAGCGGGCATCCGACGAGAACTCGGACATTCAGGCATTCTTCGCGACCATCGATCGGGTGGAGACGCCGGATGCGCTGACCGTCGAGTTCTACACGAAGAAGCCCGACCCGCTCTTTCCCTCGGGCATCGCCAACTGGCTGATCATGGATCGCACCTGGACCGAGGGAAAAGGTGCGGCGGCCCCGGACAAGGAAGGCGGGACGGCGACGACGTTTGAAGCGAACGGCACAGGCCCCTTCCGGTTGGTGTCGCGCGATCCGGATGTCGAAACGGTGCTGGAGCCCTTTGCCGATTGGTGGGGAGACGCGGAGCACAATCTGACGCGGGCAGTCTACAAGCCGCTCAAGGCGGATGCGACACGGGTCGCCGCGCTGATCTCCGGCGAGGTCGACATGATCGAGCCGGTGCCGCTGCAAAACGTGCCGCAGCTGGAGCAGGCAGACGGCATCGAGGTTTTGAGCGGCATTGAGAGCCGCGTCATCTTCTACGGGTTCGATCACCGTTCCGATGCCCTGGCGCTTGGCGATGCCGGCGGGACGAACCCGCTTAAAGACGTGCGTGTCCGAAAAGCGATCTATCAGGCGATCGATGCGGACGCCATCGTGCAGCAGGTGATGCGCGGCAACGCCGAGACCTCCGGACTTCTGATCGCGCCGGGCGTCAATGGCTACAAGGCCGAGGATGACGTGCGCCTAGCGACGGACTTGGAGGCTGCCAAGGCCCTCCTTGCCGAGGCCGGCGTCCCTGACGGCTTTTCGATGACCCTTCGCTGCCCCAATGACCGCTACGTCAATGACGAGGCGATCTGCACCGCCACCGTCTCCATGCTGGCGAAGCTCGGCCTCGACATCACGCTCGATGCTGTGCCTGTCAGCCAGTACTGGACCGAGCTGCGGGAGGGCAAGTTCGACATGTACCTGCTGGGCTGGTCCCCCGGCACCTTCGATGCCGAGCACCCAATCCGCTTCCTGATGCACACGCCGGACCCGGAGAAGAAGCTCGGCAGCTGGAATTTCGGCGGCTATTCGAACCCTGCTGTCGACGATCTTCTGCCCAAGATCCAGCAGGAGCTCGATGAGGGCGCGCGCCAGGCGATGATCGACGAGGTCCACGGCATTCTGAAAGACGATGCCGTCTACGCGCCGCTTCACGTGCAGCCGCTGGTCTGGGCCGCACGCGACAGTGTCGAGCTGCAGCAGCGGCCCGATAACTTTTTGATCTTGCGCTGGGTGCGCGTGGAATAGCGGTAGGCTGACCGAGGAAGGCCACGCCGCGACGGGCGACAGCCAGCCTCAACGCCGTTCCCGCTGCCGCCCCAGCACGAAGGCAAGCTTGCGCTTCGCCAGCGCCAGCAGAGTAGCCCGATCGGTCATGAGAGGGGCCTGAAAGGTCACCTCGACCAGCGTCTCCGGATGGAACGCGGCGACGCGCAAGAGCGTGCCCACCGGTGTCAGCTCCAGCAGAATCTCATCGGATTCCTCCGATCGTGATCGTCCTTGTTGTTCCCGCAACCCTCTGTTCTCGCGTTGAATTCATCCATCAGGCTTGATTCAAGCGGAAAATGGTCAACAATTGGTTAAAGTCGGCGATCGCCATTGACCGGAACCAGCGGGCAATGGATGGTTTGGCCATGTCCTCCCAATCAACGTCCGCCTCAGGCCTCAACATCATGCAAAAGCGTCTCTTTTCCCTCTTGTTAGCCGGTCTGGTGATGGCCCCTGCCGCCATGTCAGCGATCGCTCAGGAGCGGCCGGCGCTGGTGCAGGTGGATGCGGTCAGGATCGAGCCGCTCAACCAGACGCGGCCGGTGCTCGGACGGATCGTCACCAAGCGGCAAGGTCAGGTGGCGGCGCGGGTCGGTGGCCTGGTGACCGGGGTCAAGGTCGATGTCGGCGATCGTGTCACCCGGGGTGCTGTTCTGGTCGAGCTCGATGCCGAGCCGGTGCAGTACGAGGTCGATCTCGCCGATGCCGAGTACGATTCGGCGGTTGCTGACAGGGCAACAGCGGAGGCAGAGATCGCCCTTCTCGAAAACGAGCTTGAGCGCATCGAGCGGCTTCGGGAGTCGGCGGCCTTTTCGAAAGCGCAGCGCGAGGATAAGGAGCGCGAGATCGCGGTCGCCAAGAGCCGTCTCGGCGCGGCGGAAGCGCGCCTTGGGCAGTATCGCGCCAAGCAGCAGTCAAGTCGGCGCAATCTTCGCGATATGGTGATCACGGCACCCTACGACGGCGTCGTCACCCGGAAGATGGTGAACCCAGGGGCCTATGTGCGGCTGGGCGACACGGTCTTGTCCCTGGTTGACGACAGCGCGCTCGAAATCGAAGCGGATGTGCCGGTCGAGCAGCTTCAGGGGCTGACACCGGATGCCGACGTGAGCGTCACCATCGCCGGCGAGCGCCAGATGGCGACGGTTCGTGCGATCGTGCCGGAAGAAAACCCATTGACGCGCACGCGCGCCGTGCGCTTCACGCCGACGACGACTCCGACTGTCGGCGAACTCGCGGTGGCGCAGAGCGTGACCCTCGACATTCCGATCGGCACGACGCGTGAGGTCGCGACGGTCAACAAGGATGGAGTGATCCGACGGCCCAACGGGGCGATTGTGTTTCTCGTAAAGGACGCCGCGGCGACACCGCAGCCCGTTCGGCTCGGTGCGGCGGTCGACGGACGCTTCGAGGTCATCGACGGACTGGGCGACGGGGATCTGGTGGTGATCAGAGGCAATGAGCGGCTACGTCCAGGCCAGCCGGTGACTTACCCCGGCGCCCCCGAAGAGCCAGCTGCAGACCAGGGCCAAGCCCAGGGCGAGGGTTGAATGAACCTGATCCGGCTAGCAATCGAACGTCCAATCGCCGTAGTGGCGGCGGTGTTGATGGCGCTGCTGTTCGGCCTCGTGGCGCTAAACACTATACCGATCCAGCTGACCCCCGATGTGCGGAAGCCGGTCATCACCATAGAGACCCAGTGGCCGGGCGCTGCGCCGATCGATATCGAGCGCGAGATCATCAACGAGCAGGAGGAGGTGCTGCGCGGACTCCAGGGCGTCGAGGAGATGACCTCGCGCTCGCAAGACGGCCAGGGCGATATCACCCTGGAGTTCCGAATCGGTCAGGACATGGACCGCGCCCTTCTCCTTGTCGCCAACCGTCTGGACCGCGTCTCCAGCTATCCAGACGAGGCCGACGAGCCGACGCTGGACACGGCAGGCACTGAGGACAACCCGATCGCCTGGTTCATCGTCACCCGCGAGGACGGCAACGAACGGCCGATCCACACCTTTCGCGACTTCATCGAAGACACGGTGCAGGATCGTCTGGAGCGTGTGCCCGGCGTGTCCAAGGTCAACGTCTATGGTGGCAGTGAGCGCGAGCTGCAGATCATGGTCGACCCGGACCGCATGGCGCGTTACCGCCTGACTATTCCCGAGATTGTGGACGCGCTTCGCGCCGCTAACATCTCGACCTCGGCAGGTGACGTTGAAGAGGGTAAACGCCGCTATATCGTGCGTACCGAGGGTGAATTCGTCGAGCCCGACCAGATCGAGCAGGTCGTGCTGCGCAGCCTGCGCGACGACAGCACGGGCCGGCTCGGACGGGTCACGGTGGAGGACATCGCCACAGTAGCTTTCGCCTACAAGGAGCCCTACGCCAATATCCGCATCCTCGGCGAGGCGGCCATGGCGATCAACGCGCAGCGCGAGACCGGCGCCAATGTCATCGACACCATGGCGGCGATCGCCGAGGCGATCGACGACATGAAGACGGGACCGCTACCGGGCGAAGGGCTGACGATCCGCCAAGTTTATGACGAGACCGTCTATATCGACAGCGCGATCAATCTGGTGAACCAGAACATCCTAGTCGGCGGCGCGCTCGCAGCGTTCATGCTCCTTCTTTTCCTCCGCTCCGGCTACGCCACCCTGATCGTCTCGATCGCGATCCCGGTTTCGGTGGTCGCCTCCTTCGTCGCTATGGCTTTCTTGGGCCGGTCGCTCAATGTGATCTCGCTCGCCGGCATCGCCTTCGCCGTCGGCATGGTGGTGGATGCGGCGATCGTCGTTCTCGAAAACATCTATCGCCTGCGGCAAGCGGGGATGGCGCCGGCCGAAGCGGCCTATCAGGGGGCAAAGCAGGTCTGGGGCGCGATCCTTGTTTCAGCGCTCACCACGGTGATGGTGTTCATCCCGATCCTGACGATGGAGCTCGAAGTCGGCCAACTGTTCCGGGATATCGCAGTCGCCATCTCGGTCGCCGTGATGCTCTCGCTGCTGGTCGCGATGACGGTGATCCCAGCGCTCTCCAAACGCCTGCTCACCAAAGTGCGCCCCTCCGGTGAGAGCATTCGGGTGCCGGTGATCGACAGTCTTGCCGGCAGCTTTTCGTCAGCGGTAATGGCCTTCACCCGTTCCGTGGTGAAAAGCAGAACGCTCGCCTTCGGTGTCGCAGCGATTGTCACCGCCGGCGCGATCGCCAGTTCCTGGGCACTCCTGCCGAAGCTCGAGTATCTGCCGGACGGTAATCGCAATCTGGTGTTCGGCGTGGTCATCCCGCCGCCCGGCTACAATCTTGACACCAAGACCGAGATCGCCAAGCGCGTCGAGGAGGCCTCACGGCCGCTCTGGTCGATTGAAACCGGGGCCGAGCCCGAGCTGGACGGTCCGCCAAAAATCAAGAATTTCTTCTTCGTGTCAGCGCGCGGCTTCATCTTCTTGGGTGCTCAGTCCGAGCAGCCGGAACGCGCAGGCGAACTGATCGAGCCCCTTTCTCAGCCGGTCTTCGCCGAGCCAGGGACCTTCGGCTTCATCACCCAGCCCTCGATGTTCGGGCGCGGTATCGGCGGCGGGCGCACGGTCGATCTCGACATCTCCGGCCCTGATCTCACCGAGGTCCTGGGCGTTGCCTTGCAGGCGGCCGGGCTGGTGAGTGGTGTTCTGCCGCGCGAGCAGGGGCATCAGCTACGTCCCAGGCCCGGCCTAGAACTGGGGGCGCCCGAGGTCCGCCTGATCCCGGATCGTGTCCGGCTAGCCGATGCCGGCGTCTCAGCACGCACGCTGGCAACTACGGTGGACGCCTTCAATGACGGACTTCGCGTTGCCGAGATCACCGTCGGCGGCAGCCAGATCGACCTTACCCTGCTCGGTCCGAAGCCTGAGGGCGAACGTACCCAGTCGATCGCATCCCTTCCGGTAGTCACCAGTTCCGGCCAGATCCTGCCGGCGAGCAGCCTTGCCAATATCGAGGTGACTGAAGGGCCGAACGAGATCCTGCATCTGGAGCGGGAACGCACGGTCACCCTGGAAATCCGGCCTGCCAACGACCTGCCGCTGGAGAGCGCCCTGGATATTCTCCAGCGGGACGTCGTCGACGCGCTCACAGCCGGTGGCCTGCCGCCCGGCGTCAAAGTCAACCTCGCCGGCACCGCCGACGAGCTCACCCAGACCTGGGACGCGATGGTAGTCAATCTCCTGCTCGCCGTGGTGATCGTCTATCTGGTGATGGCGGTGCTGTTTGAGAGCTTCGTCTACCCGCTGATCATCATGGTGTCGGTGCCGGTGGCGGCGGCAGGCGGCGTCGGCGGTCTGGCGCTGCTCAACCTTTATCAGTATCAGCCGCTGGACATGCTGACGCTCCTTGGTTTCGTCATCCTCGTGGGTATCGTGGTCAACAACGCCATCCTTCTGGTGCACCAAACCCTCTATAATGTGCGCGACCAGGGCATGGCGGTGGACGACGCGATCCAGGAGGCGACGAGGAACCGGCTTCGCCCGATCTTCATGAGTAC
>JBCCIN010000262.1:0-6756 GCA_039028235.1 Pseudomonadota bacterium
GGGGCGGCGATCGGCTTCCGGGCGTGGAGATCTTGTTAAGATTGATTTGCTAACGTCCATCGTCCCGCAAGCCGCATCCGTCCGACGAACGTTAACAATGGGAAACGACCAATGCAGATGACCACGAAGGTCAAGGAGATCCTGTCCTGGTACGAAGGTGAATGCCCCGGTGTGAAGGCCAATCTGGCCCGCCTGCTGATGCAGGGCCGCCTCGCCGGTACAGGCAAGCTTGTGATCCTGCCTGTGGATCAGGGCTACGAGCACGGCCCCGCCCGAAGCTTCGCTGCCAACCCCGCGGCCTACGATCCGCACTATCTCTATCAACTCGCCATCGATGCCGGCCTCTCCGGCTATGCGGCCCCGCTCGGCATGCTAGAGCAGGGTGCTGACAGCTATGCCGGTCAGCTTCCGACCATCCTCAAGGTCAACAGCGCCAACTCGCTCGCCGACGGCATCTCGGATCAGGCAGTCCACGGCGGCGTCGAGGACGCCCTTCGCCTCGGCTGTGTCGGCATCGGCTTCACCATCTATCCCGGCTCCGACGCCTGCTACGACATGATGGAGGAGCTGCGCGAGCTGACCCTGGAGGCCAAAGCTGCGGGGCTCGCCGTGGTCACCTGGTCCTACCCGCGCGGCGGCAAGGTCACGAAGGAGGGCGAAACCGCACTCGACATCGTCGCCTATGCCGCGCATATGGCGGCCCTCATGGGCTCCAACATCATCAAGGTGAAGCCGCCCACTGATCATCTCGATCTCTCGGCAGCCGCCAAGGTCTATGAGAACCAGGACGTCGATCGGTCTACCTTGGCCGCGCGCATCCGCCACGTCATGCAGGCGTCATTTGCTGGAAAGCGTCTCGTGGTGTTCTCCGGCGGCGAGGCCAAGGACACTGAAGGCCTGCTGAACGAAATCCGCCAGATTCGCGATGGCGGTGGCTCCGGATCGATCATCGGTCGCAACAGCTTCCAGCGACCGAAGCAGGATGCTCTCGCACTGCTCGACGAGGTGATCAAGATTTATCTTGGCGAAAGCTGAGTTTTTTGAACGATCCGGCGATCGACGAGGAGGAAGCCCGGTCCCGCTTCCTCCTCACCGGCCCGGTGAGAGCTGACGCTGTCGCGGCCGTGTTGGATCAGTTGCAGCCTGCAGGCATGATCGTTGATGCTGGTTGGGACCGTCAGTTGCTGCACGTCGCGCAGGATTACGGCGCTGCCCTCCTGGTCGAAGATGATGTCGATCCGGATGCCGATGGCGTCCATCTGACCGATCCCGGGCGGGTCGCCGAGATGCGTAGCATCATCGATCAAAAGAAACATCGTCAGATCCTGGGCGCCGATGTCGGTTTCTCCCGTCATGACGCCATGGTCGCGGGCGAGGCGGGCGCCGACTACGTCGCTTTCGGCGAGCGTAGTAAGTCGGCCGACGATGCTGTTTTCGAGCTGGTGGCCTGGTGGCGACAGGTCACGGTGATGCCCTCCCTTGCCTATGCCGGCGATGCCGAGACTGCCGCCAAGCTCGCCCGCATCGGCGCCGACTTCATCGGCGTTTCGACAGCGATCTGGGAGCATCCCGAAGGGTCCGATGTTGCCGCCGGGAAAATGGCCGCAATCCTCGAGAGATTTTAGGACGGATCGGCGCGCCCAGCCGATCCCCCTTTGCGCGACGCCGCCCATGCGCTAGACAGGCAATCCGTTAACAATGTCCCCGCCCGCGAAGACCTGCGACCGGCCAGTTCGGACCGCGTCCACAGTCTCAGGCAAGTCGACGCGGCCGTCGTACGGCAGAGGTGAGATGAAGATCAACGGCAATGAGATCCGGCCGGGCAATGTGCTCGAACACAAGGGCAAGCTTTGGGTCGCGGTCAAGACCGACCATGTGAAGCCCGGCAAAGGTCCTGCCTATCAGCAGGTCGAGCTGAAGGACCTGGTCGACGGCACCAAGCTGAATGAGCGCTTTCGCGCTGCCGAGACCGTTGAGCGTGTCCGCCTCGAGGAAAAGACCTATCAGTTCCTGTATGAGGAGGCCGGCCAGCTCAACCTGATGGATCAGGAGAGCTACGAGCAGATCGCCATCAATGACGACCTTATCGGCGGTCATAAAGCCTTTCTCCAGGAGGGCATGGAGATCGTCATCCAGAGCTATGAAGGTCGTTCGCTCGGTGCCCGGCTCCCGGAAACCGCCGTGCTTGAGGTGGTCGAGGCCGATCCCGTGGTGAAGGGCCAGACCGCTGCCGCTTCCTACAAGCCCGCCATCCTCGACAACGGCGTGCGCATCATGGTGCCCCCTCACATCGAGGCTGGCACCAAGGTCGTGGTCAACATCGAAGCTGCTGAATACGTCGAACGCGCCAAGTAGCCACGGGCTACTCCGTTGACTTGGGCCTGCGCGGTTTCCGACTCTCTCGCTGAGAGGCCGGAACTGCGGGTCTAGAACTCAGGCAAGTGGAAGAAAAATGCCGCCGATACGCTCGGCTAACATCAACGTCATGGATCAGGCCGCGCGCAAAGCGGCCCGGCATCTGATTCGCGACTTCGGCGAGGTCGAGCAGCTACAGGTCTCGATCAAGGGGCCCGGCGATTTCGTCAGCGCCGCAGACCGCAAGGCCGAGAGGATTCTGCGGGACGAGTTGAGCAAGGCCCGGCCGAACTTCGGCTTTCTCATGGAGGAAAGCGGTGAGATCCCCTCCAAGGACGGTCATCGCTGGATCATCGACCCGCTCGACGGCACCACCAATTTTCTCCACGGCATCCCTCATTTCGCTCTCTCCATCGGTCTGGAATGGCGAGGCGAACTGATTGCCGGCCTCGTCTATGACCCAATCAAGGACGAGACCTTCGTTGCGGAGAAGGGGGCAGGGGCCTTTTTGAACGAGCGCCGCCTGCGCGTCTCAAGAAGGAATGACTTTTCCCGCGCCATGATCGGCTGCGGCCTCCCAGTGCTCGACTGGGCCGGCCGGGAAAAGGGTTTCGCCGCCCAGCTTGAAAGGGTCTCGGACAATGTCGCCGGCCTTCGCCGGCTCGGCACGGCCTCTCTCGATCTCGCCTATGTCGCCGCCGGACGCTTCGACGGCTTTTGGGAATATGGATTGAAGCCCTGGGACGTCGCCGCCGGCATTATCCTGGTTCGCGAGGCCGGCGGCATTGTGAACCACCTGGAAGGCGAGCAGCCCTGGTCCGAGCCCGGCACGCTGGTTGCCTCCAACGCCGATCTCCACAGCCCGCTCAAGACGCTCCTGGCGAGCGGCTGAGGCACAAGAGCCTCAATTGCCAAATTGGCCTCATTAAAATCCTCGAAATGGCTCTTCGTCAGGCCCCAATTCTTCTCTAGCGTCGGTCCATCGCTCGACGACCCAAGCCGGAGGCAAGAGCATGGACGACTTCCAGCCGACAGCGCGTACCCGGGTCAAACGGCTCCATCAGCGCGCCCACTATGATCGGGAAACCATCTACCGCATCCTGGATGCTGGCTTCGTCTGCCATGTCGGCTATACCATCGACGATCATCCCTATGTCACCACCACGAGCTACTGGCGTGAAGGTGATCGCATCTACTGGCACGGATCATCAGCCAGCCGCATGCTCCGCACGCTCAAAGGGGATGTCCCGGTTTGTTTGAATGTGAGCCTGATCGACGGCCTGGTTCTCGCCCGCTCCGGCTTTCATTCCTCGATCAACTACCGAACCGTCATGCTCTTCGGCAAGGCGACGGCCTTGAACAATGATCAGGAAAAGCTTGCGGCTCTCGAGGCCTTCAGCGAGCGGATAACCCCAGGCCGTTGGGATGAGCTGCGCCCGCCGACGGCCCAAGAGCTCAAGGCGACGACCGTGCTTGCTATGCCGATCGAAGAGGCGGTTGCCAAGGAGCGCGCCGGTCCACCTGGCGACGACGAAGAGGATTACGCACTCGACGTTTGGGCGGGCGAACTTCCACTCCGCATCGTCGCCGAAGCGCCGGTGCCCGATCCCAGGCTGAAGGCTGGCATCGATGAGCCCGACTACCTGAAAAGCTACGATCTCGAAGGGTCGTCCAAGGGTCGTTAGAGCGTATCCCGATCGGATGTGACCGGGATGCACGCTCTATCTCATTGTTTCGCGGCATTTCCTTATCGAACAGGTGGTTCCACCTGCTCGGAAAAAGCTCTAGTGTCCTGATTCCGAAGTTCGTTCGATTTCTTTTTGCCGCTCGGCAGTTTGAATGGTTCTGATGCAGAAGCGTTTGATGCTTGCGAGAATGTCGTCTGCAGACTTCGTCCATCGGAAGGGTTTGGGGTCGCCATTGACGGTGTCGATGTAACTCTGGATGGCCTGTTCAAGCTCTTGCGTGGAGCGATGCACGCCGCGGCGCAACTGCTTTTCGGTCAAGAGAGCGAAGAGACGTTCGACCTGGTTCAGCCATGAGGCCCCAGTCGGTGTGAAGTGGACATGCCAATGAGGCCGCTTGGCGAGCCACTTTCGGATGGCCGGGGTCTTGTGCGTGGCATAATTGTCCATGACCAGATGGACATCGAGATCGTCCGGCACATTGGCATCGATCTCACGCAGGAACGTCAGAAATTCCTTGGCCCGATGCTGCTTGAAGCATCGTCCGATCACCCTGCCGGTGGCGATGTCGAGGGCGGCGAAGAGCGACGTGGTGCCGTGTCTTTTATAGTCGTGGGTTTGCCGCTCGGCTTGTCCCGGCCGCATTGGCAGGAGAGGCTGGGTTCGATCGAGCGCTTGGATCTGGCTTTTTTCGTCAACGCATAACACCAAGGCACGCTCGGGCGGGTCGAGATAGAGCCCGACGATGTCCCGCACCTTCTCGACGAAAAATGGATCGGTGGAAAGCTTGAACGTCTCGCTGCCCCGGTCTGCAGGAGCGAAGCACCGAAGAGCCGGCGTGGCGGGCCCGACCTTCGGCCTTCCAGGCCTGCCAAATCCGATGGATGGTCGAGGGCGCATGGCCCGTGGCTTCGGCCATGCTGCGCAGCGACCAGTGGGTCGCATCGGCAGGCGTCTCTTCGAGGGTCTTTCTGACTGTCTCGGCAATCTCATCATCGCCGATCTTGCGCGGCGTGCCAGGACGAGGCTCGTCGTAAAGACCATCAAGGCCATGTTCAGCAAAACGGCGACGCCACTTGCCAACGGTGTTGGCATCTTTGCCAAGCCGAACGACGATCTCTTTGTTCTGAAGACCGTCGGCCGCCAAAAGCACGATCTCGGCCCGTCGCGCCAGACCCTGCGACGTCTGACGACGCCGCACCAAGCCCTCCAGCTCAGAACGTTCCTCGCGCGTCAAATCAATCAATACCGCCGGTTTGCCCATCGATCATACCTCCAACGATCAAGGATGCATGATCTAACAAATTTCTCGATCAGGACACTAGTGGTGCGTTCGATACAAAAAATCCCCTCGACATCGACAAAACTTGGTCGCAGACTGCCAGTCTTGGCGACTGCGAAAGGGAACCAAATGATGTGGTCACACCACTAGGTGCGCTTGCCGATCTGATCGTAATCCCGGACGTCCACGGCGCGGACAGTGGCGGGCTTCGTCGCCACGATCTGGCCGGTCACCGGCCATTCGAACAGCAGACTATCCCGACATCGAAGCAGAACCCTCTATACCGCCTCGCGTTCCTTTGGTGGAATCAACCCAAGCTAACATTGGCCCACGATGGGCAGGTCAGTATTTGACCTTGAATGTCGGGCTATTCTCGGGCTTGGCCTGGCGTCGGATGTACAGACGTGTGGTGCCGATATGGGCATGGCCGGCCCAATGCTGGAGATCGTCGAGATCGGCCCCATGGTCGCGGGCATTGCTGACCGCGGTGACTCGCATGGCATGCGGCGAGACGCCGATCGTTTCCTCGGCGATACCGGTTTCTTCGGCATATCTTCGGACGACGTCGCGAGCAATGCTGTCGGGTGATAGCTTGCCGGAGGCGTTCTCCGAGCGTCGTCTGCTGAGCGATCGAAAGATCGGCGCTTTGAGATCGCCGCCATGGCCGGCTTCGTCCAGATAGTCTCGAATGAGCCGGCAGGGGAGGGGATGGGCTGGGATGAACCGGATGCGGTCGCCTTTGCCTTCGATCCTGAGATGGGGGATGCCTTCGCGCTGGGTCAGGTCTTGGACGCGAAGCTCGCAAAGCTCGGCGCGGCGCAGACCGTGGAAGAGGAGTGTCGCCATGATGGCGCGATCCCGTTTTCCCTTGAGCGTATTCTCATCTGGCGCCTCCAGGAGCCTCCTTGCCTGATCATCGCTGAGCCTTGGTGTCAGGCCCTCGCCGGCGGGCGCCTTCGGCCGTTTGACACCGTTGACGGGATTATCGGCGACGGCATTGTTCTCAGCGAGATATTCAAACAGCGAGGAGAGGGCGGCGAGCTTCCGCCTAATGGTGTTGCCGGCGAGGTGGCGTTCTTTCAAGTGGTCGCGCCAGGCGATGACATGGGCACGGGTAACCAGCCGCATGTCATCGGGGCGGTTCAACCCGACAAAGCTGGCAAAGTCCATGAGATCGGTACGATAGGCGCGCCTGGTTTGCGGGTTTTCGATATTCGCGAACCATTCAGCCTCGGCCGGCAGCTCAGCAAGACCTTGAAATTCCGTTCTGGTGAGCAGGCGGTCGCGTGTTGCGTCAGACCTAATCTGGTTCGACGGCTCCTTGGCGGCACCTTGTCGACGAGGCCTCTTGATCAATTCGTTCATACCAAGTCCCGCTTTTCCTCACCGAAGGCTATCGCAGCTCGAATTATTAGTCTGATAACATCTTTTATC
>JBCCIN010000263.1:0-7554 GCA_039028235.1 Pseudomonadota bacterium
AAAAATCCGCTGAAGCCGGCGGCATGCCAGCACTCTACATCTTCAAGTCCCTGATCATCGTCTTCGCTGTCTGCCTCGGCATCCAGCTGATCGTCCTCCTGGTTCGCTCCGCCATGACGCTCATCTACGGCACGGATCTCGAACACCGAACCGGCGAAGGAGAGGCGTCATGACGCCTGAAATCCTCGCCTTCATCATGTTCGGGACGACGCTGCTCCTGCTGCTGTTCGGCTTTCCGGTGGCGCTGACGCTCGGCGGCTCCGCCCTTCTCTTCGCCTTTCTCGGCGACTATCTCGATCTCTTCCGCATGGCCATGCTGAACGCCTATCCGCTCCGCCTCCTGGGCGTGATGAAGAGCGAGCCGCTGGTGGCCGTGCCGCTCTTCATCTTCATGGGCGTAATGCTGGAGCAATCGCAGCTCGCCGGCCGCCTTCTGGAAACCATGGGCCGTCTGTTCGGCCGCCTTCGCGGCGGCCTCGGCATCTCGGTCGTGGTGGTCGGCGCACTGCTCGCCGCCTCCACCGGCATCGCGGGCGCGACCGTGGTCACCATGGGCCTGATCTCGCTGCCGGTTATGCTGCGCGCGGGCTACAGCCCGGCGCTCGCCTCCGGCCTGATCTGCTCCTCCGGCACGCTCGGCCAGATCATCCCGCCCTCGATCGTGCTGGTATTGCTCGCCGACATCCTCCAGGGCGCCAACGAACAGGCGGCGGAAATCTCTGGAACCCTGGTGCCGGAGCCGGTGACCGCCATCGATCTGTTCGCAGGCGCCCTTCTCCCAGGCCTGATGCTGGTCGGCCTCTATCTCGCCTGGGTCGTGGTGATGGCGATCGTCAATCCATCGAGCTGCCCGTCCCTCGCACCTGAAGAGTCAGAGAAAGACGATCAGCCCGGTTTCGGCGAGGTCGCCATGGTGATTGCACCGCCGCTGATCCTGATCGTCCTGGTCCTGGGCTCGATCCTCCTTGGCATCGCCACGCCCACCGAATCCGCAAGCGTCGGCGCGATCGGCGCGACATTGCTCGCCCTTCAGGCCGGCTCGCTGAACTGGCGGGTGATCAGGAAGGTTGGCCTGGAGACCACCAAGATCAGTTCGATGGTGTTCGTCATCCTGATCGGTGCGTCGATGTTCTCGCTGGTCTTTCGCGGCTTCGGCGGCGACGAGGTGATCGAGCATTTCCTCGCCAATCTCCCGGGCGGACCGCTCGCCGCCCTGTTGCTGGTGATGGCGGTGATGTTCTTCCTCGGCTTCTTCCTGGACTTCATCGAGATCATCTTCGTGATCGTGCCGATCGTCGGCCCGATCCTGATCGCCCTCGGTTTCGATCCGCTCTGGCTCGGCGTGATGATCGGCATCAATCTGCAGACCAGTTTTTTGACACCCCCCTTCGGATTCGCCCTGTTCTATCTGCGCGGCGTCGCCCCCGAAGCGGTTCAGACCCTTCAGATCTACAAGGGCGTGATCCCGTTCATCGGTATCCAGCTCCTCGCCCTCGCCCTCATCTGGACCTTCCCGGAGATCGTCCTCTGGCTGCCGGGCATCATCTTTGGATGACCTCCAACGACGATCATTCGTCACTAAAAGAGTTGTAGCTTTTTCCCTTTATCAATGGGCTCTTCTGATGAAGAGCCGATGACGGAGCGTGTCGTCGCATGATACGTCCGACTGGGGCTTTGGTTCCAAAACCCGTCGCCCAACGACATGCGCCGGGCTCAGCCTGCCTGGTATTGCGGTGTGGACGCGAGGAAAGTGCCGTAAGCATCGGCATCCGGATAGCTGAACTGCTCAGCGAGCGGGTTCGAGCGTTTCCATTGCTTTGCGCCCATATCCTGCATCAGTTCATCGAAATGTCGGAAGTGGAATGGTGCTGAGCAGAGGCCGCCATAGATCTTGGCCGCCGGACGCTGGTTCCGCCGCCAATCGAGCATCATCTCGATATTGTCGTTCATAGCCTCTGCCGTCGGCTGATGAGCGAGTTGGCCATCCGCATAGCGCACCAGCCAGTTGGCGATCAGCTCGGCCGAAAGCACGGTGCAGAAACTCGAATTGAAGCCGACGAAGCCCATGTCCGGCAGATCGGGATTGACCGCCAGGCGATAAACCCGATATTGGCCGTCGCCCTCGATCAGCTTCTCCTGATAGTTCAGCGGCAGATAGGGCACACCGAGTTTCCAGCCAACGGCGAGAATGGCGACATCACAACGAATGACATCGCCTGTCGTCAGGCGGAGCTGGCGATCGTCCTCATAGCGCTCGAACGTACCAATGGCCGGCTTGATCTGGCCAGCCTTCAACATCTCGAAAAAGCCTGGCGTCACGATCGGAACAGAGCAGGACACCTCTTTTTCGATGGGCACCTTTGGAACCATGTTGTGCCGTTTGAGCCCGAGCTGCAGCTTCAGGAGTGTTTCCAGCCCTCGAAAGTTGGCCCAGATCAGCGGATTTGCGAGCGCGCCGAGCGCCCGTGTGATCGATCCATGCGGCCCCCAACCGTTGAACTGCACCTCCTGCGCGCGCATGTAGAGCAGCCGCTTGAAATTGATGCCGCCGACGAAATAGGGGATCCTCCAGACGTTCTCCAGATAGACCAGATGGACCGACTTCGCGCCGCTCTTGGCTGCGTTCACCGCGATGTCGGTCGCCGATTTCGAGCCGCCGAGAACCACGACATCCTTACCCTCGCAAATAGACGGATCGGTGTATTCGGAGGAATGCATCACCTGGCCGCCTCGGGCGATGAACGCGTCCTGGCCTGGATGGGTAAGGATGTTCTTGTCAGAAAACTGACCGGTGCAGACGGCGACAAAATCGAAGTCCTCGGACCAGGTCTGCCCGCCGGCATCAAGCGTCAGGGTCCATCCGGGCTTACCGTCGCCTCGTCGATCCATGGACGCCACCTGCGTTCTGAGACGAAACAGCCGGCCAAGGCGATGCTTCTCCGCATAAGAATGCAAATAGGCATGTACCTGCGGTCCCTTTGGCCATTCTGGATAGTCATCAGGCATTGGATGGTCGGTGTAGCGATAGAGATCCTTTGGCGATTGGGTCTGCACATCAGGATAGGACCGTGAGGGTTCCCATACCCCGCCGAAGTCATGGCTGCGCTCGAAGCCGGAGACGCGGTGCCCCTTCTCGTCGAACGCCTTGGCTGCAGCAAGACCGCTGACCCCGCCGCCGATGACGGCAACCTTCTTTCGCATGATCATCGTCGTTCTCACTTGCTGCCTGGCGGTGTTTCGACCGTTGGACTGGCGGGTTCAGCCCGCATCAGGCGGTGGAAGAAAGTCGACCTCATGCAAGGCGGATAGGCGCACCAGTTCGGCGGGGTCGGTGACACCGTTCAGAGCGCGGAACAGATCGAAGAGCTTTCGCGAAGGCGCTACGCCGAAGACGCAGGCCGCGTCCTTGCCGGAACGGTTGAAGATGCCGTGGGCCTCGCTCATCGGCATACGCACCGTATCGCCCGGGCCAGCCTTGTGCACATCGCCCATGAACTCGATCTCAAGCTCACCTTCGAGCATCGTGATCCACTCATCCTGGGTGGGATGGATATGCGGCGGCACGAAGGTCTCCGCAGGGACGAGCGCATGCCATATGAAGACGCTCGGCGTATGCAGCTTGGGCGTATAGGTATGGCCAACGACATTCCAGCTGATGCCTTCGAGGCCTTCCGAAGCCGGTGTCACGCCTTTGCTCATTGGTTGTCTCCCTGCGGCAAACGTTGGATTTTCAGTAAGATTCGCAGCTATTTGCGCAGGGTGTTATCCAAATTGCGAAAAATGATGATCGACATTTATTTTAGGCTTGAATGAGCTGAGCCGCATCTTAGCCTGGAATTATGCGGATGGCTTCGACCACGATGCTCCAGAGATTCCCTGTTCTCCAAACCCGCGATCTGAGCGAGGCTCGGGAGGCAGTAGCGGAGCGGTTCTGCGATCACAAGCTGACTTTAGCGGACGGCGCGCGGTCCTTGTCGGCACGCCACAATCACGTCGGCGGTCAAAACCTGTCCTTCAACATGCTTGGCTATGGTGCCGATGTGATCATCGATCCAGGCATGCTTGGTAGCTTTTATCTCCTGCAAATCCCTCTTAGCGGAACCGCGTGCATTCGCCATCGGGGCGAGGAGGTCGATGCCAGCCGGCGTTTGGGCACATTGCTGAACGCGGATCGTCCCACGAGCATGCTGTGGCGAGCAGACTGTCGAAAAGCGCTTCTCCAAGTGGATCGGTCCTTTTTGGAGCATGTGGCCGAAGAGGAACTCGACACCGTTCTTCCAGGCCCAATTCGCTTCGACCCTGCGGTGGATCTGTCCTCAAGGCACGGACAACGGCTTCGCGATCAAGTGCTCACTTGCATCCGCGCTATCGATCATGGCGCACTCTACGGTCGCGGCCTTTCGCTCAGCGAGCTGAATGTCGAGCGAGAGCTTGCGTTGGCGCTTCTCAGCCTGCAGCCGAGCAATATCTCTCACATGATGTGGCAGCGTGACGAACGGGTTCTGCCTCAGAGTCTGCGTCGTGCCTTGGATTACATCCATACGAACTACGCGCACTCCATGCGCATCAACGATATCGCCCTCAACACCGGGATCGGCGTTCGCAGCCTTCAGATCGGCTTTAAGCGTGTCTTCGGTCTCTCACCGCTTCAGTATCTGCGTGCCGTCCGCCTTGACGCAGCACGCTACAGGCTGAGCGCACGCCGCAACAGGGAAAGCGTAACCGACGTTGCCTATGGTTGCGGCTTTACCCATCTCGGGCGCTTTTCGCATGACTATCGCGCACGCTTCGGACATTTGCCAAGCGAGACGCCCTGAACGGTTGAACCGGATCAGGACATCCACGGCAGCCGCTCCATCACGAAATCGGCTTCGCTCTAGAGCTTTCCCGAGATGGATCGATCCAGCCCACTCCTAATCGTTGGCCTCGGGCGGCAGGAAGTCGACGTCATGCTCTGCGGAGAGTCGCACCACCTCTTCGACATCGGTGAGCTCATGCAGCTCGTCGAACAGCTCCTTCAGCCTGCCCGCCGGCGAGACCCAGAACAGCGCACGCGCCGGCTTGTCGGACTTGTTGAAATAGCCATGCGGCACGCCTTTCGGCATGCGCACAAGGTCGCCTGCTTTGGCTTTGCTCCACACACCATCCAGTTTCAGATCAAGCTCGCCTTCTTGCACGAGGATGAATTCGTCCTGCGTCGGGTGGATATGGACGGGCACGAATTGGCCGGGATCGGAGTTCGTCTCGAAAGCGAATGTGGTCTCGCACCAGGCCTTGATGAAATATGTCTGGCCGAGGATATCGAGCTTCGTGCCCTCTCCATTCCTGGTGATGCCTTTGTCGAGGTTCGGCATAATTCTCTCCCATTTCAAGCCTCAGGTCCGGCGCCAGCGCGTCTTGTCCCCTGGCGGCTCAAAGCCATCCGTCCTTCTTCGGATTAACTTAACGCTGAGCAAAGATGATGCGTTATCCGAAATACGAACGCTTCTATTAGCTGCTAGGAATGTAGGCGGTCGCCTCGATCTCGATGAGCGCCTCATCTTCGATCAGGTCATTGATGACGATCATCGACATGGCCGGAAAGTGCTTGCCGAAGATGCGCCGATAGGCTTCCCCGACCTCGCGCTGGCGATCGAGATACTCGGTCTTGTCCTTCACGAACCAGGTCAAACGACCGACGTCGGTCACGTCGCCGCCGGCCGCCCGGACGATGTCGACGATGTTGTTGAGAGCCTGCTCCATCTGGCCGATGAAGTCTTTGGCGACGAACTGCTTGTCCCTGTTCCAGCCGATCTGGCCGCCGATATGGAGCGTGCCGTCGGGCATCAGCATCCCGTTTGCATAGCCGAGAGCCGGCGCCCAGCCTTCCGGGTGAATGGTCTCGGGTTTCATGCTGCCCCTTTCACGATGTCGTCGGCCCTGGCGCGCAAGGTCTTAGGCCAGGATTAATGCTTGAACATGACCTTTTGCCCCAGCGAGACATGCATCGAACCTTCCATTCCCCTTCGATCATGTCACGCGCGAGACGGCTTGATACTTCGGATCGCGCCAGAGATCGTTGCTGACAACTTCTTCGAGGATCTCGGCGGCATGATGGACGTCGTGTTTGTCCAGATAGAGCGGCGTGAAGCCGAAGCGCATGATATCGGGTGCTCGGAAGTCACCGATGACGCCATGGGCGATGAGCGCCTGCATGGCCGGATAGCCCTGTGCGAATGCGAAGGAGACCTGGGAGCCGCGTTCCGCCGGATAACGGGGAGATGCGAGGCAAAGCGATGGACAGCGCGCTTCGACCTCGGCGATGAAGTGTTCCGAGAGTTCGATCGATGCCGCACGCACCGTCGCCATATCGATTCCTTCCCAGACATCCAGCGCCCGATCGAGGATCGAAAGCTGGATGATCGGCGGGGTGCCGACACGCAGGCGCTCGGTCGACATTGCTGGGCGGTAACTCCGCTCCATCGCAAAAGGCGCGTCGTGCCCCATCCAGCCAGCGAGCACCGGCTCGACATCGTCGATCAGGTCGGGACGGACATAGATGAAGGCCGGCGCGCCGGGACCACCATTCAGATATTTATACGTGCAGCCGACGGCGAACTCGGCGCCGCATGCTGCGAGATCGAGCGGGACCGCGCCGGCGCTGTGGGCGAGATCCCAGATCATCACCGCCCCTGCTGCTTGCACCGCCTCGGTAATCGCCTGCATGTCATGCATCCGGCCGGTGCGGTAGTCGACCTGGGTCAGCATGACGGCGGCGACATCGTCCGCGATGCAATCCGCCACGTCCTCCGGCTTGGGCGTGCGCAGCTCATAGCCCCTATCCACAAGCTTGATCAGGCCTTCGGCCATATAGAGATCCGTCGGAAAATTGCCGGAGTCGGACAGGATGACCCGCCGCTCCGGGCGCATGGCGAGCGAGGCCGCGAGCGCCTGGTAGACTTTGATCGAAAGCGTATCGCCGGTTGTGACCGAGCCGGCCGGTGCGCCGATCAGTCCGGCGATCCGATCGCCCACGCGTGTCGGCAGCGAGATCCAATCAGCGGTGTTCCAGGCCCGGATCAGGTCGCATCTCCACTCATGGCCAATTACCGTGCGCGCGCGATCAAGCGCGCCCTTGGGCAGAGGCCCGAGCGAGTTGCCGTCGAGATAGATCACGCCTTCTGGCAGCTCGAACAGATCTTTCCTCGGCAGATCAGGCGCCACGGTCAAAGCTCTCCACGCACATGCCAGAGTTCGGGGAAGAGTTCGACGTCAAGCATGCGACGGAGATAGTGGACGCCTGACGTGCCGCCGGTTCCCCGCTTGAAGCCGATCACGCGCTCCACCGTGGTCACATGATTGAAGCGCCAGCGGCGAAAGTAGTCCTCGAGATCGACGAGCTTTTCGGCAAGCTCATAGAGCATCCAATGGGCATCGATGTCGTCGTAGACGGTCTTCCATCGCGCCCGGATCTCGGGCTTCGCTTCATGCGGCGTGTCGAGCTGGGGTGCCGGCATCTCACTTCTGCTGCCGTCGAGGCTCTGGAACAGGATGGCGACCGCTTCATCATAGAGA
>JBCCIN010000264.1:0-7551 GCA_039028235.1 Pseudomonadota bacterium
CCGAGTCATTCCAAGGTCGACGGCGCGCTGCATCCGCGGCAGACAGCACTTCAATCCCGGAATCGCATCTAAGGTCGACCATAAGGTCGGATCTATCACCCGTACACGAAACCCGTCAGACGGCCGTCGGCGAAAGGTTACACTTGTTGCTCATTCCACAACGGCTTCCCATTCCACCAGCGTCCGCCAAGCCTCGTCAACCGACGTGCAGACAGCCTGTCGCCCCCCTTGTGAGCGCTGGGCATCTGCGGGAGCGGATGTCGCAGGTGAGGAAGACGGGATGATATTCGGATCACATAGTCGATCCGTACAATCACCAAATGTGGCAAAGATCTGACACGCGCCTGAGATCAAGCCGAAAGAGAGTGGAGAGAATGATAAGAATAATTATTGAGAGTCAATCAGTTAGGAGGTTTGCGGGATGACATGCAACTGCGCGCAACACCCTTCGCAAGGATGAGGTCCAATGTTCAAGTCTTCCTGGCGGCACCACGCCCCGTTCAGGTGACCTATCGAGCTGCGGCCTTCATGGCAGCAGGCTCTGAACGTCCGCTTCCGTTCCGGCGAGCGCTTCGCCGACCGGCACACCATCCAGCCAGATCGCCTGCAAACCCCTGATCAGGGCCTGATGAATGTCGTCATAGCCGCTGGTCAAGGGAATATCATGGCCGAAGCTCGCGCTTTTTCGATAGTCCAGCCGGTGAGACAAGGTGGCGTAGGCGTCGCTTTCCAGAACTGACGTTCGAACGGCGAGATGACCGGTTCGCGCCCAGTCCAGATTGTGGTCATTGATCCAGGACAACAGCTTCATCGCCGCATCATAGGCCTCTGGACGCGCGGTCTTCAGGCTCTCGGGCACGGCCCAGAGATGGGAGTCCGCCCAGGTTGCGGGCCGATCGAACAGGGTCGGGAAATCAGCGACATCATAGTTGTTGAGTGCGACCTCGCCGCGCGCGATCTCTTTGTCATAGAGATCGACCGCCCAGGTGCCGTTGATCAGAACCGCGACCTCGCCGTCGAGGAAGGCCTGCTGTGCGCTTTCGTAGCTATGCGCGGGGTTGGCGAAGCCGGCATCGAACAGGTCCGTGAAGGTGGTGATCGCGGCGCGCATCTCCGCCGTGTCCACCAGCGCCTCGCCGCCGTCGAAGATGTTCTCGCCCTGCTGCCAGAGAAGCGACAGCACTGAGCGTACGCCGATCGGAAATTGCACGAAATCCGCGGCGAGATAAGCCTTGCCGGTCGCGTCTCTGACCTTCTCGGCATGGTCGAGGAGCTCGCCCGGGCTTGCCGGCAGGATCGGGCGCCCGTCATTGCCGATCAGGTCGGCCTCGCCCATCAGATCGAGATTGACGTGCCAGATGTTGGCATGCAGGTCGAAGGGCATGGCGACGACCTGATCATCAAACGTGACCGCCTCGCGCACCGTCTCTTCCCAATCTGCGATATCGACGCCAGCGGCGGACAGATCGTCGCTGAGCGCCGCGAGCATGCCGGCGCTGGCGAAATCGGAAAGGCGGTGGCGGTGCAGAAGGTGGACGTCGGGCGGCCTGCCCTCGGCATAGGCGGCGATGAGCTGCGGGTAGTAGTTATCCCGGTGTGGCGGCAGCAGATCGACCGTAATGCCGTTGTCCTCGGCGCTGAACATGCTGAGCAGCGATTCCACGATGCAGGCTTCGCCGCTAGCCTCCGCGACATCCTCGATCTTCTCGATGCAGGTATCGAAAAACCGCGCGACCTTGAGCTCGACATCGGCGCTGGCCTGACTATGCCCGAGCACCGCCGCGCCAAGAGCCGCCGGTATGGCTGTCCAAAAGCGTCTCATGCGGCTGATCCACCCCCAACGCTGTGTTCCACCTCAGAAAATCAAACAGCCGACAGGCCAAGGTTCATCCCTTGCCACAGGTTCTCTTATCGAGATGCCCTTACGAAACGTCGTCCCCGAGCGCCTCCGGCATGGCGCCTTTCGGGATTACGGCGCCGCGATGCTGGATCACGGCCGCGGCAAGACGATGGCCGACGTCAGCCGCCTCCGCAGGCGGCATCGCGAGCAGCCGGCCGGCGAGATAGCCGGCGTTGAAGCTGTCGCCTGCCGCAGTACTGTCGATCACCGGATCGACCGGCGTGGTCGGTATGATACTCGCACCGTCCTCGGTGGAAAGAAGGCAGCCGGCGACCCCGGTCTTCACCACGACCTCGGCGACACCCCATGTATGGAGACGCGCGGCGACCGCGGCGGCATCGGCATCGCCGAACAGCGCCTGCTCGTCGTCGAAGGTCGGCAGCGCGATGTCGCTTCGCTGCAGGGCTTCCCTGAACCAGTGGCGCGCCGCGTCGTCACCGGGCCAGCCCGCGGGCCTAAAATTGCCGTCGAAGGCCACCTTACCTCCAGCCTGGCGCACGCCGTCGAGGATGTCGAGAAGCGCAGTCCGCTGCTCCCGGTCCAGGATCGAAAGCGTGATTCCGGATAGATAGACGAGATCGAAATCGGCGAGTCTTGACGCCAGCTTCACGTCCGGCCCGTCCCGGAGAAGCTCACGTGCTGCCGCCTCGCCACGCCAATAGGTGAAGCTGCGCTCGCCCTGCCCATCCGTGCGGATGGTGTAAAGGCCGGGTCGCCTGCCGGGAAGTCGGGTGACGAGATCGATACCAACCCCCTCGTCCCGCCAGAAGGCGAGCATCGCGTCACTGTAGGAATCGTCGCCAAGGGCAGTGACATAGTCAATGCTGATGCCCAAACCCTCGGTGAGCCTCGCCAGGTAGACAGCGGTGTTCGAGGTGTCGCCGCCGAAGGCCATCTGCAGGCTGAGGGGGCCGCGATGGGCAAGCTCGACCATGCATTCGCCGATACAGGCGACACGCAGGGATCGCAGCGACGTGTCGCCGCTCACGCCGCCCGGCGCCGTCCCGGGACGACCTGCTCAAGCACCTCGCCGGCGATCGACATGGAGGCGGTGAGGCCCGGGCTTTCGATGCCGAGGAGATTGACCAGCCCCGATACCCCATGATCTGCCGGCCCCTGGATCAGAAAGTCGGCGGCGGGCTGGCCTTTGCCCGAAAGCTTCGGCCTTATTCCGGCATAGCCGGGTTCGATCGCGCCATCCTTGAGAGCGGGATAGTAGGTTCGGACGGCATCGTAGAAGGCATCGGCGCGCCTGGGGTCGACGTCGTAATCGAGTGCGTCGATCGGGATGCCATCGGGGAACCACTCGACATCGGGGCCGAACTTGACCTGACCGCCGAGATCGATGGTGACATGGACACCGAGCCCGCCGTCCTCGGGCACCGGATAAACCAAATGTTTAAAGGGCCGCGCACCGACCAGGGTGTAGTAGTTGCCCTTGGCATAGTGGCCCGTTGGCACGCAGGCAGGGTCGAGACCATCGAGCTTTGCCGCGATCTCCGGCGCGAACAGGCCGGCGGCGTTCACCAGCATGCGACAGCCGAGCGTCATCGGCGCTTCCCCACCGATTTCGAGCACGAATCCATCGCCGGTGATCCGGCCCTCATGGAGCGGGGCATTGAACGCGAGAAACGTGCCGTGATCCTCGGCATCGCCCTGATAGGCGAGCATCAGGCTGTGGCTGTCGATGATGCCGGTTGACGGCGAGAGCAGTGCGCCGGTGCACGCGACTTCCGGCTCGAGGGCGCGCACCTCATCAGGCGATAGCCAGGTCAAGTCGTCGACGCCGTTGGCGGCGGCCTTGGCCTTGATCTGCTCCAGTGTCTTGTTCTGCGCTTCGGAGGTGGCGACGATCAGCTTGCCGCAGCGCCGATAGGGCACGCCCTTCTCCTCCACATAGGCATAGAGCATCGCCTTGCCGGCGACGCAGGTCTTCGCCTTCACCGAGCCGGTCGGATAATAGATGCCGGCGTGGATGACCTCGCTGTTGCGGGAGCTGGTGCCCGTGCCGATCATGTCGGCGGCTTCGACCACGATGGTCTCGACGCCCGCCATCGACAGCGCCCGGGCGACGGCAAGCCCGACCACGCCGGCACCGATCACCACAGCATCAACATGTTCCATCTCGGGAAAGGCTCCGTTTCGATACCAGCCAGAAGCCGCCGCTCGCGGACCGTCAGCTATCCAGGATCGCCCCGACGTCGCTCTTGGTGACCCCGGCGGTCTCGGCTGCTTCGAGGATCTCCTGCCAGCTCGTCTCGTCGACGTCCACCCCCTTTTCGGAGCGATGCTTTCGCTGGATGGCTTCGGGATCGCCCGGCATCAGGATTTTTTCAAAGCCGTCCCTGAGCTTGGCCTCCCTCGCCGTCCTGACCATGGCCTCGGCCTCGCGCGTCGTGGCCTCGGGATCACCGAGAGCGCCTGGATCGATGATCACCGAGAGCATGTTGTTGACGGCACCGCCCGTCCGCGGATGCTCCGGCTGCAGGGTCCAGCCGCCGGTAAGCGCACCGGCAAATAGCTCGCAGATCAGAGCGAGGCCGGAGCCCTTGTGATCACCCATCGCGACCAGAGCGCCCTGGCGGTCGGGCCACATGCAGCTTGGGTCCGTAGTCGGCTTGCCGTCGCCATCGAGCAGGCTGCCTTCCGGGACCGGCAAGCCCTTGTTGTAAGCGACGCGCGATTTGCCCATAGCGATCTTACTGGTGGCCATGTCCAAGAACACCAGAGGCTCGCCATCCCGTCCCGGCATGGCAGCGCTGTAGGGGTTGGTGCTGAGCACGGGCTCGGCAGCACCGTGCATGGCGACGATTGGGCCGTTGTCGACCACGTTGACGTAGTGCATCGAGGCGAAACCGCCCTTCGCGCAAAGCTCCGACCAATGACCGATCCGCCCGATATGAAAGCTGTTGCGCAGCGCCACGATCGCAGCACCCTGTTCCCTGGCCTTCGCCATGCCGAGCTCCATCGCCTGATGCGCGATGACCTGCCCGAGTCCGCGCTGACCGTCGATCACCAGGATCGGCCCGCTGTCCTTGACCACCTGAGCATGATGGGTCGGCTGCAGATTGTCCTCTGCCCAGCTACTGACATAGATCGGCAGCATACCGACGCCGTGAGAATCGTGGCCGGCGAGATTGGCGCCCACCAGATGGTTTGCGACCAGCGCGGCATCCTCGTCGCTGCTGCCGATAGCGCGGCAGATGGCAACGGTCAGCTCGTGAAGCTTTTCGCCTGGAACATTTGGCATCGCGGTCCCCTAAAAAGTCGCCCTGATGCCATGAGCCTAGTGCAGGCGAATACCGGACGCCAAGCGGTCACCCTGTCTTTGAGGTATGCTGACAGATCAGCCCGCAAGCTCGCCTGCCGGCGAGAACAGCGATCGGCCGTTGACTTTGAAGGATGAAATCGCTGCCCGCCCCGCCGCTGAGGTCAACCAGTTCGTAAAGGTGACAGCATCTCGCTGGTTTAACCCGGCATGACGCTCGGGATTGACGCGAATGATGCTGTAGACATTGTCGAGCGCCGAGTCATTGCGTGCCGTCGCGTCATTCGGGTAAAGGGCTTCGAGTTCGCCCGGATTGCCGAAGGTCGCCCAGGTCGCCTCATCGGTCAGCGTGTAAGCGCCTGTATTGGCTGCGATATTCAAGGTGGCGCCCTGCCCCGATCCGCTTTCGCGATACCAGCCGACGCCCTTGTCCAGGTCAATCCCCACAGTCTGCCAGAGCCTGCGCTCCGCCTTATGGGTACCACTCTCGTCGCCGCGGGACAGGAAGATTGCTTTGCTGGCAGCCAGCCGGGCAAAGGCATCGATGGCATCATCGGCGCCGCGCAGCCCGGCAGGGTCGCCCTTCGGTCCGACGATCACGTAGCGGTTTCGCATCGCCGGACGCCGATCGATGCCGTAACCCTCGGCGACGAACATCGCCTCATCTTCTGGCGAATGCACCAGGATGACATCGACATCACCTCGCGCCGCCAGGTTCATCACAGCTCCGCTTCCCGCCGTGACCGCCCTTATCTGGACATCATGTCTCGCCTCGAAAAGGGCGATCAGATGGGCGAGCAGTCCGGAGTTTTCGGTGGAGGTGGTGACGCCGAGAAAAAGCGGTTCGCGGCCCAGGCCAACGTTGCCTGTGGAACCGCCAGCAAGCACGACGAGACAGGCGGCATGGCGGAGAAACCGGCGCCGCCGCAATGCTGTCTGCGATTGCTTCTCGATCTCCATCGGTCCTTGCACCGGCGCGCCATCCTTGCCACCGGGTCGATCATGACCAATAGCTGGAAAAAGACAATGACCGCAGTCAGACCCGGCGAACGATGATCCGCCTGGGACGACGTGCGCCCGACGATTGCCCCTTAGCCGACCGAACGCAGGGATGCACGCACGCCGGCGGTCGCCTCGATCATCATGATCAGCTCGCGGCAGCGGATCTCCGCGCGCGCCTGATGAGTAAAGGCCGCAAAGCCAGGGTCGTCGAGAAACAGCGGATCACCAACCAACTCGGCGCACATTTCAGCACGCTCCGCTGAGGTGAAGAAGCAGTCGAGAATCGTCTGCACACATTGCCAGTAGTCGGCAGCGCCCGAATAGCCTCTGAGCATATCGGTCGCGCCGACATGCAGCAGGAGCATCTGATAGGCATCTGGCTGTGATCCTCTTAGACAACGCTCTCCCCAGCGTTCGAACCAAGTGACCACAGCATCACCCCGCAGTGATGACATCTCCTACCCCGATTAAAGCTTTTGCCTTACTCGATCGGAGTTTACATCCGGGTCCATCTGCAAAAGTGTGAGATAGTTCACAAACCTGTCGGAATCTTGGTGATTTTTGTTGAAATGCGGAGACAAAGCCACGGCTGATGACCATTGGCGGCGACTATGCCAAAAGCTCGGTCATGATGACCGATAAGCGGACGGCAAGGCAACATCTTCTGATGATCGCCAACCCCATGGCCGGTGGCGCGGGCTCGACCATGCTCCGCGAGATCGTTGCGCATCTCCAGGGGATTGGCTGCAAAATCCGGGTTCATGAGACGAGCACCCTAAGCGATCTCCGCTGCCTCATCGACGAGGCCGGCGGCGAGCCCATCGACGCTATCGCGGTTGCAGGCGGCGATGGGACGATCAACCGCGTCCTCAACGCTCTGCCTGAGAAGGCGCCGCCACTCGCCATCCTGCCGCTCGGCACCATCAACCTGCTGGCGCGCGAAATCGGGCTTCCAAAGTCGATCGCCGGAATCGCCGAGACCGCCGCCTTCGGCCCAAGCCGCCCGATCACCGTCGGCGACGTCAATGGCCAGCGCTTCGCGATCGTGGCCAGTGTCGGGCTCGATGCCGAGGTCGTGGCCCATGTCAATTTGGGGCTGAAGCGTCACATCGGAAAATGGGCCTATCTCTACGAGACACTGAAGCGAGCGGTGGTTTCCTCACCTGAACCGTTTCGATTTCGGTTGAACGATCGCGAGCATCAAGCCCATGGCATCGTCGTCGCTAATGGGCGTCACTATGCAGGCGCCTTTGTGACATCGCCCGAAGCGCATCTCGAAAAGCACAGCTTCGAAGTCTGTCAACTGACCCGCCCCGGACGTCTGGCGGCACTCCGTTACCTGACATCCCTTATTGCCGGCCGCTTTGCCCAACGCGCCGAC
>JBCCIN010000265.1:0-7546 GCA_039028235.1 Pseudomonadota bacterium
GCAGAGATGATCGCGCATCATGTTGGCGGGCCTTTACGATGGGGCTGCTTAAAGTTCGATTCAACCCTCCAAGAGAGAGATGGGTCAAGGTCTGAAAGGTCATAGACACGCGTTGCCAAAGCTCAACCGTGGAAATCCGTATCCTTCTGCCGACCTGCTGCCAAGGAAGCCGAGCCGGCGAACGCGGATGCTGGCCGCGATCTGGAAAAGTGAAGGGTTCGATCCCGCCTGGCCCGATCGGCAGGCCGCGATAGATGTCATGGATCGAAGGCGGGGTACTTTGCTGGAAGCGGTTGGTCATGGACGGTCTCTAGAAGATGAGGGGACGCTCGATGATCAGCGCCAGAACGACGTCCGAAGCTCCTCACTTACATCCTCGCGGGTGAGACCGATGTCGCGGAGCAGATGATCGTCCAGCATGGCGAGGCTTCGTCGCTGTTCCTGGCGCTGACGCAGGCGCTCGAGTCCGTCGGTCAGGCGAGCAATCAGGCGAACCACGGGCGATCGTCGATCGGGTGGCTCCACCAATCGATAGAGTGGCTCCCGCGTGACCCATTCATGCACTGGTGAAACCAGGGTCGCACCGGTCGTAAACAGGACACCGAACCCGGCGAGATTGTTAGTTTCTCTCATTTCATCCTCCATGAGCAATGGAGAGAGTGTTCGGAAAAAGGCTTGATGAATGAAGGATATCAGGGAATAATCCTGAGGCACAAACGAAGATGTCTCATAAAATTCATGAGAAAAACTAATCTAAGAGATGGCCATGAGCCGATTGCCGCCACTCAATGCCATGCGTGCTTTCGATGCCGCGGCGCGTCATCTGAGCTTCACGCGCGCTGCGCATGAGCTCCACGTGACTCAGGCGGCGATCAGCCATCAGGTTAAGGCGCTGGAGCAGGACCTGGGGGTGCCGCTTTTCAAACGGTTGAACCGAACGCTTGCCTTGACCGATGAGGGACAGGCCTTGCTACCCTTCGTGCGTGGAGCTTTTGAACAGTTGAACGCCGGTGTCCGCGAGCTCGAGCGGTTCTGCGCCGGCGGAACACTCACCGTCACGGCGCCGCCGACCTTAGCTAGCGAGTGGCTGGTCCCGCGTCTCGGGCGTCTGCATCTGGCCCATCCAGAGATCGATCTTCGCCTGAACGCGTCACCGCGCGTGGTCGACATGATGCGCGAAGGCATCGATTGCGGTATTCGTCACGGCGAAGGCATCTGGTCCGGGCTTCGCGCTTATCGTTTGTTTCAGCCGGTGGTAAAGCCAGTCTGCAGTCCGACCCTGCTCGAAGGTGAACACCCGCTCAGGACACCGGCGGACCTCGTCCATCACACATTGCTGCATGCCATGGATGGCGTCGATGAGTGGCAACTCTGGCTGCGCGTTGCCGGCATTGAGGGTATCGACCTCGGCCGTGGCCTAAGATTCGAGAATGGCGATCACGCAATGAAAGCCGCGGTCGCTGGTGCTGGCGTGGCTATTGGTCGGCGGCCGCTGATCAATGACGAGCTCAAGATTGGGCGGCTGGTCGAGCCGTTCGACGTATCTCTGGGCAATCAATGCGCCTATCATTTCGTCGTGCCGGAGTCGACGGCCGATCAGCCCAAGATCGCTGCCTTTCGTGGCTGGCTCTTGAACGAAGCTGCGCGGACGGAACTGACCGGTTAGGACTTGAGCAATGCCCTCATCTTCTGAAGCAGTGTCCGACGCTCGTCGCCGTCCTGCATTTCTTCCAACTTTCTTCCGAGCTTCAGAAGCAGCGAGGCATAGTCGTTGTACCAATCGGTCGCCATGTCGGCTGGAGCGACGCGGGCGCGCTTCTCTCGGATTGCTGCAGGCTTCCGATGGGGATCGACGGTCAGTCTCGCCCGCTCGTCGAGTCCTGGAAGAACGACGCGCTCGGCCTCAACTCCTTCACGGACGAGATGCTTCTTCAGCACGTCGCGCGCCTTGTCGTCGCCGTGTGTGAGAAAAAGACCGGCATGAACGGGCAGGCGCTCTTTGACCCAGTCGATCAACTCACCCTGATCGGCGTGGGCCGAGTAATTGCCGATCCGCCTGATACGCGCGTTCACTTTGACCTCGCGTCCATGAATGCGCACTGCTTCCTCGCCCGAGAGGATGAAGCTGCCGAGCGTGCCTGGCGCCTGGTAGCCGACGAACAGGACGGTCGCGTTCTTCTTGTAGAGGTTGTTTCTGAGATGATGGCGGATGCGGCCGGCATCGCACATGCCGGATGCCGCCATGATGATGCAGCCGCCTTTGACATTGTTGATCGCTTTGCTCTCCTCCACCGAACTGGTGAAAGAAAAATTCGGGTTCTTGAAAAGCTCGCTTTCGTCCATGGCGATGTCGTCGAGCGTCGCTGCATGCTCGATGAACACCTTGGTGGCGTTGCTGGCGAGCGGGCTGTCGAGAAAGACCGGCTTTCCGGGGATCTCTCCCGTTGCCATCAGCACGCCGATATCGTGTAGTAGTTCCTGGGTGCGCTCGACCGCGAAGGCGGGAATGACCAGATTGCCGCCGGCCTGATCGGCATCCAGGATCTCACGCTTGAGCGCCGCGCGGCGCTCCTCGACCGTTGCATCTTCGCGCTCGCGGTCGCCATAGGTGCTCTCGCAGAGGATGTAGTCGAAGCCGGCCGGTGCGTCCGGCTCCAGGTGAAAGACTTTCTCATCCGGTCCCAAGTCGCCCGAAAAGAGCATATGAACGGGCCGCGCCGTGCCGGCGCTCCCTACTTTCAGCTCGATCGAAGCGGAACCGAGAATATGCCCGGCATTCCAATAGCGCGCCTGGATGCCCTTCATCGGCTCGAACCAACGCTCCATGTCGACGCCGGTAAACTGCTTCAGGCAGGCCTCGGCATCCTTTCGCGTGTAGATCGGTTCCACCTCAGGCCGGCCACGACGGCGATTGCGCTTGTTCAGCCGCTGGACCTCGCTCTCCTGGATATAGCCGCTGTCCGGCAGCATGAACGAGGCGAGATCTTTGGTCGGCGCGGTCGCGTGGATCTTGCCGCGAAAGCCCTGCTTGACGAGCTTCGGCACCAGGCCCGTGTGATCGATATGTGCATGGGTGAGCAAAAGGGTGTCGATCGCTGCAGGATCGAAGGGAAAGTCCCGGTAGTTCAGTTCGCGGACGGTCTTGTTGCCTTGGAACATGCCGCAGTCGATCATCAGCCGGCCATCGGCGTGGACGATCTCGTAGCAGGAACCGGTGACCGTCCCTGCACCGCCGTGGAAGACGAGCTCCGGCGTCATGATGCCGCTCCATTGCCACTCTGATGCGGTGCCAAGCCATGATGCGCGGCGATCATAGACCAGGCTTCTTCGGCCGTCTCGACATATTGGAAGAGATCCAGGTCTTCCGGCGAGATGACACCTTCCTCGACCATCGCTTCGAAATTCACGACGCGCCGCCAATAGGCTTCGTCGAACAGGAGGAACGGAATGCGCTTAGCCTTGCCGGTCTGGATCAGGGTTAGTGCTTCGAACATCTCGTCCATGGTGCCGAAGCCTCCAGGAAAGCAGACCAGTGCGCGGGCGCGCATCATGAAATGCATCTTCCGAATGGCGAAATAGTGGAACTGAAAGCAGAGCTCCGGCGTGATATAGGCGTTCGGTGCCTGCTCGTGGGGCAGCACGATATTGAGCCCGATACTCTCCGCATCGACGTCGGCGGCACCGCGGTTCGCGGCTTCCATGATGCCGGGACCGCCGCCGGTGACAACCACGAACTCCCTTCCTTCCGAGCGCTCCTTTTGCCCTTCGACCGAGGCTATCTGCGCAAAGCGGCGCGCTTCCTCATAAACGCGCTTTTTGTCGAGGACGCAGCCCGGCTTCTTCGCAAGATCGTCCGGGCTCGCAGCGTCCGGGTCGGGCATGCGGGCGCTACCGAACACCACGACCGTGGACCGGATATCATGCTCGGCGAGCATCACTTCGGGCTTCATCAGCTCGAGCTGGAAGCGCACCGGCCTGAGCTCGCGGCGCACCATGAAATCCATGTCGGCAAAGGCGAGGCGATAGGCTGGAGATTGAGTCTGCGGCGTTTCCATCACGTCGCCAGCGCGGGCCATGTCCTCGCCGGCATGAGGAAAGCCGATATCCTTCTCACTATTCGTTCTGGTCACGCGAACGGTCTCCCGGTGACGTCGATGTCATCCGGCGGAGAAAACCCCGCAGGACTGATCTTGCGGAAGATGCCGATTGACGTGCGAGAACGCAACAAAAGAGCGGCTCGCGCGGATCACATCACCGGCAGTGGTGGCGAGGTTTGATACGGATCCGTATCAACGGCGCACTTGTGTGCAACAAACGGTCGCGTCGGTGCGATTTCTTCGATCCAGGTCCTTGTATTTTCAGTGGATTGACGACATATCCGCTCGACCAACCTTTTCAGTTCATTCTGGTTTGCAGGAGAGCGACATGAGCCAGCACTCTCTTGCCCAAATTGGTGTGGACGCTGAGGCGGAGGCGGTGGACGCCCGAGCAGATGCGCAGATCCAAACGGGTAAGTTTTCCGCCGACGACAATGACCTCGATCCCAATGTCGATGGTGAGGTCAAAGACTACTTCATCGAGCGCAATGGCCTTCGCTATGCCGGCAGCCATCTGATCCTCGATCTTTGGGACGCCGAGCATCTGGACGACGCCGAGGTGATCGAGATGGCCTTTCGCCGAGCGATCAGGGAGGCTGGTGCAACGCTTCTGCACATGCATTTCCACGAGTTCTCGGATAATGGCGGCATTTCCGGCGTCGCGGTGCTCGCCGAAAGCCACATGTCGATTCACACTTGGCCCGAGCGTGCTTATGCCGCCGTGGATATCTTCATGTGCGGTGGAGCGGAGCCACATAGGGCTGTGCCTATCCTGAAGCACGCGTTCAACGCCGGCCGCATCAGCCTCTCGGAGCAAATGCGCGGCGTCCTTTAGCCGCTTAGGCGTTCCGGTCGATCTGCCATATATCCCAGTTGGCCGCACCAACACCGCCGCAGTGACGGCAGCGGACCCGTTGCATCACGTCGATGATGCGATCATCCATGGAGCAACGCCGCCAAAGAGACTGTGCATAAACGCGACCGGAATGACCGCAGAAACGGCAGGTCACTCTGAGATAATGCCAGGACCGCAGATCGCCGACGCGCGCGCCGTGCCGCCGTTCGGGAAAAGCGACGATGTTCCCGTTTCGTTCCATCGGCAGATGCTTGGCATACCGGAAATGCGTCGTCCAGCTGTAGAGCTGCATGGGTGGCTTGCGAATTGAGCTGAGCATATTCAAGTGCTGCGTTTTTCGACGCCAGACCCTTGAGAATGCTCGAACGACTTCAGTTCATTCGGCCGCCGTCGCTTTTGCCTTGAGTGCCTCGCCCGGTTCGGGGTAGGGCCAGAGCTGGTCCATCGGGATCGACTTGCCGGTGTCGGTCTGGATGCGGACGTGATAGCGCTTCAAGCGTCTTGGCTCATGCACGCCGCAGGAATGGGCGATTACGCCGACTTCCTTTTCCATATTCTTGGCGTAATTGGCGACCCAATACTGCTTCTCCCGTGGCACCAGGCCGCGCTGCAGATGCTTGTTGTGGGTGGTCACCCCCGTGGGGCAGGTGTTCTTGTTGCACTTCAGCGCCTGGATGCAGCCGAGCGCAAACATGAAGCCCCGCGCTGAAACGACGAAGTCGGCACCGGCACATAGAGCCCAGGCAACGTTGGTCGGGGTCATCAGCTTGCCAGAGGCAATCAGCTTCACCCGATCCTTGAGGTCGTAGCGAATAAGCTGATCGGCGACCATCGGCAGGCTCTCCCAGATCGGCAGGCCCATATTGTCGATCAGGCTCTGCGGAGCGGCACCCGTGCCGCCGTCGGCGCTGTCCACGGTAATGAAGTCGGGGGCACTTTCGATGCCGCGGCGATGGATTTCCTCGAACAGCTTGCCGATCCAGACGACGCCGGAAATCACGGTCTTGAAGCCGGTCGGCTTGCCGGTGGCGCGACGCACGCGGTCGATGAAGTCAAGAAGCTCGGTGGGATTGTCGATCTCGATGTGTCGGTTCGGGCTGATGCTATCTTCGCCGACTGGGATGCCGCGAGCCTTCGCGATTTCCGGTGTTACCTTGTGTCCTGGCAGGATCCCGCCTTTGCCCGGTTTGGCGCCCTGGCTGAGCTTGATCTCGAACATCTTCACTTCCGGATGGGCAGCAACCTTGGCGAGCGTCTCCTCGCAAAACGTGCCGTCCTCCTTGCGGCAGCCATATTTTGCTGTCCCGATCTGGAAGATAATGTCGCAACCGCCCTCCAGATGAAACTCGGACATCGCGCCTTCACCTGTGTTGTACCAGCAGCCTGCATGGGCGGCACCTCGCGACAGCGACTTGACGGCAACTCTCGAAAGGGCGCCGTAGGACATGCCGGAGATGTTGAAAATATGCTGATGGACATAGGGCTGCGTGCAGTACGGACCAATGGTAACGGCCGGCGTTTCCGCCGCATCCTTATCGAGAGTGGGAAAAGGGCAGGCAACGAACATCGGGGTGCCTACAGGCCTCAGATCGCGGGTCGAACCAAAGGCGGTGGTGTTGTCCTCGTTCTTGGAGGCGCGATAGGCCCAGTTGCGCTGTGCTCTGTTGAAGGGCAGTTCTTCGCGATCCATCGCGAAGAAATATTGCCGGAAGAATTCACCTAGATGCTCGAAGAACGAGCGCAGCCTGCCGATCACCGGGTAGTTTCGGCGAACCGTGTTCGATGTCTGTGTGCGATCGATGATATAGAGAATAGCCACGCCAAAGATGACACAGCCGATCGCGAAGACGAGGAGCGTTGCCAGGAAATTGAGCGCGCTCAGCACAAATCCCGGCAGCATCTCGAACATGGCCTTCTTCCCCCAAATGGATCGTCATTCGATAGATTTTCAGGAGTTTAGACGCTTTTGCCGTTGTCCGCCTTCACAAAACGGCGACGGCTCCGCGATCCGGCTTCATCGGCTGGGTTCAAAGGCCAGATGCATCGCCCGATGCGGCAAGCCATCTTCGTCGAAGACGTCGCCATGGGCAGCGAAGCCGAGCTTTTCATAGAAGTCGAGTGCATGGGTCTGAGCATGCAGCTTTACCGATCGAGCGCCACGTTCACGGAGCAGATCGAGAGCCACCTTCATCAAAGCGGCGCCGACGGCACGTCCTCTTGCGCCCCTGAGCACCGCGACCCGCTCGATTTTGGCGCTCGCATCGTCGACCCACCGCAGGCGAAGCGTGCCGACCGGTCGACCATCGAGCTTGGCAAGCAGATGGTCAGACTCGTCGTCTAGTCCGTCGAATTCGAGTGGCTGATCGACGCCTTGCTCGTCGACGAACACTGCCTCGCGAATGGCGAAGGCAGCTTGGCGCTCATCGTCGTTTGTGACGCGGATGACGTCGGTGATCCCCATAGCTCTCCTGCTCGAATGACGTAAGCTTGCAAATCGATGATAGAATATCACGGCGACAGCTTTGACAAGAAGCGCGCCTGTGTCAGAATCCAGCCCATGAAGACCTTTCTAACACTGGCTGTCCTTCTCGGC
>JBCCIN010000266.1:0-7540 GCA_039028235.1 Pseudomonadota bacterium
AACGGTCTGCTCAAGACGTATCGGCATGTCTCGGACGAATCAGGACGATGGCTTGATCAGCATTTCTGTTCGACTTGTGGATCGAATATCGGGTTCATGCTGGAAGCGGTTCCGGGAATTCGCACGATCGCGGGAGGGACTTTCGATGATCCGTCCTGGATCGATGCCGCGAAGCATCAATTCCGCCATGTCTTTGTGCGCTCGGCACAAAAGTGGTGTGAGATTCCAAAGGGTATCGACCAGTACGAGGAGCATTTTCGCCAGTGAGCTTCGTTAGGGGCGGCTCACCGATCCAAGACTGTGAACGTGGCATCGTCGGCCATGGAGACGACCTGATGCCAAAAGCAGAATTGAGAGCTGGATCAATATCCCGACAGGCTGCACGATGCCCGAGGATGTGCCAGATGATCGGTGATCATGCTTGTCTCTCGCTGTCCGCCTGTCTCAACCGGGCATCGGCGGCTCGGTCTCCTCGAAGCTCGGCCGCTCACCGATTTTCTTGTACCAACTGATCAAAGTCGGGACTTTGGGAAACGTAGCCTGGCCTTCAGGAGTCTTTTCGATCCAGAAGAGGATGGGCATCAGGAACAGGTCGGCAAGGGTCAGGTCTTCGCCGGCGAGATAGGGATGTCGCTGCAGGCGCTGGTCGGTGCGTTTGAGCTGAGCTTCGAGCGTCTTGCCCGCCTCGATGATCGCCTCTTCCGACTTATCGATGACGCCGAGACGCGGCAGCACGATGTCGCGGATCATGGTTTGATAAAAGCGATCGGCGGTCAGCGACATCCAAAGGTTCATCTGGGCCCGCCCAGCCGCGTCGTCAGGCTGCAGCTTGTACCCGGGAAATGTCTCATCGACATATCGCGCAATCGCACTGGCTTCCTGAAGCAGAAGATCACCATGCCGAAAGGCCGGCACCTGACCCGTCGGGTTCAGCGCCAGCATGTCCTCGGATTGCGGTATAAGCGGTTCGAGATCGTAGCTTACACCCTTCTCGATGCAGGCCATACAGCAGCTGCGCACATAGGTGCTTTGCGGAATGCCGTAAATCGTCACGTCACCCATCGATCAATCTCCACTGAAATACTCCTGGTCATGATGCTACTCGGACCATCGAACAGGTTGGCTGCGTAACCTAAACCATGCTTCACTCAAATGAAGGGCAGGTAAGGACCGGGTGTCAACGGACCAGTCGGTCGCTGACTTCAGGGAGGCTATCGTGAACGAGCAGAAAAAGCCTGGGAAAGCCATTGTCGTCGGCGTGGGAGCCTATGCTGGACTCGGTGCTGCTCTTTGCCGGCGTTTTGCCGCCGAAGGCCACCATGTCTTGGTGGCAAGCCGTACGGCCGAGCAGATCGAAGAGATTGCAGGCGGCATCCGCACACAGGGTGGCAAGGCGACAGCCGTGACGACCGACGCAACCAGCGAGGATGACGTCGTCAAGCTGTTCGACATGGCGATGGCGGATGACGAAACAGGGCCGCTGGACCTGGTTGCCTTCAACGCCGGCAACAATGCGCGCGGCGATCTTGACACCATGTCTGTGGAATTCTTCGAGGATGTCTGGCGATCCCGCTGTCTGAGCGGCTTTCTGGTGGGCCGCGAAGCGAGCCGGCGGCTTGGTGCCATGGGGCGCGGCACGGTGATCTTCACCGGCGCCACCGCATCCCTCAGGTCGCGTCCACCGTTCACCGCATTCGCCTCAGCCAAAGCAGCATTGCGAGCGATCGCACAGTCGATGGCGCGCGATCTCGGCCCGAAGGGGGTTCATGTCGCGCACGTCATCATTGATGGCGGCATCAACGGTGAAAAGCTGCAAAGCCGGTCGCCGGACATCTTCGAAAGACTGGGTGAGGATGGCCTGCTTGATCCCGATGCCATCGCCGATGCCTACTGGCATCTGCATACGCAGTCGCGCACGGCCTGGACGTTCGAGCTCGATCTCCGCCCAGCGAAGGAGTCCTTCTGACAATCCAAGGGGAAGGTTAGCGATGAACGTTGTCATCACACCGATGACGGAGAGCTTTGTCGGCGAGGTCAGCAACGTCGACCTTCGTCAATCTCTGTCCCGAGACGAGGTCGACGCCATTGAGGCGGGCATGGACCGCTACGCAGTTCTGATCTTCCGCGACCAGCCCCTGACCGACGAACAGAAGATCGCCTTCAGCCGCAAATTCGGCGCGATTGAGCTCGCGATCGGTGGCAATGTCACCAAGCCGGAGGATCGGCGGCTCCCGGTCGAGCTTGCCGATGTGTCCAATCTCGGCGAGACAAATGATATTCTCAAGCCCGATGACCGACGTGGCCTTTTTAACCTCGGCAACCAGCTCTGGCACTCGGACAGTTCCTATCGCGCGGTTCCCGCCAAGTATTCTCTCTTGTCGGCAAGAGAGATTCCGAAGTCCGGCGGCAACACAGAATTCGCCGATATGCGTGCTGCCTACGATGCGCTCGATAATGAGACCAAGGCCGAGATTGAGGACCTGATCTGCGAGCACTCGCTTCTGTACTCACGCAGCATTCTTGGCTTCACCGATTTCACCGGGGCCGAACGCGCGACCTTCACGCCCGTACACCAACGTCTAGTACGCCACCATCCCGTGACCCAACGAAAGTCACTCTTTCTCTCCTCCCATGCAGGCACGATCGAGCGGTGGCTGATGCCCGAAGCGCGCGCCTTGCTGCGCGACCTCACTGAACACGCGACCCAGCCTGCCTTCGTGCATGTTCACCAATGGCGGCAGCACGATCTCATCATGTGGGATAACCGGCAGACCATGCACCGCGTGCGCCGCTTCAGATGGACGAAAGATGTCCGCGACATGCGCCGAACGACGATTCAAGGCGATGGTCCCACGGTTCCAGACGCTGGGCTGAGCTGAAGGAACAAACTCGCACGCGGGGAGGCCGATATGTCCGGAAAAGGAGAAGCAGCACTCGTGGTGGGCGCTGGCGACTTTCTGGGTAGTGCTATCGTAAGGCGTTTTGCCCGTGAGGGCTTCCATACCGTCGCAACGCGTCGACGTGGCGACCTGCAGCAGCTGGTCCAATCGATCGAGGCGGAAGGTCAGACCGTCACCGGCATGCATTCCGACGCGCGCGACGAAGACGCGGTGATCTCGCTGATCGACAAGGTCGAACGGGAGATCGGGCCGATCGCGGTTACGGTCTTCAATGTCGGCGGCAACGTGCGCTTCGGCATCACCGAAACAACCGCCCGCGTCTATCGCAAGGTCTGGGAGATGTGTGCCTTCGCCGGATTCCTCGTGGGCCGCGAGGTTGCGAAGAGAATGCTGACACGCGGATATGGCACCATACTCTTTACCGGCGCCACGGCGAGCCTCCGAGGCGCCGACGGCTACGCGGCTTTTGCCGGCGGCAAACACGCATTGCGCGCACTCGCACAAAGCATGGCGCGCGAGCTTGGGCCGAAAGGCATTCATGTCGGCCATGTGGTCATCGATGGGCCAATCGACACTGAAGCGACGCGTGCCCTGTTCCCGGATTGGTTCGAGAAGCGGCCTGCAGACGGCATTATGCAGCCCGATGATCTCGCCGAGATCTACTGGCAGATCCACAAGCAGCCACGTACAGCTTGGACCTTCGAGACCGACGTTCGGACGTATGTCGAGCCTTGGTAGCAAGATTAATGCGCAGCGTTGATCTTCGACCAGGACGACGCGGAGGACAAAAAAAAGGGGAGAAGATGATGGCGACGATCAACAGCATGCAAGTCGACCTCTTTCGGCTGCCTTTGCCGACACCGGTCGAAGCGTCGGCCGCAGGGCTCATGAAGGGCTTCGACATGGTCGTCGCACGCCTTGTCGACTCCGATGGGATCATGGGCTTCGGCTATACGGTTCTGCACGAGGGCCAAGGAGCTTCCGTTGCCAAGGTCGCCGATCTGCCGTTCCGAGAAATCCTGATCGGCGCCGATCCAGATCGCATCGAATGGCTCTGGCGGCAGATGTACAAGCGCCATCACTACGCCGGACGGGGCGGGCCGGTTGCGTTCGCCATGGCCGCGATCGACGTTGCGCTTTGGGATATGAAAGGACGAAGGCTGGCCACTCCGCTTTGGCGTCTCCTCGGTGGTCATGATCCGAACGTCCGTGCCTACGCCGGCAATATCGATCTCAACTTTCCGGTCGATCGACTGTTGGAGGGCGCCAGCGAGAGCGTCGAGGCTGGATTCCACTCGGTCAAGATGCGCCTTGGCCGCCCGACGCTTGCCGAAGACATCGCCCGTGTCGAGGCAATGCGCAATCATCTACCAGACGGGATCGAATTGATGGCCGATGCCAACGAAGCCTGGCGGGTCGACGAGACCATGCGCGCGATGGCCATGCTCAAACCCTTCGATCTTGTCTGGCTGGAAGAGCCGATAGCACCCGACAATATCGAAGGTTACGCCCATCTCCGTGCGATGGGGCAGGTGCCGATCGCAGCCGGCGAAAATCTGCACACACTCGCCGAATTCACAGCCTTGATCGCAGCAGGCGGCGTCGATTTTCCGGAGCCGGATCTCACCACCTGCGGCGGCATCACGCCTTTCATGAAAGTCGCGAGGCTCGCCGAAGCCCACGGCCTACCCGTGATCTCTCACGGCGCGCACGATCTGCACGTCCATCTGCTCGCGGCGGCGCCCAATGCCGCCTATCTGGAATGGCATGCCTTCGGCCTGGATCGCTACATGGCCGATCCGCTCACCGTCCACGAGGGCTTCGCAACGGCGCCGGAGCGGCCAGGCCACGGCATTGATTTCGACTGGGACCGCTTGGGGACTGAACGGGTCGAAATCTGAGATCTTTTGGGAAACAGCTTTCAGATCGCTTTGTCAGCCAGGCCTCTGGCCTTTATTCCTGCACCAAAGGCAGCGTCTTTGTCCCCTCTCAATATCGGCTTTCTTGTCCATTGAAGACTTTCTGATGTCGGGAGCGAAAGAGCACAGGCATCAAAAGATCCAGACATGTCGGGTCAAGACCCTTCCATGGCGCCCTCTCGCTGCGTGCGGAAAATTCGCCCGAAACCGGCCCCTAAGGCCGGGAATCGCTCGGGACGGGTAACAACCGCTCCAATCCGGCGTCTTGGCCGTTGTCATCTTGGCCGCTACCCTTGATAGACAATTGACAGAGGAGGCTTGGCCGTGACTGACGCCGTTGCCGACACCCGTTTCGCGCGCGTAGCGCTGCCTCCGCGCTTTTGCCATCTCGACAGGCTGCTGCATGCGTTGAAGGCCAGGGATCTGGACGGAATCGTCGCGACCACGGCGCTCAACGTCTTCTACCTCACGTCCTTTAACGGCGTCGCCCACAAGTCCGACGAACCGCGCCCCTATACTGTGGTCATCTCACGCCACCAGCCGGACCATCCGATCCTGGTGATCGCCGAGTATTACCTGGCGAGCTTGTTGACCCAACCAAGCTGGGTCGAGGACGTCAGGCCGTTTCGCGGGGTGATGCTGCCGATCGATCGGTCGCCGGAACAGGGCGAGATCGACCGGTTCATCCCAGCCGGTGCCGCCGAGGTCGACTGGATAGCGCAGGCACGAAAGCACTATGCATTCAGCCAGGCCGAGGCGATACGGCAAGCCCTTTCAGACCTCAAGCTCGATCAGAAGCGGGTTGCTTTCGACGACATGGGCTTTGGATTACGTCTTGGTGTCGAAGGCATGACGGTGGCCGACGGCTATGATCCGATGATGTTCGCCCGAGCCGTCAAGACCGAAACCGAGATCGGTCTTCTGGAGCGCTCAACCGCGCTCAACGAGACGGCGATCGAGCGTACCATGGCCGCCTGGGACAAAGGTGCCACCTGGCAGGATTTGAACCGGGCTTACGCGATGGCCATCGCCGATCTCGGTGGTTTTGTCCGCGATCCGGGCGGCATGGTCTGGGGGCATCCGCGCGGTGCCGATCCGACGCTGATGCTCTCGAATTGTCTGGAGGATAACGAGGTCAAGCCTGGCACCCATGTGATGTTCGATTGTCATGGCACCCTTGATCTCTATTGCTGGGATGGCGGGAAAACTTGGGTGGTCGAAGGCGAGCCCGAGGCCGGCGCCAAGACCTTTTCCGATGCCACCGGCAAGGTGGCCCAGATGCTGGTCGACGAGATGAAACCAGGCGTGCGCATCAGCGAGTTGCAGACGAAAGGACGGGACATCTACCGCAAGGAAGGCGTACCTGATCCGGGGCTTGCGCTGGTGTTCTTCCACGGCCTCGGTCTTTCGCACATGGATGTCGAGCTTACCACGGCCGATGGTCAGCCGAATAACGATTGGATGTTGGAAGAGAACATGATCGCGCCTGTCCATCTCCTCTATCCTGGTGGGGAACACGAGCGGATCTGGCTAGAGGATGTCATCCATGTCACCAAAGATGGCGGCAGGCCCCTCTTCTCCTGGGGTTTCGATCCGTTGCTACGTTAGCGGCAGCGTCGGAGGACGACTGGTCAAAATAACTTCATTTTATGAGGCAAGCGCCATCCCAGCGAGGCGGCCGCCCACGCCGACAAAGGGATGTCGGCGAAGAGTGCAATTGGCCCTTTGGGTCAGGCCCTTCCGCTAGCGCCCTGCTGCGGCGTGCGGGCAATGTGCCGGAAACCAGCCTCTACGGCAGGAAATCGAACGAGGCGGTCGCTATCCGCCCCTTTTTTTGCCACAAGCCTGGTGCCCAGGGAGTGCCAAAAGCAGACACCTTCCCCGCACGGTTTCCTCATGACAGCGTTCGCTTGCCACTGACGACTTCTTTTAGGCACTAGAGCCTTTCCCGGTCAGTTTTACGCATAGCCTGCATGCCTGAAGTAATTGGCGCACTCGGTTTTGGAGAAGGTGCCGAGCGCTTTGCCGATCTGTTTTTGCAAACCATTGATGGTGCGTTGGGCGGCGCTTCGGATCAGGGTTTTAAGCTTGGCAAACGCGTTTTCGATCGGGTTGAGATCCGGCGAATAGGGCGGCAGATAGCAGAGCTGGGCACCGGCCCTCTCAAGAATGCTACGGACGCCGGCGACTTTGTGCGCGGGAAGGTTGTCCATGACCACGATGTCGCCAGATCTCGGCGTCGGCACCAGACAATCGCGGAGGTAGGTGAGGAACGCGGCACCATCCATCGGGCCATCGATCACCCACGGTGCGTCGATCCGATCGTTTCGAAGGGCGGCGATGAAAGTCAGCGTTTTCCAATGGCCATGCGGGACCGGGCTGACCAGACGCTCGCCGATCGGGCAGCGACCATAGAGCCTCGTCATCTTCGTGGTGAAGCCGGTCTCGTCGAGAAATACCAACCGATCCGGGTCGATCCAGGGCTGAACCCGCCGCCAGGCCTCACGGCGCTTCTTCACGTCCGGTCGGTTCTGCTCCGCGGCGTGGGCGGTCTTTTTTTAAACGGATGCGGTTGCGCCAGAGAAAGGTATGAAGGCAGCTCTTGCCGACGTGGATGCCGTCGGCAGCCAGGCGCTCGCCGATCTGCTTGAGCGTGAGATCCGGCTCGTCGGCCACCAAGCGCAGCAAACGATCCTTGTGTGGCGCCAGCTTGGCCGGCGG
>JBCCIN010000267.1:0-7531 GCA_039028235.1 Pseudomonadota bacterium
CCCTTGTGGTGCAAGCTTGAAGCACAGGCTGGTCAAATCCGCGATGTCGGATTCGCTCGCCGACGGAAAGGGAGACCCGACAAAGGCGCAGACGAGGCTCTATGAACGATGGGCCGAGGGTGGGATCGCGTTGTCGATCATCGGCGAGGTTCAGTGCGATGCCATGTCGCTCGACGACATCCGGATCTTGCCCAAGCAGTTCGCCGATGCTGTGGCCCTGGCAAAGCTCGTCGGCTTCGAAGGCGTCCAGGTCCATGCCGCCCATGGCTTCCTTCTGAGCCAGTTCCTGTCGCCGCTGTTCAACCGACGGACCGACGACTACGGCGGTTCGATCGAACGACAATGCCGCATCATCATCGAGATCGTGGCGCACATGCGCGGCATCGTCGGACCGGATTTTCCCATCGGCATCAAGATCAATGCTTCCGAGCCTGAAACCTGATCGCAGACGTTCAGGCGGATGTTGGAGTCATCTGGTCGGTTTCACGAGGTCTTGTTACTTCGTTTCGGCCTATTTCGTGACAGGCCAGAATTCATGCGCACAGATTCCTGATTTCCTTATGGGTCGATTTGGAGCTGAGAGGGCGATCTACGCTCTATGTCACTCAGACGCCAAGCGTCAACGACTATGCCTTCCTCCATCTCCTGACTTCATCAGCAATCGGATGGTGGAAAATAAAAGCGCTCATCACGAAGGCGGCCGTGTAGGACAGACCGACAAAGATCAGAAATCCGAAGGTGCCGAGACTCCAATGGATGGCGAGCCCGGCAGCACTGATACCGATGACGATCGCTGGTATCACGACGACAACTGCGTTCATGAACGCCTTGATCAAGGCACTTCGCGTCACGTCGATGAGTCTCGGTAGAAAGATCAGATCCGCGATCGCGCCGAGGATTGACGTTCCGACCAGCACCCAAAGTGCGGGCATGACGCCAAAGGGCGTCGCGATGATCAGCGCAATGATGGTGATGGGCGCGAGGAACGACTGGATCTTCAAGATGATGTCCACGCGGCCATGCGCGATATAGATCGGTGTTGCCAGGCGTTCGAATGCTGAGCCGAATAGTGCGGCCAGCATCATCGGCGGAACAAAGTTGGCGGCGTCGCGCCACTGCTCACCAAAGAGGAATATCAGTGTGGGCTCTGCGGCGATGATCAGGAATCCATAGACGCCCATTGCCGTCAGATTGAGCATGGCCTGCCCCCTTAGGAGCGGCTCCACGCTGTCAGCGCCTGTTCGGCGGAGTTCGGCGAAGGCTGGCAGCACGACAGGATAGATGCCAGCGATGATTTTGTCATACAGCCTGATCAGCGAAAGCGAGCGGTCGGCGAGACCGACAGGAATCGGGCCGATCACGCGGCCGGTTATGATGGCAAAGGCGCCATCTTTTATCTCGCGGAAGATAAGGGAAACGGTTGCGATCGCCGAGAAGCTCAGGACGGATGTGACGCCCTTGAGGTTGATACGAAACCGATGATAATCGGGAACCACGGCAAGGCAAAAGACGGCGCGGGCGATGTTGCTGGCAGCAATGGCGATCGCCAGGCTGTAGACGCCGAAGCCTGAGAATACGAGAGCCAGTGCGACGCAGGACTGGATGAGCGATACGGTCACGTCCATGGCCAAGATGGTCTGAAACCGCATCTCCCTTTGCAGCGTTGCGAAGACTGTTGCAATGAAGGGATAGGCCAGGAAGCCGACCATGATGATCCAGAGAATCGTTGTGACTTCCGGAGCGTTGAAGAAGGTTCCCGCAAAGGGAGCGACAAGCAAGAGGATCAGTGCGGAGGCGACGCTCAGGAGCATCGCCGCGGTAAAAGCGGCTTGGAGGATGTCCAGATCAGCAGATTTGTGCTGGATCACATAGGCATTCACGCCACCTTCGCGAAGTGCGTTCAGAATGCCGGTCGAGGCTACCGAAATCGAAAAGATTCCGAATTCAGCCGGTGTAAGCTGGCGCGCGATAATGAGCATCGATGCGAAGGAAATCAACATCGTCGCGTAGTTGCCGAACGTTGCCAACGCCAGTGACTTGCGCACGGTCAAAAGCTCAGGCTCCAAACCGTTCTTGAAGGTCCGCGCCCTGCCGGCAAATCGCTGGAAAGCTGGGCATTAGTCTTAGCATGCCTGATCAAACCTGTTAGCGTCCGAGCCCGATGTTTTCCTGGTCGCTCTAATGCAGATATTTCCATGGCCCATATGGCGTGTATCACCAATGGCCTCACCGGCTTGCTGTTCGCAAGCTTTGAAATGGCACGGCGTCTTAGGGCCGATGGTCATCAGATCACCTCTATCGCCCCTTCCATTGCCAAGGACGCCGTCATTCGCGAAGGCTTGCCCTACCAAGAGATTCCGGAAGTGCCAGCGAATGGCGGCAGCGACATCAACATGGATCGATTGGCTGAGCGCCTGGATGCACTCTCACCCGATTTGGCACTGATCGATACCGAGCTTCCGGAGGTCGTCCTGGCTGCCCAAGCCGCCGGGTTGAAAACGGTCCTCCTCAATACCTGGATGTCGATCTGGCAGCACCCTGGCCTGCCGCCGCTGCACCGTTCCATCCAACCAGGCGTCGGCTGGCGAGGGTCAAGCCTCGGCATGGATCTCGCCTGGGCCAGACATCGCACGACACGCCGTCTGAAGCATGTCATCAGGCGGCTTTGGCACGGTCGACGGTATAGGGTCGCACAGCTTAGAACCTATGGCAGCAGCATCGGCTTTCCCCATGAGCAGGAGTTCGATTTCGACCACTGGCTCCTGCCCTTCTCTTTCAGGACGTTGCCGATTTTGACCTTGCATGCCCATGAGTTCGAATTCCCGCACACGCCGCGGGCGCACGTTCACTATGTCGGCCCGATGGTAAATTCCGATCGTGTCGAAGCGCCGTCCAAACCTTCGGACCAAGCGATCATCGATGAAGTTTTGGCAAAACGGCGGGATGGAACAACCAAGCTCGTCTTCGGCGGCTTTGGTTCGCACTTCATCGCTGACGCCGATCTTTTGAACAGAGTCTTCGAGGCGTTTGCCGGGCGATCGGACTGGGAGCTTGTGGTGCCGCTCGGCAGCAAGGTCGCTGACCTCGACATGTCGGCGAAGCCGGCCAATGTCCATGTCGTGTCTTGGGCGCCTCAGTTGGCTCTTCTGAAACAAGCGGATGCTGCGATCGTTCATGGCGGCATCAACACGATCGACGAGTGCATTCACTTTGAGACGCCCATGCTGGCCTGTTCTGGCGGCATGACCGACATGCCCGGCAACATCGCCCGCTTGGTTCATCATGGGCTCGGCGTTGCCTGTGATGCTGGCAGCGAAGGGCCGGAAGCGATTGCCAAAATTCTGGATCGCTTGATGACCGATCCCACTGTTTCATCGTCGTTGAAGACGCAGCGCTCCGCTGCGGAACGATACGTCAAAGAACGGGTTCTTGAACAAACCATCGATCGATTCCTCGACGGTGATCTCGCTGCATCGGCCGCACCGCTCAAGACATCTGCCTCAGCTTGTCGGCGAGACGTTGCGTCCATGCCTTGAGGGTCTCCAGATCGCGTCGAAACGCGATGTGTTCGCAGTGAAAATGCTCCTCCTCATAAGCTCCCATAGCGAGTTCCCGCCAGAGATAGTGACGATCGGGCTCACGATCAAAAAGGGATCGAAAAACGAGGATTCGCCCAGCATAGGGTGATAGTTTGTGACGTTGTATCGCCAAGTTGTAGACGATCCAGGCGTAATGCGCAGCGGCCCTTGGCGAGAGCCTGTAGCCGAGGCCATAGGCAAGTGATCCTTGTATGAGCCGAAACGGTCCGCGCACATACCGCTTGTATTTCGTGACGATGGAATCCCCAACCCTCGTCGTCGCTGTTTGCGGGCTATGCTCTTCACATCCGGGGGCTTCGGGCGGCACACCGTGCCGAGGCGACGTCATCGAAACAGCCTTCAGGGTCTCTGCATCCAACCCCCGGACGCCACCTAGAAAGTCCATGTTGTCAGGCGGATCCAGTAGAAACAGGACGTCGACCTCTTCGCCAGCTTCCATCAGTCGCCGTGCGATCTCGACGGAAGCCGCCGCTCCGATCGAATAACCGCCGAGGCGATAGGGGCCGTGGGGCGAGATCGCACGGAGCTGAGCGAGATAATCATCCGCCATGCTGCTGACGGAGGTGAACGGGCTGAGAACCCCATCGTTCCAGTGATCTTGGAGAAGGTGGACGGTGTGGTGGTCACGAAGCGCATCTTGAAGACAGTCGCGCATGCGCTCGCCGCCCTGGATCAAGAAGAACCGCTGCCGCGCTGACGTCTCATCGGCTGTTGGCGGTTCGTCTAAGGCCTTCATCGACCGCACAAGCGCCTCAATGGTTGGAAACTCGAGTACGCTCGTTGGCTTGACGTCGAGCCCCTCTCGCCTCGCGAGAGATACGATCCTGATGCTGGCGAGCGAGTCGCCGCCCAATGCAAAGAAATCATCGCTGGTGCCGACTTGGTCAATCTTCAGCACCTTTTCCCAAATCTTGACCAAGGTTTGCTCAGCTGGGCAGGTCGGCGCACGGTATTGCCAACTGTTTTGTGGTTCGATCTCAGCTTCAGCCAGCTTGCCAAGCCGTTTGCGATCGACTTTGCCGTTGGGCAGCTTCGGCAATGGCGACAGCGCACGAATCGTCTGCGGTATCATGACATCGGGCAATTGGTTCTTGAGGTTACGCGTGACGATATCGATGTCGACGTCGTCGCGTTCTATGAAGGCAGCGAGGCGGACGCCTTGATTGTCATTCGGAACCGCGACCACCGCTGCCACGTCGGATGACACAGTTTCGATTGCGGCCTCGATCTCCGAAACTTCGATGCGATGACCACGGATCTTGATCTGCCCGTCACATCTCCCGAGATAGTCGAGCGTTCCATCCGATCGCCAGTGGGCGAGGTCGCCGGTTCGATAAAATCGGCCGCCATCATCGCCGGGCAGCGAAGGAAACCCCGCTGCCGTCATTACCGGCTGACCTTGATAGCCCAAAGCAACGCCTTGCCCACCGATCATCAGCTCGCCGGCTACGCCTTGTGGTACGAGCCGGTTTCGGTGATCAACTAGCTTGATCACTGTGCCTGGAATAGGCCGGCCGATACTCGGTGCAACATCCGGCGGCGTGTCGGTGATGTCAGCAGCCATGCACCAGACCGTTGATTCAGTCGGCCCGTACTCATTGATCAGCTTCGTGGATGGCAGGCACTTCCGATGGCGGTCCGGCAAGGACGACGGGCAGGCTTCACCGGCAACGATGGCATGGCTCAATGATGCGAGCTCATCTGCATCGCCATGATCGATCAGAACGGCGTAGAGCGATGGCAGACAAAGAAGATGCGTAACGCCGTAGCGCGCGATCAGTGCTGCGAGACGCTCGACATCCTGTTCAAGGCGCTGCTCGGCGACGACCAGCGTGCCACCCGTCGACAGGGTCCAGAACAGGCCGGCGACGGAACTGTCGAAAGAAAGGGACGACAGCAACAAGAACGCCTTGGGCGGCTCGCTATAGAACGCCTGCCTTGCACTGGTGGAGTAAGCAAGATTCGACCGGCTGACAATGACCCCTTTGGGACGACCCATCGAGCCCGATGTATAGATAATGTAGGCCGGTGTATCCGGGGAAGGTTGCGGGCTCTTCCAGTCTTCTGGTGGTTCAGGCGTAATCTCGTCCAGATCGACAATGCTCAGATTGCCGAACTCATCAGCTCCTGTTCCGGCGGTAATCATCAGACGCGCCCGGCAGTCTTTCAAGACAGCCTCTCGCCTTGCTCTTGGATAGGTCGGGTCCATCGGTACATAGGCAGCACCTGCCATGAGGACGGCGAGGATCGCAGCGATCGCCCTCGCGCTTCGGTCGATCTGTATGATCACGGGCTCGCCCACAGCGACGTCAAATGACGTCAGCGCTTTAGCCGTCGAGCGTGCCAGGTCAAGTAGAGCGGCATAGGTCAGTTCTTGATCATGCCCTGCGACGGCAACGGTATTTGGCCAGCGCTTCGCGATGGTCTCGATCGCCTCGACGATGTCATCGAAGGGAGGGGCGAATTCTTCGCCCCGACACCATTCATCGAGCTTCCGTCGTTCTTCGATGGGCAGGCTCTCCACCGCCCCGATGGGTTCGTCTAGATTTCTCGAAAGAGCTTCGGCGGTGGCCGCCACGGCGTTGACCAAGCGTTCGCCAAGGGCAGCGTCATATCGGGTCGGGTCGGTCACTGCGCCTATGATGACGCCTCCCCTATCATCGGGGTCGACCAGAAGGGCCAACGGGTACGTGCTCGGGGCTTTGATGTCCATGGACTGCAAATGCAAAGCGGCGTCTGGAGTAACCCTTGCCGGCGGGTAATTGCCGAAGACGTAAAGGCAATCGAACAGAGCTTCGCCAGATGCGATACCACTCCAACTCTGGATTTTGGTCAGCGGCGCATGTTCGTGCTGTCGGATGGCGGCCGCATCACTTTGGATGCGCTGAAGAAGGGACCGGACCTTATCACGATCGCAGATCGTAACGCGCATCGGCGTGGTGGTGACCATGAGCCCGACCATGCGTTCGACACCAGGCACGCCATCAGGACGGCCGGACGAGATGACGCCGAAAACGACGTCGTCGTTAGCGGAATATCGGCTCAGCACCAGCGTCCATGCCGCCTGGAATAAGGTGTTCAAGGTGACTCGAGACGATGTCGCGGCGGCAGAAATCGGGCGCAGCCTATCGGCACCAAGTCGATAAGTCCGATACTCTCGGCGTTCGGATGTCAGCGTTGCATCGGATGGCCTGGGCGTATCGACCGCGCTCTGGCGCTCAAAACCAGTGAGGTAGCTGCGCCAGAAGCGCTCGTCTTCGCTGGCATTGCGTTTCAGGAGCCAAGCGATATGGCTACGATATTTTGGGGCTTCTTGAAGAAGCGCGTGCTCGACGCCGCTTGCGTAGGCCAAAAGATCCTCAAGCGCGACGCCGATTGACCAGCCGTCGGCAATGGCGTGATGACAGGCCCAGATAAATCGATGATCACTTTCTGAAAACGAAAACACGTCGACTCGACACAAAGGTGCCGAGACGAGATCGAAACCGATAACGGCATCCTGCCAAAGCCATTCATCGAACTTTCCTTCCGCCTCGCCCTCCGGCAGCGCTGTCCAGTCATGATGCCGAAACGGCATCGAGAGAGCCTTCCGCACGACCTGCATCGGTGCATCCAGACCTTCCCAGACGAAGGCTGTACGTAAGGCACAGTGCCGCGCGAGGAGCTTGTTCCAGGCGCCCTCAAAGGCTTCGACGTCCAGATTCCCGCTCATATGGCAAACGATGCGGCCGACATGCATCGCCGTTCCAGGTTTGGCAATGGCGTGGAAAACCATACCTTCCTGCAGCGGGGTTAACGGATAGATGTCCTCGACATTGTCGAGGGCGGGCGTCGACGCTTTTGTCGTTTGATCCAGCGCTCTCATCGACTGCCTGCTATGAGCCGGACTTGCGGGATGAGCCAAGTGCTGCAGCGATGGCATCAAAGCTGTC
>JBCCIN010000268.1:0-7508 GCA_039028235.1 Pseudomonadota bacterium
CATCGTCGGGCGACGGGCAGCAGGGGACGGTTCGCCCGGACCTGCAGCAACGCTCGACAACGACCGAGCGATCGGAGAATGGCGCTCGATCGAACACGACGTCGACTCTGGCCTCATCCACGCTGTCTGGCCGCGGCGGCGATGCCTTGGATGTCGGCAAATTCAATCTGCCGATCCTGCAACTCGGCTCGTCAGACCGGGCTGTCGGTCTTTTGCAACGTGCGTTGGCTCTCCTGGGATCGCCGTCGCTGAGCGCGGATGGCACCTTCGGTCTGCAGACCGACCAGGCGGTACGCGCCTTTCAGGACGGATCGGGACTGACGAGAGACGGTATCGTCGGGAATCGGCAGACTTGGCCAGCGATCAATCAGGCGCTGGTGACGCGCCATGAGGGGATGGCGCGGCTGGCCGATGCCATGGGCGCGCTCGGCACGGCAGGTCAACTTCAGGCGGCGGAGATGAAGCAGGTCAATGCCGTGCTTGCCGAGATCGGCGAGCGGGCAGCACCGTCGATGATGCCGCGGGACGGCGTGATAGCGTTGGAACGACAGGTTCAGGGAGTGGTCAGCTACACGGTGCGTGGTGGCGAGACGCTTGCCGATGTGGCGCGTACCTTCGGCCTTCCCATAAGCGCGCTGATCGCCGCCAATCCCGAACTGGCCAAGCCCTATCTGATCCTCCAGGGTCAGCTCTTGACCATACCGAATCCGGCCAAGGAGAGGCGATTCCGTCGGCCGCCTCGCCAGCTGCATCCGGCAGATCCCGATGGGCATCTCGCAAGCGTCAACATGAACCCGGACTTCGTCGCCCTGATCAACGGCATGATCGGGCAGCTGCGCAGCGAAGGCTATGACGTCCGCGTGATCGCCGGCTATCGGAGCTTCGCCGAGCAGCAGCAGCGTTTCGAGCAGGGACGGCGTGCACCCGGCAGGGTTCTGACCGATGTCGAAGGCGGCCACTCCTGGCATAACTACGGGCTGGCGGTCGACATCGTCCTGAATGACGATGAAGGACGGCCTGCCTGGCCGGAGGACAGCAACGTCTTCTGGCAGCGCCTTGGTGATGCGGCGCTGGCTCATGGGGCCGTTTGGGGCGGGTTGTTCGGCTATCCCGCCCACATCGAATATCACCCGCAGTTCGAGCGGGACGAGGCCGGAACGCTCATCGAGGATTTTGAGGGCCACGGCCTCGAAGCGATCTGGGAGCGGATCGCCCTGGAACTGCCCACCGAAGTCTGATCGCGCTCGAGCAGCTCAGGAGCGGGCGGCGCTTCTCAGCAGGTGAGCCTGCGTGTCGACATAGCCCGGGCGCACCTCATCGATATGGCGGCCGAGATGCTCGTGCAGTTTCGGCAGGGCGTGAAACGGGATAGCCGGCATGGCGTGATGCTCGGCGTGGTGGGCGTTGTTCCAGTTCAGCCAGCGAAGCGGGGTCAGGGTGACGACCGTGCGCGTGTTTCTGAGCATGTCAGGGATCAGCGGGCAGGCGCCATGCTCCGACATTCGGATGATGCGCATCACCGGCTCACCGATGACTCGCGGGAGCAGCCAGTAGATAACAGCGGCCCAGCTCTGAAACACGATCGATAGAACGGTGACGCCCAGATAGACCGACCAGATGATCCAAGCTTCGCGCTGCACGCGGGCAAAGCTGTTCGGCGGGATGAAGGTCCGCTCCATCTCGGTGAAGTTGCCCCTGGCGTGATTGAACAGGTTCAGGAAATTCCCGCGGAAATAGGAGATGGCGGTTGCGAACCAGAGATAGCCCTTGATGCTGTACGCCTCGGGGATGCGCTCGGGATCGCGTATCGGATCCTGGGTGTATTTGTGGTGGGCGGCGTGCTCCAGGGTGAAGTGGGTCGGCGGAAGCTGCAGTGCGAGTCCGGTCGCCCAGGCGACTGAGCGGTTCAGCCAGCGCGAGCGAAAGGCGGTGCCGTGGGTCGCCTCGTGAAAGGGGGCGAACAGATGGACGATCACGACGCCATGGACAAACATCGCCGGGAGCACCCAGGCGCTCTCCAGCAAGATGGCCACCAGCCAGCCGGTGACTGACAGAGCCAGGATATGCCCAGCGAGAAACATCAGGCCTGGCCGATCGCTTCGTTGGCGAAGCCGCTTCAGATCATCCGAAGGGACCAGCTTTTGAATGTCGGCAGCCGTACGATGTCGCTCTGCCATGGTGATCTCCGCTTGCCTCGATCGAAAGCATCGATCCGGCTTTCGAGCCGTGCTATAGCGCCAAGCTTCAAGATGATGGCCAGTACGCCATCCGGCAATGGCCAGCGAAAGGCGGGATGGTGACAGGGAGACAGGCGATGCGGGCACCCAATCCGACCGGGCATAATCAGTGGTATCCGTTCCAGAACCGGCCGCTGCCGCCTAGGGGCGAGGCCGTCAATCCGCCCGTCATTCCCCTGTTCGACGTCGATCGCCTGCCCGAGGCCGCGCGTTTCGTCGTGATCGGGGCCGGTGTGCACGGCATGTCGACCGCCTGGCACTTGGCGATGCAGCTCGAGCGCTCGGGAAAAGGCAGCGGCTCCGATGTCGTCCTGATCGACAAGCAGGGACCGGGGGCAGGAGCCACCGGTCTCGCCTGCGGCTGCGTGCGCAATCTTTATATGACCGGCCCGCTGCATGCGATTCTCAGGGAAAGCGTTGCCGTCTGGGAGAACGATCCGGTCAATTTCGGCTTTCAGCAAGTGGGCTATGTCTCGGTCGGCGAGGCCAATCAGGAAGAGGACTACATCCGCCTTCACAAGAGCCAGAACGACCAGGGCTATCCATCCGATCTCCATGTCGGCAAGGACGCGCATCGCTTTCTCACGTCCATCTGGCCCGACTTCAAGACCGAGCGCTGCGATGTCGTCCTGCATGAAAAGCCGAGCGGTTACGCCGGCACCCATATGGCCTGCTGGGGGCTGGATCAGAAATGCCGGCAATGGGGTGTCAGGCGCGTCTATGGCGTCGAGGTCACGGGCTATCGCCGTAGCGGCGGCGCCGTGACGGCTGTCGAGACGGATCAAGGCAGTGTCCGCGTCGACGAGGCTGTCGTAATTGCCGCAGGTGCCTGGATGCCGAAACACTGGTCCTGGCTGGGCCGTGAGGCGACGCGCGACGTCACCTTCCCCGACGGCCATGTCGAAACAGGCATGGACATGTGGACGTACTGGCGTCTGCTCGAAGGCGAGGTCTATCTGCCGGAAGGGATTGATTTTCGCACGGCCGACGGCAAGGACAGCCCCGTCTTCCATGTCGAGCTCATGGACACCCCGGTCCTCGGTGAGGACGGGCGGGAGCTGAAGGATCACGTCTATTTCTACACGCGTTACGCTGCCGAGCGCACCGGCATGCCCGGCCTTCAGGGCGGCACCATTCCGATCAAGCTTGGGCCCGAAGCCGTGCTCGAGCCCTACGGCCATCTGAACGATCGCTACCAGGCCGATGACTGGTTTGCAGATTACTATTGCGCGACTGCAGCCCAGCTTTTCGGCCGCTTCGAGGGCATCCGGTCCTATTTCAAGGAGCGTCGCAATGGCGGTATCGGCGCCTTCACGCCGGACAACGTGCCGGTCTTCGATTGGATCGCCGACAATGCCTTCATGACCGCGGACAGCAATCACGGTTTCAAGATGATCGGTGTCGGCAAGCTTGTCGCCCATCTGCTGGCCACCGGCGACATGCCCTCGGAACTTGCCCCGTTTGCCCTTCGCCGCTATCAGGAGGGCTGGACCTACGGCGACCGCAATTCCAACTGCCCCTGGGTCTGACCGGACGCCGGTCAGCGGTTACCTGTTCCGGCGAAGATAGGGAGGCGATCTTCGCAGTTGGGGCGCATCAGTATTTTTCGATTGACATATAGGAAAAAAATCTTAATATTCGCCTCTGTACTGCACGTCGAACTGCCGCCATGTTCACCAACTTATGATGGTTTTCAGCAAGTCGATCAACTCCCGGCGCAGTTGATGTCACCATCATCGCGACAACATCGCCTCCCGACTGTCGAACGGCCGGGGCGGCAAGTGCTTGTCGCATAGTCCATTGTCACGAATTCCGGAGTAAGCAGCATGGTCAGCGCAATCGACGCCACCAAGCCCGCCGACGGCATCCCGGCTTCCAAGGCGGATCTCAGAGGCAATCTCTCCGCTGCCAAGAGCGAGATCGAGACGCTCCAGGGCGATCTCGCCGGTATTTTCCGGCTCTCGGTCAGCAATGAGACCGCATCGACTGTCGTCATCGAAGATGCAGATGAGCGCAATTATCTGGTGCTTACCAGCGGGGTCAGCAATCTCGAGATCCCGGACAGCCTTGCGCTCGGCGTCGTCCTGAACGGGGTCAATGAAAGCGGCGGCGACGTCACCTTCGTGAACGAGGGCGGCGGCTCCACAGTCTTCGCAGGCAACACGGTCATCCCGAACGACACACCATTCTCCGCCATCAAGACGGCCCCGCTCAAGGTTCGACTGATCGTCGGAGGCTGACCATGGTGATCGCCGCGCGTTACATCAGTGCCCTCATCAGCTCGACCGGTACGGCAGCACCGACCGTTCTTCACAGCTTCTCGCTGGAAGACACCAGCGGATCGGGTTCCACCGGCTTCTTTCGCGTCGGCCTTGCCTTCGAGAAAGGCGACGTACCGAGCGGCAACCTGCCGGCTGCCCGTCTGAACGACGGCACGCCGGTGCGCAGCGCGGTGATGGAAACCAACACATGGTCCGACGGTTCACTGAGAAAAGCGACCTTGGTCGGCGAGGTGCCGGGCGGCGTCAGCGGGTCCGCCACTATCGAGGTGCTGGCCGAGCCCGGAACTCAGGGCGCCAGCGGTCTTGATCCCATCGCCTATCTCTTTGCCAACACCGACTTCAAGGTGCGCGTCACCAATCACAGCGGCTCGGTCGGCGCGGGTCTGCCCAACAGGACCTATCTCCTCAACATTGCCCTACTCGATCCGGACCGCCGCGAGATACAGGCCGACAATCCCGTTTGCGTGCGCCTCTTCGCCTGGGGAGCGCCCGCCGCCGAGAAGCACCTTATGTGTCTGCACTACGTTGATCTCTGGCTTGACGATCTGGGTCAGGTGGTTGGTGTCGAATGGACACCGGTCATGTCGCAGCACTGGTGGGTGACGGATCCCTTCGGTAATGGACCCGCGCCGAAGGAAAAGCGCATTTACGACGCCGTGCTGGTGGACGGATCGACCGAGCTCGAAGGCTTTGCCGGGCTCGAGCATGGCTATTATTGCCGATGGGCAGGCTTGCGTACGGCTGATGACGACCAGCATGCCAGGCGGCTCTGGTTCGACAAGGGTACAGCGATGCCGACCCTTCGGCTCGCTTATGGCCCCGTCTCCAAAAGGCGCATGATGCGCGCCGGCTATCTGCCGCCGCTTGCCCAGGGCTTCACCTACGACAGCAGCCGTTTCTCCCGTTTCTATCTGCCGCTCGGCGAGACCACCGGTGCGGTCGCCCACAACCACCGGCGAGCGATCAACGGCACTGGTGGCTATAATGGCCGCGGCTCGATCTCCAACATGGACAGCATGGCTCTGGTGGAGCAGACCGCCGATCTCTGGCGGGTGTCGCGGGTGAGCGCGCAGGCGGGTCTCGCTGTCCACTTCCACGTCCGCGACCATCGGACGGTCGGCAGCGACGTCAGCGCCGGCCTGATCCCGGCGCCGGTCAGTCAGCTCGGCGCCCAGTCCTATCCCGGCCTCGCGGACGAGGTCGTCGCGGTCACCGGCACCGGCGGCACGTTGGCCCAGGACGCGCCGGATGGCGGGCTCGGCACGTTCACGAACTGGGATGACGCCCATCACGTCAGCTACAGCTATTTCATGGCCTTCGTCGAGGGGGAGGCTTATCTTGCCGACGCCGTGCTCTCAGCGTTCGATACGCCTTATCGCCGTTCCTTCTTCAACGAGTTCGGCACCAATCCGTTCCGCCAGTTCTATCTCGTAGAAGCCAGGCGAAACGCGCTCTCGATCCCGAACGAACGGTACGGCGCGGTCCATGCCACCGCCATCCAGGAGCGCTCGCTCGCCTGGGGACAGCTGGCAGCGAACCGCGCCTACCAGCTCCTTCCCGACAATGACCGCCACCGCCCCTATCTCGACAACATGTTCCAGAACCTGAGCGACTGGATCGAAGCCAGCCTCGCCTTTTTCCCGGCGGATCATCTAGCCAAGGGCGGCTGGGCATCAAGGCTGGGCACGGGCGGCTCGCCCTGGATGAACAGCTTTAGCGTTCTCGCCTTTTGGGACGCGGCCGCGCTCGGTGACGATCAGGGGTGGGGCGGCTATCGGGCGTTTGCCGAGCAGACCACCAAGCTCATCGCCAATATGTGGCAGCATCCCTATTCGACCGTCACCCAGCGCGATATGCGGTTTTACGATGTCGAGCGCCTCCAGTCGGTCGATCCGAACGAAAGCCTCGTGCTTCGTCCGGCGACCATCGAGGGGAGCGTGGTCACTTGCAGTCTGGTGACCGGCCTGGCGGTGCGAAACGGCGACCTCGTCTACTTCTCGCTTTTCGACGAGCAGGCCAACGCCCAGATCCTGCCGCCTGAAGTTTCCACGGCGACGCCATACTATGCCGTTAACGCCGACCCGAACGCCCGCAGCTTTCAGCTTGCCACGACGCCGGGCGGCTCGCCCATCGCCATATCCGACGCCAGTGCAGCGCTCGGCGTGTTCGCCGCGGATTTCGTCGATGTCACGCCGATCGGCCAGGGTGGCGCCTTCCTGCCGCCCGCTGACAGCTTCAGTCAGATCACCTACGCCGCGATCCAACACGCCTATGGGGCAGGAAGCACCCACGTTTCTGACGATCTGATCGAAACCGCCCGCACGTTCTTCGCTCCACGCGTCGAGCAATGGTCCGGCGAGAGCTACGCCGCCTGGAACTATGACGGCAACCTCATCCGTTGATATTTTTTGCAACTTTTAATTTTTTTTCTAGTATAAAAATACACGCAATAATTGACGCATGACGATCTGAATGCGATAGGCCAAAACAAGGCGGGCCGCACGTCCGCCGAGGTCGATCATCGCGAGATAGAGACGAGGATTGCTGTTATTTCCCGCCTTCGACATTAGGCCGATATGAGCCTCAAGCGGCAGATCGCGGCGGGCGCAGTCTGGCTGATTTCCGGCCGTCTGGTCGTCAGGCTGATCGGTCTGTCGAGCACGATCATCCTCGCTCGATTGCTGGCGCCAGAAGATTTCGGCCTGATCGCGCTGGCCATGGGCTTTGTAGCCCTGCTCAACGTTATGAGCGCCTTCAGCTTTGACCTGGCTCTGATCGCCGATCAGAAGGCGGGAAGGGCCGAATACGATGCGGCCTGGTCGATGGGGCTGATCAAGGGGATCGTCGGTGCAGGCGCTCTTCTGCTAGCGGCAGATCCGGCGGGTGCCTATTTCGATGATCCGCGATTGACGCCCATTTTTCAGGTATTGGCGCTCTTCATCCTGCTTCGCGGCTTCGAGAATATCGGCACCGTCGACTTCAGGAAGCA
>JBCCIN010000269.1:0-7400 GCA_039028235.1 Pseudomonadota bacterium
ATCACGTTATGTTCACTTCTTAGTGAACGAAATAACGTTGGCGAGGTGTCAAATTATGCGTCACGATGCATTTTCCGATTGGTGTGAGCGCCTCTTTAGTAATGAGATGCGCCGTGCTGCCTTGCTGATCGAAAGGGCCTGCGACAGCTATCTGACCAAAGTTTATCGAGATCTAAATCTCGGCAAACGGCTTGCCGAACCGACGACAGCGGCTGATCTTGCACTGGCTCTCGGTTTCATCGATAGCGCTGACATCACGCTGGAAGCACTCCTCTGGAGACTCTCCCAGCATACCGAGATCGTCAATGCCGAGATCGGCGATCCTCTCAGATTTGTTGCATCCAGTCCGGCCTCTGATCCGGCAATGACGCTCACCGACATCGAAGCCGAGCTTAGGAGTATGGGCGGCAACTATACGGCGCCGCTGGAACTCCTCGCCTTCGGCGTTGAGCATTTTTCGAGGGCGCTTGGTGAGGATTCTGGGTTCATGGACCGGCTGCTGTCCGGACGGGAGCCGGCCTTTGCCGAACTTTGGCATCGGGCGACCAATGTCGACCCCCTTCAGGACGTTCATGGTGTCATGGGAGCCGAGTTCATCGCTCGATCCTTCGATTCCGGCACGATACTTGAGATTGGTGGAGGCACTGGCAACGGCATCCGGCATTTGCTTCGCCGGCTGGCCGAGGACAACGCCATCGACCGAATCGACAAGTATATCTTTACCGATATCTCCATGCGCTTCATCTTCGAGACGAAGAAGGAGATCACTGCTGACTACCCGTCGCTTACCACTGCCTGGCGGTATGTTGATATCAACATGCCGCTTTCAGCTCAAAAGATCGAGCCGTCGAGCATCGACGTCATCTTCGCGGTCAACGCCGCCCATGTCGCCCGCGACTTGCTTGGCTTTCTCCAAGAATGCAAGGTTTGTCTCCGGCCGGGTGGGCAGGTGGTCTTCGCCGAGCGCATCCGCGAGGATCCGCGCATGATGGCGCCGCGGGAGCTAGCTCTTAATCTGTCAATCTACCACCGCACTGCCGCGGAGAGAAATGCTGACTACCGGCCAGTCCACTGCTACCTGACCGCTGACAACTGGCTGAATGTGCTGAAGCTTGCAGGCTTCGAACAGGCAGCGACGGTGCCGGAGCCAGCCCGCCTTGCAGAGATTCTTCCCAGCGCATATGCCACGGTGGTAACAGCAACACGACCCTGACGCGCGATTGGCCTAACGTGGACAGGGCTAGCGGAACTAAGGCGGGCGCGAGCGAGACTGGTTCAGATGAAGCTTTCAGGTCTAATTTGTGATATCTGTCGCTTGGTTTGAAAGTTAGGTGCTTTCGTCTTCCTCGGGTCAAGATATGCCCCTTGGCAGGGCCGGTTCAGAGGCTCAATTGACGCCAGAAGCAGACAAAAAAGAGACCGGACGGCTAAGCGCCCGGTCATGGCAGATCAGAAGCGAATCGTTCCACCAATGGTAATAATGTCGATCTGGTTTTCGTAGCGGCCGGAGAGATTGCCGCGGGCGGCGTTTTCGTCGGTGCCGTCGGTGACCAGGTCGATGTCGCCGTCTTCCATGAAGATATGGGTGTAGCTGGCGTTCAGGCTGATGCTGCCCGTGAGTTCGTATTCGCCGCCGACGGCGACCCAGTAGCGGTCGGAGCCGGGCACGCGCGGGGTGCGGGTTTCGTCGGGGATCGGGCTTTCGTCATAGGCGATGCCGCCGCTGAGCGTAAAGTCGGGCGTCAGCTTATAGCTCGCACCGAGGGCGACGAAGAAGCTGTCGCTCCAGTCCTCGGTGGTGACGTTGTCGGGCTGGGCCGGGTTGTCGAACTCGACGCGCAGCTCCTCGAACACCGACCAGTCGGTCCAGGCGACCTCGGCCATCAGCGCGAGGCCGCTGTCAAATTCATGATAGGCGCCCGCCGAGATGGTGGCCGGCGTGGTGACCTCGGCACTCGCGCCGGTGTCGAGGAAGAGGTTCGCGGCTCCTCGCAGCGTATCGCCGATGCCGGCGTCATCCGTGGTGAAGTCCGCGGAGCCTTCGGCACGATGATCGATCTCGGAGCGGAAGGCGAGGCCGAAGCGGGTGTCGTCGCTCGGTGTAAAGAGCGCGCCGATGTTGTAGCCGATGCCCCAGTCGTCCGCCTCGAGCTCGACATCGCCGTCCTGAGCGGTGGGGATCGAGCCGGGCACGCCCTGGCCGGCGCCGATGGTGCCGAAGTCGACGGCGTTGGTCAGCTCGGTGTCGACATACTGCACCTGGATGCCGAAGCCGAAGGAGAACTTGTCGCTCGCCCTGATACCGACCGCCGGGTTGATGTTGACGGTGGTGAGCGACGAGTCGAGAGCGTGGTAGCGGCCGATCCAGCCATCGTCATTCTCGGTGGTCAGGCCAAAGGGGAAGGTGACGCCGAGGCCGAGGGTGAGGCGGTCGATGATCTCGCTCGAGACATAGAGCGCCGGCACCAGCGCGTCCTCGCCGATATCGCCCGAATTGTCTCCGCCGGTGATGGCGACAGCGCCGCCGGCGATCGAGGCCTCGCCGTCCTTGAACTTGGACTCGGGCAGGATGTAGCTCAGGCTGGTATGGGCCCGGTTGCCTTTCTGCAGTGCCAGCGCCGCTGGATTGAAGAACATGTAGCTCGGGTCTTTAGCAGCCGCGGTGGCGCCGGCGAAGGCCGTGGTCTGCGCGGTCGCGGACTGTTCGCGGATGGCGAAACCGGCGGCGGAAGCCTGCTCGGAGATCACCAGAAGCGCGATCGCGGCGCATGCGGTGGCGGGCAGCGAGACGTGAGACGGCATCATGTAAAGCAACTCCCCCTTGTCCGCCTCTTTTGTCGATGAAGCGGTTCGATCACCGGCCCGACCGAGGACTGATGACATTGTGATCAGACGTTCCTATTCCTACAAAGCTCTAGCGTGAATAGGAGGCCTTGGCCACTATTATCAAAAATTTTGGGGGAATGCCGTACATCCATGCGGCGTTGATGCCGTGTGGCACACAGCACCGGCCGGACAAGGAACGCAGCGGGGAAAAGGGTATCAGAAAGACCGGAGGAGACGGAGACGACGCATGCCGTCTCCGTGCTCGATCAGGCATCAGGCTTCGACGGCGACCAGCTTCGGCAGGGACTGCGCCTGGGTCACCCAGTCCTCGACCTCTTCCGGCGTCGGCGCGCGCCTCGCGAAGCGCTCGGCGGCGTTCAGGGTGTAGAGCGCGTCGTGCAGCTTTTCCGGACTCTGGCCGGCCAGCTTGGCGACACGATCCACATCCAGCAGTTCGAGCATATCGGCGAAGATCGCGCCGATACCCTTGATGCGCGCGAGATCGGCCCGGCAGGTCAGCCGGGTGAGCGTCATCTCCTCGATGCCGCTGGTCTCCGAGAACGCGTGGCGCTTGTCGCTGTTGCCGGCGGCCGACAAGAGCTGGTGGGTATAGGTGACGCCGTTGCGCTTCAGCTTGGCACGCACGTCGAAACTGATCCCACGAAGCTTGCTCACATGCAGAGACATGGAGCGGTCGCAGGGCGGCTTTTTCGCCTGCGAAATCCTGGACCCGTTCGCGCGACGCATGCTCGGCGCCTTTTTCGCGATCAGATCATGTGAAAGACCATCCGGACTATCGACAAGGACATCCTCGCCGAATGTCCGCGGGATAACATCCGAAGTCATCAGCAACCTCCCAATTCATCGTTGCTCCAGACTTGACGCGCATCGAAGCAGGAAATCGACACCTGCCGCCGTCACAAGCTCCCCGGCCCAGGGCGGCGACGAAGAACGATCTGCATTGAGCAAGCCGACCGCAAAACGCGTACAAGCCAACCGGCATCCGCTCTCATGCAGCCTGGCAAGCTCCCTCCATGATCGCTCGCTACACGATCTGACTTGCCGCGGACCCGCAGCCGGCGAATTCCGGCACGGCAGGCAAAACCACAAAAAGGATTCGTTGTTCTGCCATTCGTGTAGAGGTGAACGTTGCTAGGCCGAGTTTATTCGATGAAAAATTGAAATTATCTCGTTTCATTGTGGAAAATAACAGGAACATCTCGCTCACTGCGTTCGGTTTGCCGCGAAGCGGAGTCGGACGTAGTCCGCCGTCCAGCCGCCCTTTTCGTCGCGAAGACAGGGTTCGAGCAACGCCAGTGTCTCGGCGAGAGCTGCCGGCCGATCATTCTCCTCGAGAGCGGCGAAAAAGGCACCCGCCATGGTCTGAAGCCAGCCTTTCATATCGGTCGGCAGTGGCGTGGGACGGGGGATCAGTTCGATCGAGGCGACCTCGAAGCCGCCGGCCTCCAGGCGGGCGCGATAAGCATCGACCGTCGGAAAATACCAGGGGCGGATCGCGGCGCCATCGATGCCGCGCCTTGCCGCCACAGCCATGATCGCAACGGTGATCGCCGCGACATTGCCATGGCCGCCAAATTCACCGACGAAGCGTCCGCCGGGCTTCAGCGCGCGGTGGACACTTCCGATGACGGCATCAGGATCGAGCATCCAATGGAGGGCGGCATTCGAGAAGACGGCATCGAAGGCCTCATCGACGTCGAGCGATTCGCCATTGCCGAGCCGTACGTCGAGCCCCCGTTTTCTGGCCGCGTCGATCATGGCCTCGCTCGAATCGACGCCGACGACGTCGGCGCCGGCAGCCTTCAGCTTTTCCGTGAGCGCGCCGTCACCACAGCCGAGATCGAGAATGCGCTCGCCCGGTTTTGGCGCCAGAAGCTCGAGCACGGGCGCCCCGAGAACCGGGACGAAACCGGTGTGCTGCTGATAGGTGTCGGCTTGCCAGAGCTGTTTGGCGGAATCGGGCATGACGGCGTCCTTGAAAAGATGGAAGCCGGCAATCTGCCATGACGCACGCCCTCGGGAAAGATCACCGCTTCTCTTCGATCGGGGTCAGAGCCCCCAACGATCCTCCTCGCGGCAGGCGGAATAGTGGAAGTTCTGAATTCTGCCGCCGACCGTGATGTCCTCGCGGTAGTCCCGACAATACTGGCCGGTATCGGCGATATAGCTGCGCATCGGGGTGATCGCGCCGCTATGGCCGCTTTCATCATTGGTCCAGCGTCGGGTCGTGCCATCAGGCGCGTAGTCGAGCGTTCGCTGCAACAGCATGGCCGCAAGCGCGACGTCGATCTCAGTCAGAGAAGCGTAAGGATCCTCGGAGCCGGGCCCGCTGGCGGCGCAGGCAGCAAATCCCAAAGCGGCGGCGATGCAAAGAGACCGCATCGCCATGGTAAGACGACGTTGATTTCCGTGCACGGCTAGCTGTCCCGATCGTTCCACACCCATCATACGTCCATGAGCCCCAAAAGCGTTCATGACATTGATATCGTGTCGCAATCAGGCGATGTCGACCCTGCCCTTCCTCTTCATCCAGCACGGCATGGATATCGCCGAACCGGCTAGATCTGGCTTATACACAGAACTTTTGGGTTATGGCAAAGCCAAAACCACACATCGCGCCATGGCCTGCTGCGGTGGCTGGTTGCGGATGGTGCTCCAGGCTATAAGCCGCGAGCGGCGATGGGGAGGATATGCGGTATGGGATCAGCTTCCGACGGCGGCACCGATTTCGGGAGCCACGGGGTCTCCGCTGGCTGGAGCGAAGGTCGGATGATTGCCGGAGTCGACGAGGTCGGGCGAGGGCCGCTCGCGGGACCGGTGGTGGCGGCAGCCGTCATTCTGCTGGAACCGATGGCGGGGCTCGCGGATTCCAAGACCCTATCGGCCAATAGAAGGGAGAAGTTGGCCAAGGAAATGCAGCAACCGGGACGAGCCCTGATCAGCCTTGCCGCTGCTTCGGTCGACGAGATCGACAGGCTCAACATTTTGGGCGCAACCATGCTGGCCATGAAACGGGCCGTTACCCGTTTGCCCATGCTGCCCGAGCGCGCGCTAGTCGACGGCAATCGCACGCCGGATCTGCCGTGCCCGGCCCAGGCGGTGGTCGGCGGAGACCGACAGGTTCCAGCGATCGCCGCGGCCTCGATCATCGCCAAAGTGACCCGTGATCGTCTGATGGCGCGGCTGGATCGCCGTCATCCCGGTTATGGCTGGTCAAAGAATGCAGGCTATCCGACGGCCGAACATCGAGACGCCCTTCACCGCCTGGGTATCTGCCCTCACCACCGCCGGAGCTTCGGCCCAGTGAAGGCGATCACCGACCGGTGCTGAGGGCACGGCCAGGCTTGGCCTCCCGGCGCCGCCGGGTCAGGAGGGCAGTTCGGCCCAGTCGCGCGGCCCCTGCTCGTCGAGCACCTGCAGGAGATAGCGGCCGTAATCGGTCTTCATGAGAGGGTCGGCCAGCGCCTTCAGGGCGACGTCGTCGATATAGCCGAGGCGATAGGCGATCTCTTCGAGACAGGCGACCTGAAAGCCCTGGCGCTGCTGGATGGTGCGCACGAACTCGCCGGCCTGGAGGAGGCTGTCATGTGTGCCGGCATCGAACCAAGCATAGCCGCGGCCGAGACGCTCGACATGCAGATCGCCTGCTTCGAGATAGCGGCGATTGACGTCGGTAATTTCCAGCTCGCCACGATGCGATGGCGTGATCGACGACGCGATATCGACCACGCGGTTGTCATAGAAATAAAGTCCGGTGACCGCATAGTTGGACTTGGGCTGGCCGGGCTTCTCCTCGATGCTCACCGCCTGGCCGCTCTCGTCGAACGCGACCACGCCGTAGCGTTCGGGATCGGAGACGCGATAGCCGAAGACGGTGGCGCCGACCGCGCGCTCCGCAGCGCGTTTGAGGTCACCACGAATCGACTGGCCGAAGAAGATGTTGTCACCGAGAACCAGCGCGCAGTGGTCGTCGCCGATGAAATCGCGGCCGATCAGAAAGGCCTGAGCAAGCCCCTTGGGCTCCGGCTGCACGGCATAGCCGAGATTGAGGCCCCATTGCTCGCCATTGCCCAGGAGCTTTTGAAAGACCGCCTGGTCCTCGGGCGTCGTGATCACCAGGATATCGCGAATGCCGGCGAGCATCAGCGTGCTGATCGGGAAATAAATCAGCGGCTTGTCAAATACCGGCAGGAGCTGCTTGCACACCGCCCGGGTGACCGGGTGGAGGCGGGTGCCGGAGCCACCCGCCAGGATGATACCTTTCCACATCGTCGGACGTTCCTCAGATCGGAAACCAAGTGAAGCTCTGGGCAGGATCGGCCCGCGTCCGGCACCTTCCAGAGCGCCGCCGAGACGATCAGTGCCGCTGATCAGGCCGCGGCAGCCCCTCCCTGCTCGGCGTCGAGATCGAGTTCGAGAATGCCGCCATGCAGCTCGACTTCCTTGATCCGCCGATGCCAGGTCGAGAGGTTCTGATACCAGTCGAGGGTGATGGTCTCGGTGCTGCGATCGAGGGTGCCGGCTTCGAGCCGCTCATAGATTTCGAGAGCACC
>JBCCIN010000270.1:0-7386 GCA_039028235.1 Pseudomonadota bacterium
CGGCCTGCTCGTCCCGCCGCTCGCCGCCCTGATGAAGCCGCTACTCATCCCAGGCATCATCGGACCCTTCATCATCGCGCTTTTGCGCATCGACTGGCAGAGGCTGGTCGACTATGCGCGACAACCGTTGCTAACCGTGGTCCTGCTTCTCTGGCTCCTGATCGCCTCACCGTTCTTCATCGACGCCCTTCTCGGCTTCCTGCCGCTCGCCAGCGGACTGCATGACAGCCTGGTGCTGATGGCCGCCGCCTCGCCGCTGATGGCGTCCGCAAGCCTCGCTTTGATCATTGGCCTCGACGCCCCGCTTGCCGTGGTCCTCACGTTCGCGGCGACAGCGCTTATCCCCTTCACACTACCCCCGATCGCGCTTCATCTGCTCGGCATCGACATCGACATGGCGATCGGCGAGCTGATGCTGCGATTGAGCCTCGTCGTCGGCGGCAGCTTCGCCATCGCCTGGCTGCTCCGCCGCGTGCTGCCGGACGGCTTCGCCGAACGACACGCCAAGCCGTTGGACGGGCTTGCGATCATCGGCCTTCTAGTGTTCGCGATCGCGATCATGGACGGCGTCACCGCGCTTGCCTTCGCGCAGCCGGGCAAGGTCCTGACCGCGACTGTCGCAGTCTTCGGTCTCAACATCTTCATGCAGGCGATCGCCACGCTCGCATTTGCCTGGCGCGGCCTTCGTCAGGCGCTGACCGCGGGCTTGATCAACGGCAACCGCAATCTCGGCCTGCTTCTCGCCGCCTTGGCCGATCGCGCCGACACCGATCTCCTGATCGTCATTGCCGTCGCCCAGCTCCCGATCTACATCTTGCCGATGCTGCAGCGCTGGCTCTACGGACGCTGGTTAGAGCCGAACGTCGGCCCTACCGACAACGGGGAACGGAAACATGCTCGCTGAAGAGGACCGCCAGGCGATCAACGCCATGCTCGATTTCTGGTTCGCCGAGGACACCAGGCCGCGCTGGTACCAGTCGACCAAAGCTTTCGACGAGCTTTGCCGCGAACGCTTCGGCCAGCTTGTCGAGAGAGCCGCAAACGGCGATCTCGCAGACTGGGAAGGATCAGCCGAGGGCGCACTCGCCCTTTGCCTTCTCCTCGATCAGATGCCGCGCAATCTCTTTCGGGGCACCTCGAAGGCCTTCGCCACTGACGGTGACGCTGTCGCCGTGGCAGCGCGGGCTATCGACAAAGGCTTCGACCAGACCCTCGACAACGAGCGACGGACGTTCCTCTATCTGCCGTTCCAGCACAGCGAGGATCTCGCTCAGCAGGAACGATCGGTCGTGCTTTCGACGGCGCTCGGCGACGATAAGTTCCTTGATTATGCGGTCGAGCACGCCGATATCGTTCGCCGCTTCGGCCGCTTTCCCCATCGAAACGCCATCCTCGGCCGAGTCAGCACCCCGGAGGAACAGGCGTTCCTTGCGGACGGCGCCAAGAGCTATGGGCAAGGATCTTCAGACGACAAATGACCGTCAGGTTGTCCAGCCCTGACCGTCGTCCCAGAATGTGCCGTCGGCCCAGGGCGTATTGGTGACAGGCGCGCAGGCGGTCGGCAGCAAGGCGAAGAGGGCGACCTGTCCAGTTCCCGCGAGAAGCCGCCGCCTGGTCATCGCGGTAGCACCGGTCGACTGACCGGCAGTCTCCATCCTCGCTTCTTTCGACGCCGTCGCATTCATTCCACGGCTATCCCTTTCCTCTGGGCACGCGTCCCATCAGGTAGAATTCGTTATTCGGACGCATCTCCGTCAGATGCGCCATGCGGTTGGACATGGCGAAAAACGCGGTGATCGCGCCGATATCCCAGATATCATCATCGGAAAAATCGGCCGTTCTCAACCGCTCGATATCCGCCTCACCGAATGCGCCGGGGTTCTTGGCGAGCACCATGGCCGCGTCGAGCATCAGCTTTTGCCTGTGCGTAATGTCCGCCTTTTCATAGAGCACCGCCACCTGTTCCCCGAGCAGCGGGTTCTTCGAGAAGATGCGTAAGAGCGCGCCATGGGAAACGACGCAGTAGGGGCAGCGGTTGGCGGCACTGGTCGCCACGACGATCATTTCCTTTTCCGCCTTGGAAAGGCCCCCCTCCCTCTCCATCAACGCCTCGTAATAGGCGAAAAAAGCCCGAAGCTCATCCGGCCGTCTGGCGAGCGCAATGAAGACGTTGGGGACGAAACCCGACTTCTCGGCGATCTCCTCGATTTTTTCGCGCAGATCATCCGGCAGCGTTTCCAGCGCCGGAACGTCGAAACGGCTGATGGGAAATTTTTCGTCAGTCTGGTCAGACATTGGTCAGGTCCGTGCTTGGGAAAGCTGTCTTCCAAAGTGGCAGCATCCCAAGGCTCGCGGACATGACACCGCCGGTCAACCATGCGGACTCAGGCAAGTGGAGCCCGCGGCCGCCGGCCGCTAGCGGGAGTAGGTGATGTAGTTGGTCCAATAGCGCTCGAGCGAGGTCAGCACCTCATTGGTCGACTGAAGCTGGTCTTCGGTGACCACGTCGCGCGCCAGCTCCATGGCGTTCTTCTGATAGAGCGCATCGACCCGCTCGCAAAGCTCCAGGCCTTTTTGCGAGACCTTGACGCGGGTCATGCGGCGATCGTGGGGCGACCGCTCCTGCGACAGGTAGTTGTTCTCGACAAGCTTCTTCACGTTGTAGGAGACGTTCGAGCCCAGGTAATAGCCTCTCGCCGTCAATTCGCCGACGGTCAGCTGCTCGCTGCTGATATTGGACAGAATCAATGTCTGCACATTGTTAATGTCCTCGATCCCCAGACGATCCAGCTCGGTCTTGATCACATCCAGAAATCGGCGGTGAAGGCGCTCGATTAAGCGAATTGTTTCGAGATAGCTCTGCTTCACGTTGGCCTCGATTCACATGTCTGTCTAGGAACCGCATTTCTAGCGGATAACGAGCATGAGACGAAAGGTTTTGCAACCTCTGTTTATATTTTTGCCGTAATGAGCCGCGCAATTCCGCAAAAGTACATCGATCTTTTTGCAAGCGTGGCCCAAAAAGCATAAAGATTTCCTAAAGTTGATCCAATGAACGCCTCGGCAATCGAAAGCACCCATGAGTTGGAAGATGCCTAAGTTCTCCGCGGATTACGCGACTATTTTGTCGTACTATTGTGCGACTTTGCCATGCTATTGTCGAGCCAATGATCGACGTCGGCGATGAGGCGGCATGGCGTTCGGTCATCGGTGTCGAGAGAGCTGCGGCATTTCGTCTCCAAGATCGATCGACACGCCATGCAGCAGGTGATCGGTGGTCTCGATGACACATCCGGTCATAATTGGCGTTGCCACGGCCCGGCGACGTCAATCCCTAGGCGAAGCGGGCAATGGCGGCTATAAGTCGCTCGACGACGTCCGAGGAACGACCATGCCAATAACGAGCAACCAGCCTTTCAGTGCCGCCTTCCCAAGAACCCGAATGCGGCGCAGTCGCCAAGACCTCTGGTCGCGGCGCATGGTGGCCGAGAACCGTCTTGGCGTCGATGACCTCATCTGGCCGGTCTTCGTCCTGGATGGTGAGAGTGAGCGCCAAGTGGTCACGTCGATGCCCGGCGTCGAACGTCTCTCGATCGACCTCCTGCTGCCGGCGGTCGCGGAGGCGAAGGATCTGGGCATACCCGCCGTCGCTCTCTTTCCGGTCACCCCGAGCGAGCGCAAGACCGACGACGGTATCGAAGCCACCAATGCCGACAATCTGGTCTGCCGCACGGTGCGGGCGATCAAAGAGCAGGTGCCCGATATCGGCGTGGTCTGCGACGTCGCCCTCGACCCCTACACCAGCCACGGTCACGACGGCCTGCTCAACGCCGACGGCGACATCCTGAACGACGAAACGCTCGGCGTTCTCGTCAAACAATCGCTCGTGCAGGCGGAAGCGGGCTGCGACGTCATCGCTCCCTCTGACATGATGGACGGCCGCGTCGGCGTTATCCGCCAGACGCTGGAGGAGCAGGGCCTGGTCAACACCAAGATCATGTCCTACGCCGCGAAATATGCGTCCGCTTATTACGGACCGTTTCGCGATGCGGTCGGCTCAGCCGGCACACTCAAGAGCAAGGGCAAGCAAAGCTATCAGATGGACCCGGCCAACACGGACGAGGCCCTTCGCGAAGTGGCGCTCGATCTCGCGGAAGGCGCCGATATGGTCATGGTCAAACCCGGCATGCCCTATCTGGACATTGTCCGGCGGGTCAAGGACGGCTTCGGCGTGCCCACCTTCGCCTATCAGGTCAGCGGCGAATACGCCATGATCCACGCCGCCGGCAACAATGGCTGGCTGGACGGAGAAAAGGCCATGGCCGAAGCGCTGCTCGCGTTCAAGCGGGCCGGCGCCGATGGCGTTTTGACATATGCCGCTGTCGACATCGCCAAGCAGCTAAAGCAAGAGAAGTAAACGCTCAGCGACGTTCGCTGCCGCCTCTTTCCAGGTCCAACGTGTCGATCTTGGCAACCTTCTTGCCGGAACGCGCGGCGTTGAACTCATTGGCGAGCCAGATATCCACCAGCATGGTCGCGACCGAAGGGCCGGTGATCTGGGCACCCATGGTGATGACCTGCGCATTGTTCGAAGCGATCGCGCGCTCGGCGGTGTAGGGATCGGTGACGCAAACCGCGCGCACGCCCGGCACCTTGTTCGCGACGATCGCCATGCCCGCACCGGTGCCGCAGACGAGAATGCCACGCTCATAGTCGCCAGCAGCCACACGCTCGGCAAGCTGCTTACCAACATCGGGATAGTCGACCGGGTCCTCGCTGTTGACGCCGAGATCATCCACCGTGACCCCCTGCCCTTCCAGATGCGCCTTGACGGCATCCTTCAGTGGCAGGCCCAGATGGTCAGCGGCCACCACAACTTTCTTTTCGGACATCTTGATTTCCCCATTTAGTCGCCTCCCAAGCGCCGCCAGGCGCCGGAGTCTCTATGCCAATAGGCACCCATGTCGTAGCTGAAGGGCTGGTCATGCAGGATCGCATTCAAGAGGGCACGCGTCAGCGGCATCTCCGCGGCCAACACGGGGTCCTTCTGCCAGGCCTGATAAAGCCCAGGCCCGAGCGCCCGCCCCGTATCCACACCCTCCACCGTCTCGCCTTCAAGGGGTCCTGCAAGGGCCTCGTTGACGCTGTCGCCCGCCCCGAGACGAAGGCCTAGGCGCGAATTTCGGCCGGCGTTGACGGTCACAAACAAATCGCCGGCGCCGGCGAGACGGAGGGCGGTCATGGGATTGCCGCCGAGCCATTGGGTAAGAAGCGCGAGTTCGTGAACGGCCTGCTCGAACACGGCGGCCGCGGGGTTCATCTGGCGCGTGTTTTCTTTCACGGGATCGGGGAAGCGGGACCAGGTGGCGGCGACACCGATCGCCATGAAGTTCTTGAGAGGCGCGTTCGCCTCGACACCGGTCAGATCGGCGGACGGGCGGATATGGTAGTAGTCGGTCGCGAAGACCTTCTGACAGAAGACAGCCGCATCGCGATCGGTATGCCCGAAGACGACGGCCGTCGGCGCGCGGTTCGAAAGCTCGCGCGCGATGCACGGCCCGCCGACACCAATGATCGCAGGCGGCGGACCGAGCGGCGACAAGGTTTCGATGATGCGCGGCGGCAAGGTGCGCACGCCGCCATCGTCGGTGACGTCCAGGCCTTTGGTGATCATCATCAGCCGCGACATAGGCGTGCCGAAGCCGAGGAGATAATCGAGAATCCAGGAAATCCCCGCACTGCTCACCCCAAGCAGCACGACATCCGACGCCTCGATCTCTCGCGCCGTCAGCTCATCCCGACGCCGATAGGTCACCTCCCCGGCCAGCGGCCGGTCGAGCTTTGGGTGGGGGTCGCCGCGCCGCATCGTCTCGATAACGGCGTCGTCGAGCGGGCTGCCGACCAGCGTGACCTGATGGCCGTTGTCGAGAGCGGGCACAGCGATCGACGTGCCCATCACGCCGGAGCCAATGATCGTGATCTTCGCCATCAGTTGCAGCTGTTCGAAAAATCGTCGAGGAGTCCGGCGTCGCCGGCAAGGTCGAGCATGGTGTAGCGATCCCGTGTGAAACGGCTATAGCGAATGGCGTCCCGCCAGAACTCGACAGATAAGCCAAGATCGGCAGCCGAAACAGGTGCGCCGACCCTGCGAAGGGCATCCTCGATGTCCTTGGGATTGAGCATCAGCGGCCGCAGTTCCGCCGTCAGTGCCGGCCAGATCGCGGCGAGTTTTTCGTTGAGGCGATCGGTCTCGGCCTGGTCAAAGCGTTTGGCCTCGAAGGATTTGAGGCAGACATCCGCGATCGCTGTGCCAAAGCGCGTCTCGATCGCCTCTCTGTCGACGACGGTCGCTCTCATCACGGGTGGCACGCTGCCGTCCAGGATCAGATGATGAAGCCGGTTCATCGCCAGCGTCGCGACACCGACCTGCTCGCCATGGGTGGTGCCGGGATGATCGTCGCCTGCAAACATGTCGATATAGTGGGACAGCATATGCTCGGCCATGCTGCCGTGATGGGTGGTGCCGGCGAAAGCGGTGCCGAGCCCCATCAGCCCATTCATGCGCGTCACCCGGGCGATCGCGTCGACATCACGAGCCGCAACCGCCTCGGGATCGGCCATCAGTTCGGGCTCATCGGGCGCGAGCAAATGGTAGACCGTGTCATGGTACGACGTGTCCAGGAGGCGATGGGACAGGAGCCAGTCCACCTGCGCCGTGGTGCGGCAGACAACGTCGGCATAGGCCGACCAGATCAGCCGCATCGGACAGGCCCGGAGCACGTCCAGATCCACGAACACGCCCTCGGCATGGTGGGCGGGAATCGATTTCTTCATGCCGTCGACACTGACCGAGGCGGAGCCCGCAAAGTGGGCGGTCATCGGTGAGGTCGGAAAGGTGGCGAACGGCTTGCCGTCCAGAAAGGCCGCATATTTGACGCTGTCATTGATCGTGCCGGAGCCCACCGCGACCAGCGCTTCGGCCGACGAAGTCAGCCCGCGCAGCTCCTCGACGCCCTCATCAGAGCAACGCGGGTTCGCCCAGACGATGTCGTCGAGCTCAAAGCCCGCGGCCTTGAGGTTGCGAACCACGTGGCCGGCAAGCGCATCACGGGTGAACCTGTCACTGACGACCGCAATCTTCTTCTCTGCAAAGCCGATGGAGTCCAGGAGCGACGGCTCGTCCCCGTCCAGCGTGTCCCGGATGACGATCGACTTGAAATCGACCGATGCGGTCTTTCCCGATATCGGATGGCGCCAGCGCCCGGCGACGAGATCGTTCAGGACGCCTCCATAGTCCTTGCTCACTTGCGCCCCGCCTCCTTGAACGCCGTCAGATCATTCAGGATCGAGCGGGTCTGCGGATAAAGGCGCTTATAGATCCCAAGC
>JBCCIN010000271.1:0-7375 GCA_039028235.1 Pseudomonadota bacterium
CGACAGGACGCAGCGCCCGAGCGGCAATCGATGGGCTTCTTGCCATCTCTGCCGGTCCCGAGACTGGCCTATGCCGGTTTCGCAGCTGCATCGGTCGCGATGCTCTTCCTGGCCTTCGGACCCAATCCGGCGCCGGCGCCGGCGAGCGCCGCATTGACCTTTCAGATCCCGGAAAAGCCGGCATCGGAGGCACCGTCTGTCGAGCAGGCCGAGGCGTCAGCTCAAGGATCGAGCGGCGCTACCGCCGTTAAAGCACTCCCGCCCATTCCTTTCGAGCTCAAAGACCCGATCGAGGAGATGGTCACCTATCTCGCTGAACGTCGCCAGGCGGGCGCTTTCACGGAGTCCGGTTCCGTACTGACCGCAGCCGGCGACATCGAGGGGCTGGAGCAATTCCTGCATGCGGCGGAAGTCGTCGGTCTGGAGCGGTTGCTGGAGCCTGACGAGTCCTACACGATCCTGGCGCCGAATGACGCCGCCTTTCGCAAGCTCGCTCCAGGCGAGGTCGACGGGCTTGTGGACCCCGCCGGCCATGAACGCCTTCTGACTCTGCTCAGCCACCATATCCTACCGGGTCGGCTGACCTCGGACGATTTCTCCGGGGTGATCGGCGTGCACAGATCGCTTGCGGGTGAGGTAGTCATCATCAATGCCATCGACATCGTCCGCATCGGCGATGCCGCGATGGTTGCCGCAGATCTCGAGGCGGAGGAAAGCGTTCTGCATGTCATCGACCAGGTCCTGCCAATCGTGGCACCCTGAGGCGCTTCTACCCGCTTTCCCTTGATCGACGTCGAGATTGGTGACAACGTGGCGACCAACGGGGCTGCGAATACGCGGCGCTGTCCGATAAATGCTCAGGGAGTCTCCACGATGGTAAAATCTATAGGTTCACTGACGGCAGGACTTGCGGTCAGTGCGTTGCTGGCTGGCACGGCGCTGGCGCAGGAAGTCACCATCCGCGTGCAGTCGGTGATCCCGGCCAAAGCGGACGAAGTCCACATGCTGAACGAATTCGGCAAGGACGTTGCCGATCTGACCAATGGTGAGGTCAAGATCGAGGTCCTGCCTGCCGGTGCCGTCGTCGGCGTGCAGGAGACCCTGGATGCCGTCGATAAGGGCTTGATCGAGGGCGGTTTCGCCTGGACGCATTATTGGTCCGGCAAGCACCCGGCCGCCATGCTGTTCGGCTCGCCTGTGGCCGGCGCCGGTGTCGGCATCGACAACATCGCCTTTCTTTCCTGGTTCCAGTATGGCGGCGGCAAGGAACTCTATGATCGCCTTTGGGACGAGATGGGCGTGAACGTCAAGGGCTTTATGCTGCAGCCGGTCGGTCCGGAAGCGCTCGGCTGGTTCAAGGAGCCGATCGAGTCGATGGCTGATTTCCGCGAGTATCGCTTTCGCGCACCTCCAGGCATCCCCGGGCAGACCTATAACGACATCGGCGTGGCCGCTGTTGCCATGGGTGGTGGTGACATCCTTCCCGCCCTTGAGAAAGGCACGATCGACGCTGCCGAGTGGTGTTGCCCGAAGCCGGACAGCGTCTTCGGCTTCCAGAAGGTCCTGAAGCACTACTACCTGCAGGGCCTGCATCAGGTGGTCGTGAACGCTGACCTCTACATCAATGGCGACGTCTATGAGAGCCTGTCCGACCATCAGAAGAAGGCCCTCGAAGTCGCGGCCAACGCCTCGCTCTCCAAGGCAATGAGCTACCGCATCTACGAGAACGGCAAGGCGCTGAAGGACCTGGTCGACAATCACGGCGTTCAGCTGCATGACACGCCTGCCGACTACTTTACCGAGTATATGGCCGCCGCGCGTGCCTCGCTCGAGAAGAACGCCGAAGATAACGAGTTCTTCGCCGAGGTCTGGAACTCGCAGAAAGAGTTCGCCGAAACCGCGGTGCCGTTCTGGGCCGGTGCGCAGGCCTCCAACGCCGCTCTCGGCAAGGCCTTCGCCGACAGCCTGAAGTAACGGCTGCCGACCTTCGGCTTGACTTTGTCCAGTGGGGCGGGTGTTGTTTAAGCACCCGCCCTTTCTGTAACGGCGACCGGAGCGCATCGTTATATGGCTGAAGAGCCGACGAATCTGGACATCTCGGATGAGATGATCGCCGAACGCAGGAGTGGCGATCCAGGGGACCTGCCCTGGAACATGCGTCCCTGGATGCGAAAGACGATCACCATTCTCGACACCATCAGCCTCTGGGTCGGGCGGATCGCGTGCCTTCTTCTGGTGCCGCTGATGGTCGCCATGGTCTACGAGGTCGTCGCACGAAAGCTGTTCATCGCGCCGACATTTTGGGCCTACGACACCTCGCGCATGCTCTCGGGCGCGCTCTTCATGCTCGGCGCCGGCTATGCCCTGATGCGTGGCGTGCACATCCGCGCCGACTTTCTCTATCGCCTGTGGCAGCCGGAAAACCAGGCGCGCGTCGATGCCATCCTCTACGTCATCCTGTTCTTTCCGGGCATGCTGTTCTTTTTCTATATCGCCGCCGACTACACCTGGGGCGCCTGGCTCAAATGGGAACGCTCGATGGACACCGCCTGGATGGCGCCCGTCGCGCCGGCCAGGACTGCCATGCCGCTCGGCGCGCTCTTTCTCCTCCTTCAGGGCATCTCCGAATTCCTGAAGTGTCTTTATACCATCCAGCACAATAGGTGGCCCTGATGGCGCCCGAACTCATTGGCGTCATCATGATCGCGGTCATGCTGTTCGCGATCTTCGTCGGCTTTCCGATTTCCTTCACCCTCATCTTTCTGGGCTTCGTCTTCGGCACCTGGGGCTTTGGCGCCGATCTCGTCTTTTACCTGATGGCGCTGCAGTTCAATCAGGTGATGCTCGAGCAGACGCTGGCCGCCGTGCCGCTCTTCGTGTTCATGGGCATCATGATGGAGCAGGCTGGCCTGATGGAGCGACTGTTCCGCGCTGTCCAGCTCATGCTCGCCTCGACCCGCGGCTCCCTCTATATTGCCGTGCTCTTCGTCTCCACCATCTTTGCCGCCGCCACCGGCATCGTCGGTGCTTCCGTCACCATCCTCGGCATCATGGCCGCGAAGACCATGAACCGCTCGGGCTATGACGTGAAGCTCGCCGCCGGCACCATCACCGCGGGCGGCACGCTCGGCATCCTGATACCGCCCTCGATCATGCTGGTGGTGATGGGACCGGTGCTCGAAGTGCCGGTCACCGATCTGTTCGCCGCGGCGATCATCCCGGGCATCATGCTCGCCTTTCTTTACACCGCTTATGCCCTGGTGCGCTGCTGGCTGAACCCGGAACTCGGACCGCCGTTGCCCGAGGATGAGCATCCCAACGATTGGGGCGTGGTCCTTCGCGAGTTTTTCTTAGGCCTCGTGCCGCCTGCCGGCCTCGTGGCCTTCGCGCTGGGCTCGATCCTGTTCGGCTGGGCCACGCCGACCGAAGGGGCGGGCTGCGGCGCCTTCGGTGCGCTTCTCCTGACCCTCGCCTACCGTCAGATGACCTGGGGCCGCTTCTACGAGGCGCTGATCAAGACCCTCGAAATCACTGTCCTGATCCTCTTCCTGGTGGCCGCTTCGAACTTCTTCGGCGCGGTCTTCTCCCGCCTCGGCACGCCCACCATGCTGACTGAGCTTCTCCTGCAGTGGGACCTGTCCCAGATGCAGGTGCTCCTGATCATCATGGCCCTGATCTTCCTCCTGGGATGGCCGCTGGAATGGGTCCCGATCGTCCTGATCATCGTTCCCATCCTGATCCCGGCTCTGGAGCAGCTGGACATCAACCTCACCTGGTTTGGTATCCTGGTCGCCGTCAACCTTCAGACCGCTTGGCTCTCGCCGCCCGTGGCACTCTCCGCCTATTTCTTGAAAGGCGTGGTGCCCGAATGGGATCTGAAGGATATCTATGTCGGCATGATTCAGTTCATGGGCATCCAGCTCATCGGCCTGATTCTGATTCTTCTCTTCCCGCAGATAGCACTCTGGCTGCCCACCTACATCTATGGCGGCTAGGAGTCGGCCTGTCTTGCCGGATGCTCGATTTCAATCATTAGGCGAGTAGCGTTCCAGAATTCTGCGCCGTATGAGGGTGTTATGCTGGTTTGCTGACTCTCAGCTTTATCTCTGTCTGGCATTCAAAAAATTGGCGAATTTGCTGGATTTTCGGCCCGATATCCGCGCCATTTGAGATCGAAAAATCGAGCAAATACCGGTCGAAATTTTTTTCAACCAATAGGCGAGAAAATGCTTGAACGACCTCATCTGATTGTGTTGTATCCCCTCACGGTTGATAGCGACAATGGCGTCCTCGAAGCCGCATCGGGCATGAAGGGCGCGATCAGAGGAGAATGACGATGGGTGAAGGAAAGGGCATTGGAATCGTGTTCGGCATGATCGGCTTTGCCGGCATGACCGCGCTTTCAGGTCCGGCCATGGCGCAATCGAGCGACACGCTCCTGGTGCTGGCTAGCGTCGGCGGCGAATGCACGGTGACCGGCGCCACGCTCGATTTCGGCGCTTACTCCGGCACGCAGAAAGACGTCGAGATACCGATCAGCTTTTCCTGCAATTCGCCCACCAATATCGCCATTTCCATGGATGGTGGTGCTACCGGTGATCCCAATGGCCGGCAGATGTTCAACGGCGACTTCTCCAGCCAGATTCTGTACGAGCTGTACCGTGACGGCGGTCGCACGCAGCTCTGGGGCGTGTTCCCCGAGGACTCGGCTGATTTCGCCTCGGCCACGACCGGATCGCCGACCGTGTTCGGCCGAATTCCAGGCGGTCAGTCACCCCTGCCGGGCAGCTACTCGGATTCGGTGACGATCACGCTGACCACCAACTGATCCGCAACGTCGACGCCTCATCGAAGGCGGCCCCCAAGTCGCGTTCCGGCGTTGGGGAAGAACTGAAAAGAGCGCCCTTATGAAGCTTTGTTGGACTGCGCTTGCGGTCGCGGGATCGCTCGCTCTCGGCGTGGCCGAGGCGGGCACGCTCAAGGTCTCGCCGATCAAGGTGTTCTTGTCGGCCGATGGCAAGAGCCAGGTGATCCGCGTCAAGAATCCTGATCCGACACCGGCTCTGGTGCAGGTTCAGGCGGTGGAATGGGTCAAGGCGGAGGATCTGGATCAGGCGGCGCGTGCCGAGGAGATCCTGGCGGTGCCGCCGATCTTCGAGATGAAGCCCGAGAGCGAGCAGGTCATCCGGCTTGCCCATCGCGATCCGGGAAGCGCTTCGATCGAGAAGGCCTATCGCCTTTTGATCACCGAGGTGCCGGAGGAGGTCGAGCCGGGCGGCGTCGCCTTTGCCGTGCGCCTGAACATGCCGCTGTTCGTCACGCCGCAGGGCGCCGTCCCCGACCCCGAGTGGCGCTTTCAGTATACCGACAGCGGCGAGGCCGAGCTGATCCTGGCCAATCGCGGCAGTGCGCATCTGATGGTCAAGTCCCTCGAATTGCGCGCGCCCGGCTACGGCAAGCCGATCTTCGAAACCGACCAGTTCGCCTACGCGCTGGCCGGTAAGGAACAACGCTGGTCGTTAGGTTACGACCAGAAAGCCCTGCCCGAGAGTCTCGAAGTCCTCAGCGAGACCCATCTCGGCCCGCAGCAGTCACCGGTGATGACCCCATGACACGCCCCGTCTCCCCATCCCGGTGATTGCACCCTCTGACGAACGAAAAAAAACGTCCTCGGCATCTAACCAACGTTAGGAGAGTAGAATGTTTGGAAAGACTCGTGCTGCTGTCTTTGCTACCGCGACGGCTCTTACGCTGGCGGCTTTGCCGGACAACCAGGCCGATGCGCAGAACCTCAACCTGACCGCTACAATTCAGTCAGGTTGCACGATCGCTACCGAGAGTCTGCCGTTTGGCGACATCGACGCAACCAATGGCGGGAGCACCTCGACGGTTAACTTGAACATCACCGGCTGCTCCTTCAGCGGAAGCCAGGCAACGATTACAGTTGATACTGGCGCAAACGGCGCTGGGGCGAACAGCCTCCGTCAGCTGAAGCATGCCACGGCAGCCGATCTGATCGAGTATACTCTCACGGAGAGCACAGCTGGTGGCGTCGTCGCGCCAGGAGCTTCCTTCCTCGCCGGATTTGACGGTCAAGGTGGAGCGATTCTCCAGTTTTCCGCCTCCATAGCGCCTGCGGCTGTGAGCGGCAAGACGGTCGGCAACTACTCCGACTCGGTCGGCATCACCGTCAGTTTCGCACTCTCCTAATTTTTGTTCTGATTGGCAACGAGCCCCCTTGGCATGAGCGCGCGGAGGGGGCTCGCAATCTCGGTGAAAGTGCTCTCGCTATGTCGACGAAAAATCTGATTGCTCTGACTCTATGCACGTTTCTTCTCATGCCGTTCGCGCAGTCTCAAGCGACAACGCTGACAGTATCGCCAACACTGATCGAGTTAAACGCCGACGGCCAGGCTGCAACAGTAACGGTTAAGAACACCGACAACAATGCAACGACGCTTCAGGTTCTCGCAAAATCTTGGGAAAGATCAGAGTCTCAGATACCACATGCAACTGAGATCTTCGCCGTGCCGCCAATTTTCGATCTACCACCAGGAGGTGAGCAAACCATTCGTCTGGCGGCGAGGGGGCTGGATGGTATCGTGGCGGAGAAGGCCTATTTGTTCTACGTCAAGGAAGTTCCTGGGGAGCTTCAAGTCGATCGTTCCGCTCTTGCATTTGCACTTAGCCTCGAACTCCCGCTTTTCGTGAGACCTGAAAACGCCAAGCCCGAGCCCGTCTGGGAAATCAGCCGTTCGCCTGATGGTGATGCTGTGATCAATCTGACGAATACAGGGAACGCGCATTTTCGTGTGGATCGGTTCAAAGTTACGGCTGGCGACGACAGTGGTCTCATCGCCGAAAACACCGCTGGTGCGTATGTGCTTGCTGGAACCGCGCGTTACTGGCCGCTTGATAGCGATATTGCAGCGTTGAAAGGGCCCGTGACTTTAGACGCGGAAACGAGCCTCGGCCCTATCCAAACGGTCATACTACCTCCCGATAGCTGAGCATTCGACGTGCTCATCTAGTCTCATCGCTTAGCCATCGTTTCGCGGCCGACTTTGAAGAGGTCTGCGCGCGGTCGCGCGTTCGATTTGCATCGACCTGGAGCCCCCACCCATGCCCACTCGCACGTCCGGACAACGATCCGACGGTGGTCGCTCGGCACCGGGCGTTCCCGTCAGTGTCAGGCAAGTCCGTGAGGTGGTCACACTACATGCGCATGCCTGGTTGGCGTTTGGGCTGATCGGGGTGTTGATCTTCGGGCTTCGGGCTTTTGGCGAGGGGGCACCTTCGGATGGGGCGTCGCGGTTCGTCGAAGTGCGTGCGGCCGGGCGGTTGCTCGCGGAGAATGCGGTGCTGCTGGATGATC
>JBCCIN010000272.1:0-7346 GCA_039028235.1 Pseudomonadota bacterium
AATCCGCTTCCCTGCTACAAGGCGCGTCCGCTGAACGGTATCTGGGCGACAGCTCCCTATCTGCACAACGGTTCGGTGCGCACCCTGGAGCAGTTGCTGCTGCCAGCAGATCGACGTGAGGCCATGTTCAAGGTCGGCAGCCGAGCCTTCGACCCCGATGCCATCGGCTTCATGAACGAAGGTGCCAGCACGCTCGACACCAGCCTTCCCGGCAACGCCAATGTCGGCCATGACGGTCCGATCTACGGGAATGACTTCTTCGCTGAGCACCCCGAAAGGCGTCGGGCGCTCCTGGAGTATCTGAAGTCGCTGTGACACCGCCTGCGCGAAGTCTCAGCAAACCGTTTAGGAAAGCGTCGGCCTTCATGCTTTCTTAACACGTTGTCGCTAAGCTCCGGCCTGTCTTGCTGGTCCATGCGATCCTGGGTGTCCGAGCCTCGCCGAGCCACTCTTGCAGGTGGTCGGATTTCCAGGGTCGCATGGACCATGGCCTAGGGTGACACGAAAAGGTTAACGAAAACCTAGGGTCAAAAAGGAACCCGCCGTGGGTGTCGCGGCCTCTGTGGCCTATCGGTGGGAACTCGGAGCTTTTGCCAAAAAGGTGAAAACACCTGCTCAATCAGAAGATGCGATGCAATTGAGAGATGAGCATGCAGTCCGCTCATAGGTGATCGGGATCTGCTCCAGTTCGGTCAGTACAATCGCCGATCGTCCGAAAAGCTGACAAGAGACCGCACACGCTCGCATTTGCGGACACATTCTTCGAAGGCCTATCAAGGTCAATGAAGTGGCCACGCCGCCGCTAGGCCACGGCCTTCGATCGATAGACCGGCCTGGCGCCGTTTTCCTCCCGCTCGGCGGCTTCGGCCACCACCTTCTCGTACACATCCTGGGCCGGACGCTGGTTGGCAAGCGAGATATCGGGTGCCATCTCGCCGTCGGTCCTGGGGCCACGGAGCGCCGTCAGCATGGTCTTGAGCGGACTGGCCACGGCGTCGTTGACGGCGGTCGGCTCATAGCCGCAATGGGCCATGCAGTCGGCGCATTTTTCATAGTTACCGGTGCCGTAGCGCTCCCAGTCCGTCGTCTCCATCAGATCCTTGAAGGACGGCGAAAACCCTTCGCCCAGGAGATAGCAGGGACGCTGCCAGCCGAAGATATTGCGCGTCGGGTTGCCCCAGGGCGTGCAGTGATAGCGCTGATTGCCGGCGAGAAAATCGAGGTAGAGCGAGGAATGGCTTAGCTTCCAGCCTTTGCCACGCCCCTTCCTGAAGATCGAGCGGAACAGCTCCTTGGTCTTTTTCCGGTTCAGGAAGTGCTCCTGATCGGGTGCCCGCTCATAGGCGTAACCCGGTGAGACCGTGATCCCCTCGACGTCGAGTTCATGGCTGACATAGTCGAAAAAGGCACCGACCTCGTCGGGCTCGACATCGTCGAAGAGGGTGGTGTTGATGTTGACGCGAAAGCCGCGTGATCGCAGGAGTTTGATAGCCTCGACCGCTTTTTCGAACACGCCTTCCTGACAGACGGACTTGTCGTGATGCTCCTCAAGGCCGTCCAGATGGATCGAGAAGGTGAGATAAGGGCTGGGCGTGAAGGCGTCGATCTTCTTCTTCACCAGGAGCGCGTTGGTGCAGAGATAGACGAACTTTTTCCGGGCAATGATGCCCTCGACGATCTCGACGATGTCCTTATGGATGAGCGGCTCGCCGCCCGGTATCGAGACAATCGGAGCACCGCACTCATCCACCGCTTCGAGGCATTCCTCGACGCTGAGACGCCGGTCCAGAATGTGCTTGGGGTAGTCGATCTTGCCGCAGCCTGCACAAGCGAGATTGCAGCGAAACAGCGGCTCCAGCATGAGGACCAGCGGGTAGCGCTTGGTGCCTTGGAGGCGCTGTTTCATCACATAGGCGCCGACACGGATCTGCTGACGAAGGGGAATGCCCATCGGTTCGGGTAATCCTTTGAAAAAGTGTCGTCTTGCTCAAACCGTCGGCCGCGCGCCACGGTCGCTCAGAGATGCCGGCAGCCGGAATTGGATGTTCTCGCGAATGCCGTCGAGATTGTCGAGCCCGACATCGAAGTGTTCCTTCAATCGGCCGATCACCTGTTGCACCAGCTCTTCAGGTGCGGAGGCACCGGCGGTGATACCGACCTTGGACACCCCGTCGAACCAGCCGAGATCGATATTGTCGGGCCCGTCGATCAGATGGCTTGGCACGCCCATATCCTCGCCCATTTCGCGAAGCCGGTTCGAGTTCGAGCTGTTTTGAGCGCCCACCACCAGCACCAGATCCACCTGCGCAGCAAGCTCGCGCACCGCCGTCTGCCGGTTCTGGGTGGCGTAGCAAATGTCACGCGTGTCGGGTCCGATGATCGCCGGGAAACGGCGCTTGAGCGCCTGGATGACCGAGCGCGTATCGTCGACGCTGAGTGTCGTCTGGGTGACGAAGGCGAGTTTTTCGGGGTCGGCCGGCGTCAGGGCAGCGACATCCTCGACATCCGAGACCAGATGCACCTTGGCACCGATCCTGCCCATCGTGCCCTCGACCTCGGGATGGCCTTCATGGCCGATCAGCACGATCTCGTAGCCTTTGCCGGCATAGCGCTGACCTTCCTTATGCACCTTGGTGACCAGCGGGCAGGCGGCGTCGATCACGTTCAGCCCTCGCTCATGCCCGGCTTGCTCGACCGCATCGGACACGCCGTGCGCGCTGAAGATAGTCACAGCACCCTTGGGGATTTCGTCGACTTCCTTGACGAATACGGCACCCTTCTGGCGCAGGTCCTCGACCACATGCCGGTTGTGCACGATCTCATGGCGCACATAGACCGGCGGGCCGAAACGCTCGAGCGCGCGCTCCACGATCTCGATCGCACGCTCCACGCCGGCGCAAAATCCCCGCGGCTGCGCCAGCAGAACCTGAAGCACGCGCTTGTTCCCACTTCTCAACACGGACATCACCTCTCCCATAGCCCCCGCAGCCACAAGGATGTGCTCTGTCAAACACTTAAGCATAGTGTTGATAAACTACAGGTCAAACTACCGTGACTCTTTCGTGACCATTACGGGTGTGAGCCGCCCCCTGCTTGACCTGCCTGAGCACGGCAGGGGCGAGCCGCCCCTTGCTGAACTTGCCTGAGCGCGGCAAGAGAAGACATGGCCCTGCCGTTGACCATCGGAGAAGCTCCGAAAGCCTGTATTGTCTGCCGCGCGGTGCAGCTGCGGCTCTTCGCAGAGCTGGACCGGAAAACCTACTGGCGCTGCACGGCCTGCGAGGCGACCTTCCTCGATCCTGGCCAGCGACTGACCCGGGCCGACGAGCTAGCCCACTACCGGCACCACCGGAACGATCCCGCGGATGTCGGTTACCGGACATTCCTCGCAAAGCTCGCCGAGCCGCTCTTGGAAAAGCTCCGCCCCGGCATGACCGGCCTCGACTATGGCTGCGGTCCGGGCCCGGCGCTCGCGGGGATGCTGGAGGAGGCAGGCCTGTCGATGGCGCTCTACGACCCCTTCTTTCGCCCCGCCAGGGACGTCCTGGAGCGTTGTTATGACGTGATCACGCTTAGTGAGGTCGCCGAACATTTTTTCGAGCCGGCCGCCGAGTTCGATTTTCTCGAACAGCGCCTGAAACCCGGCGGCTGGCTCGGCGTGATGACCTGCTTTCAGACCGACGACGGGCGCTTCGCCGGCTGGCACTACCGCCGCGATCCGACCCACGTCACCTTCTATCGCCCCGCCACCTTGCAAGTGATCGCAGAGCAAAGAGGCTGGAGCTGCGAGATCCCCCGGAAGGACGTGGCGCTTTTTCAGCGACAGTGCGATGCATAGTCGGTCACGGATGAGAGCCGATCGCCGTTAGAACTTCTCCCAAACAAGTGGAACCATCTTTTCGATAAGGAAGTGCTGCGAAACAAAGAGATAGAGCGTTCATCCCGATGAACTCCGATCGGAATCCGCTCTATCCTCTTCATCATAAGCGTCAGCCTCATCTTCATCCGCCGCGAACCTGCTCCTCATCCACCGTTAACCTGATCTTAACCCGTTGGCTGCAGACCATGATGGTCTCGCCGGTCCATGCGATCCTCGGACTCCGTGCCTGGACCGACTTTTCCTGCGGGCGGGCGGACTCCCAGGATCGCATGGACCAGATCGGGAAGTTTAGGCGAGGCGGCTTAAGATTTGGCTAACCGCGGAGCCGAAAGGTCCTCCATCGAAGGTCGCCCTTCGTCGGTCGCCGGTCAGCGCATCGCCGCGTCGGCGACGTCCAGATCGTCGGCCGTCTCGAAAAACCGGCTTTTCGTACTCTTCTGGTTCTCGTAGATCGAGCCCTGATGGGGGGCGGGCGGCAGCGGCAGGCGCACCGGCACACCGGTCATGCGCGGCTCGATGGTGTCCTCGCCAGACAGCAGGTTGCCGCGAAAAGCGTCCCAGGGCTGATCGTCACCGAGCAGCGGCCAGGCGTCGGCAGCGCGATATTGATGCAGCAGCAGGCGGCGCGGCTTGCCGGACGTGTTGGTCGCCGAGCCATGAATCGCTCGAGCATGATGGACCGTGATCGAACCGGCGCTTCCGGTCAGCGTCACGGCTTCGCCGAAGTCGACCTCCCCGCGGTGCGGGTCGATGGCGCCACAGAAATAGCCGTCGGCGTGGTGATCGAGAATCGGCCCCTTGTGCGAGCCTGGAATGACCATCAGCGGCCCGTTGGTCTCGTCGACATCGTCGATCATGATGCCGACAGCAGCGAGGTCGTCATTGGTGTGCGGATAAAACGCCCAGTCCTGATGCCACTCGACCGGCGCCCCATAGCCCGCGGCCTTGAGGTTGAGCTTCGACACATCGAACCGGATCGACGGCCCCCAGAGCTTCTGCAGCACCGCCAGAATGTTCGGATGCGCCACCATCCGCGCATAAACCTCGTGATGCGCATGCGGCGTCTTGATCCGCCGAACCCGAGGCTCAGCGGACGAGTGGCTGTCCTCCAGGTCGTAGATCTCATCATGCTCCGTGACCTGCCGCGCCTTCTCGACGAACTCTTCCGTCACGCGCCGAAGTTCGGCCACGTCGTCCGCGCTCAGGACATCCGGCACCACGAGGTAGCCGTTGTCCTTATAGAACGCGACATCCTGCTCGCTGATCATCCCCAGCCTCCGTCTTGAATGACTTTCGGAAATCGTCCGGGATCGAATGACGGGCGTCAAGCAACTCCCGGCTAGTTAATTCTCAGTGGGTTGTCCTGAATTCTACATCCAGGATTCTCTATCGGTACAAATTCATAAACAGTCCAGATGCCGTTATGACGTTCTGCGTTTCGTCTTATCCCCTCAGCCCACATGGTTGCCGCGCCAGCTAGATAGGGATTTTGAATCCCACTGTCTCGGAGATACGTGTCTATCTCAGATACGACCCAATGATGCACCAACGGAGAAGGGTGATTGTTTGCAAGTACAATCATCCCGGGACTTGCACGTCCTATCTGCCGTCTTTTCGAGAGTTCGGTCCTGATCTTAGCTCGAACACTTTCGCGGCTAGGAATGCCGCTCTTTCGCCAGAGAAGCACTTGAGGTGATTTTACCTCTATAAAGAATTTTTCCGGCGGACGCCATTTGCAGTATAGATCCGGCTTGGCCTTCCCAGCTACGTTATTGACAGAAAATCCTATTCTATTTCCGTGGCTGAACAAGTACGATGCAATATTAAATTGCGACATTGTGTGATAGAATGTTCCGTCATTCTTCAAATCCGCTATGATTTTATTGAATAATGGATGATGACTCCATTGCGCAATTCCGTTTTGGAAAGAAAGTAACCCTACATTAGCAGCATGTAATTCTTCGTCTCTAAAATCTATATTATCACTCTTCATAGCTTCTCGCATTTTCCATACAGACCACGCAAATGGTAATGATTTAGATCCGGATTTTCCATTTGTGTGAAATCTACGCAATTTTGCCATCTTCTTTGAGAAAGATAACCCTGTCCATCTTTCGTACTCCGATACAATCCATGAAATGCTTTCGTCATCTAAAACAAATGAGGAATCGCCAGCCAAATTTGGACTTAGTTTGTTATTCGCTTCTTCGAAGTATGGGCTTGTCGTAAAAACAACCGAAGGTTCGTAATCAATAGTTTTGTCTGTAAGGATTTTATCTAGATTCTCCAAATGAACGACTCGCTGAGGTAAAATATCTCCATCTTCTAGCGGCGGTGTCACTGTAACCCATCCACACTTAAAACACTGAATCCGAATATTCAGAAATGATGATGGCAGATATCCGTCGATCATTACGTGATTGCATATCTGACATCGAAGTTGATTGCTTGATACTTTGCAGCACCTGAATACTGGAGCTTCGTTGGGCTGAACGATGCAGGAAAAGTTCCTAGAATCGTCTTCGGTATGCAAGAGCCAAGTCCAGAAAGTGGGTGGCGCGGATTGATAGCCTAAACATTTTACTAAAATTACTCTAGGTAGAAAATATTGTTTCTGAAAAAACTTTAGATTTTTTTGCGTTGTGCCAGATCTCCAGTTGCCACCTCCCGCACCCTTTTCGCCACACCTTCACCATCCAGCCCGTAATGCGCATAGAGATGCGTTGGCGGCCCAAGCACGCTGTAGGCGTCCGGCATGCCGATCTTGACCAGCTTCGCGCCCAGCCCTTCCTCCGCGATCACATCTGCCACCGCCGAGCCGAAGCCGCCGGTGACGTTGTGCTCTTCGGCTGTGACGATGACCTTGTGATCGCTGGCGGCGCGGCGGATGGCGTCTTTGTCAATGGGGTTGATCGAGTACATGTCGACCACCCGGGCGCCGATGCCCTCCTTCGCGAGGATGTCGTGGGCATCCAGTGCGGCCTTCACCAGGTTGCCGATGGCGAGGATGGAAATGTCGTCGCCGTCGCGGAGCTGGTTGGAGCCGCCGATGTCGAAGCTTGGCGGCTGGTCGTAGATAACGGCTTCGCGGCCGCGGCCGCAGCGGAAGTAGATGGGATGCGGGTGCTCGATGTGGTTGGTCAGCGCCGAGCGCAGTGCGTTCCCGTCGCAGGGCGCCATCAGGGTCAGGTTCGCAATCGCTCTGAGCGCTCCGATGTCCTCGTTGCAGTGGTGGGACGTGCCGTAAAAGCCCATGGCGATGCCGCTGTGGGTGCCGACCATTTTGACGGGGAGGTCGGTGTAGCAGATGTCGTTGCGGATATTCTCGACGCCCATCAGCGCGAGGAAGAAGGAGTAGTTGGAGATCACCGGCGTGAGCCCGGTGGTGGCGAGGCCGGCGGCAGCGCCGATCATGTTGCGCTCGGCGATGCCGAAGTTGAAGTAACGGTCCGGGTATTTGCGGCCG
>JBCCIN010000273.1:0-7338 GCA_039028235.1 Pseudomonadota bacterium
CCTGTAGCACTGAGATCGGCAGGCCGAGTGTGAGCACGCTCGATGCCAGGGAAGCGGCGACGATTCCTCCCCAGGGCATGGGCGGCATCGGCAGATCGATGGCATCACTCGACGTCATTGATGAAAGGACCGGAGGTTGGTTTCAGAATCATCCAAGGCTACGGCCAAGCAAAGGCAGCCACTGCTCACCAATGGACCTTGACCGATAATGATGAAGATTGCGTTAAGGAAAACGCCGCGATCGAAACCGCGAATTTTCGCCTGGCAGTGTTGAGTGAACTACCGATTGATTGCTGTAGAGTCGACGTGCCACCGGATCCAGCGGCCGTGATAATCGACATCGGCGAGAAAATGCGTTTCTCCGATTGGCCAAAGCGTTAGGCGAAGGGATGCGGCCTTCGGTGTCTCGGGTTCCATACGCAACCAGGCGAAGGGGTGATCGGGATCGGCGCGTCGGCCGGCCTTCTCGATGATGTGCTGAAGACGTCGCTGGGAGTCTTGCGCGATGTATTGCCAGACGATCGAGTGGAACAGGACCACGGTGACATCGCGTTGAAGCTCGGCCACATGGCGTTTTGCCCAATCGGCGGCATCGGCCCGTTCGATCGGGATCGGCGACGAGCGGGCCTTTTCCACAGCCTGCATAAGCCGCAGCTCCCGATCGATCTGGTCGGGCCAGATATAGGCGCGCAGGCGGAGGATGTCCTTATCCGATCGAACATCGATTGGTGCGCGATCACAGCCTGCACGCCCGCTGACAACGGTATCGATTGCAGGCGGGGCCGGTCCCTCCCATGCAGGCGCCAGCAGGGGCTGGCTGTCGGCTTCCCCGATCTGCAGCCCGCCAAGATCGTAGCGATAGGAATCCCAATGCAAATTGAGGCCGGCGCTGGCGCCGATCTCGAAAAGGGCCAGTGGCAGCGAGGTGATCGCGGCGATGGTGAGGAAGCCGCCGGCGAGTGCGGCGGAGCGAGCGACTTCATTGGTCTGGGGCGGGCTTCCTAGAAAGCAGAGAATGGTCGTCCGATTGGCCTCAATAGCGTGATCAACAGCGCGCCACAGTGTTTCATCGTCGACAGCCGAAGCTGGAGGATAGACCTCGATCAACGTCTTTGAGCGCTTGGCGAGCACCTCGGCGTGCAGAGCGCCGGCTATTCTAAGCGCCAGCGCATCGGCGACGGGATCGCCCCGCCAACCCAAGACCGCGCGGCCGACGATCGTGTTCTCAGATAGCCGGTCAGCCAGCAGGCTTAGCAGTTGCGCCGTGAATGGCGATCCGAGCGTGCCGCAAGCTGCCGCCTGCCTTCGAAAAACATCCCTGATTTGTCGGGCCGTCAGCGCCTGCCCTCAACGATCGAAAAGTGGGAGCGGGCGCTTACTCTACTCGCAGATTTCGCCACCGCCACCGTCACCAGCGTCGCCGTTGTCTTCATTGCCGCCACCATCGGTGCCGTCGTCCGGATCTCCACCGTCACCATCGTCACCTCCACCAGGGCTGCCACTAGGTGAGTTGGTCTCGTTGGACGCAAACTGGCGATTGTCCTCGTCGCGAAGGGGCTGAAACTGCCGACCGCCATAGGCCGACCAAGGTGTGACCGGTGCTGCGGCGAGAAGCGAGGTGCAGTCTTCGCACCAACCATACTTGCCGGTGCCAAACGCAGCCGGTCCTGGACCAAGATCCTTGATGGGGAGTGTCTCAGGCGCAGCCTCGGCGATGGCTGAATCTGGCCCTGGATCGCGCAAGTCCGGCGGTAGAATGACGCAGTCTTCAAGCGGTACGCCGGCTTCTTCACACATGCGCTTGCCTCGCTCGGCGAGGGTTTCAGTCTTTGCAAAGGCAGATGTAGTAACCAGCGCCCATGCAAGCAGACAGAAGCAGAAACGTAGCATCACCATAACGCGATTCGCTCCCTAAGGTTTTATTTTCACAGTTTAATTTGACTTGACGCGATTGACCAAAGATTTCATCAAATGCGCGGAAAAAATTCTCGAACTGTGACAAATAGGTGCGAAACGGTATGAGAGTTATGATGTGCATCATCGGGTCGAAAGGTCTTGCCAGCGGGCTTGCACTTCCGCCTATTCTCTAGAGATCGTGAGTGATGGTCGTCTTGCCGCAGGCATGCCGGTGAACGCCTATGTGAGAGAGTTGCTGATAGCGACACTGGACGAAAAATCGACCTGGGAACGTAAGCATGTTTCTTGAGAAGTTCCGACTGGATGGGAAAGTAGCCCTGGTCACTGGTGGTGGGCGGGGTATCGGACTTGCCTGTAGTCAGGCGCTGGCCGAGGCCGGCGCTGCGGTGGTGATCGCCGAGATCGACCTCGCGGTCGGGGATGCGGCCAAGGCGGAGCTATCCGGCAACGGGCTCGACGTCGATGTGGTCGAAATGGACGTCACCCGCTCCGAGCAGGTGCAGGCCGTCGCCGATCGGCTCACCGAGGAGAAAGGCGGTGTCGACATCCTGGTCAACAACGCCGGCATCGCGCGCAGCGACACGCCAGCCGAGGAGACCACGGACGAGCATTGGCTGAACGTCATCGACGTCAATCTGAACGGGGTCTTCTGGTGCTGCCGGGCGTTCGGCAAGGGGATGCTGGACAAGGGGAAGGGCGCGATCGTCAATATCGGCTCGATGTCCGGCTACATCGTCAACAAGCCGCAGCCGCAGTGCTTCTACAACGCCTCCAAGGCGGGCGTGCATCACCTCACGAAATCGCTCGCGGCCGAATGGGCGACGCGCGGCGTGCGTGTGAATGCGGTCGCGCCGACCTATATCGAGACACCGCTCACCAAATTCGGCATGGAGGATCAGCGGCTCTACCCGGTCTGGATGGAGAACACGCCGATGGGCCGGGTCGGACAGCCGGACGAAATCGCCTCCGTCGTGCATTTTCTTGCCTCCGACGCCTCGTCGCTGATGACCGGCAGCATCGTGGTCGCCGACGGCGGCTACACTTGCTGGTGAGCGGCGGCCCGCCGCCGGGTCAACAGGTCAACCTCGTCATCTTCGACTGTGACGGGGTGCTGATCGACAGCGAGGTGATCAGCACGCGCTCGACCGTCGCGGCTCTGGCAGAGATCGGCTTCGAGATCGCGGAAACGGAGGTTGCCAAGCGCTTCGTCGGCCGGAGCTATACCTCGATGAGAAAAGAAATCGAGGCGGGTTGGGGCAAGCCGTTGCCGAACGACTTTGAGGCGGAGGTGGAACGGCGTACGCTCGAGGAGATGAAGGCGTCGCTGCAGCCGGTCGACGGGATTAGGGAGGCGCTTTCCAGGCTCGACCTGCCACGCTGCGTCGCCTCCAGCAGTTCGGTCGACTGGATCACATCAGGGCTCACTAAGACCGGACTGCTCGACTATTTCGCGCCCCATCTGTTCAGCGCGAGCATGGTCGAGAACGGCAAGCCGGCGCCCGATATCTTTCTCCATGCGGCCGAGCGCATGGCAGTGATACCGGCCAACGCCGTGGTGGTCGAGGACAGCATTCCCGGTGTGCAGGCGGGCGTGGCGGCTGGGGCTTCGGTGATTGGCTTTACAGGCGGCAGTCACATATCGGATAAGGCCGCCCATGGCGAACGTCTGAAAGCGGAAGGGGCGTCGCTGATCATCGAGGAGATGCGCCGGCTGCCGGAGATCGTCACCGCGAGCTGATCGATCCCCCGGGGCCACCGGCGTGAGAACCGAAGTTGCTGGCATGATGCTCTTAGGCGCGTCGCCAAGGACGCCGTGCGCGATTTCGACCTTCACTATGACAAGCTCGTCTATCTCGCCGCCACCAATAGCATCCGCCACGTCTGCAACACGGTCGTGCCGCTCCTTGAAGCCGCCATGTCGGCAGGCGCAGACCCAGATGGTCTTCAAGGCCTTCCCGCTGAAAGAAGGTTCCCCCGCCAAGCATGGCGAATTCACGGACCAGCTCGGAAACGAGATGGCGAGGTCAGTTGCCGCTATTGGGATCCCGTTTCCTTGGGAAGCAAGGCTTTGGCTGCGCACATAAAAGGAGTGCGGAGAATTCTGCGAATGTACGTTTGTGACTTCGTGCGGACTTTGCGATGCTATGGGGGAGGGGCGAACTCCGACCCCAAGCCGCCAGAACGAAATGGCAAATTTTCTGGATGGAGTGGGTTGACCTGAACCTTGGGGCCACCTCGATAAGAGGAGTGGTATCCCGACCAAGAGATGACCCATGGGTGACGTCGCAAAGTTCCTGCAGCCCTCTGAAGCCGCAAGGCAGCTTGGTGTTTCTACAAAGGCCCTCCGCTTATATGAGCGGCGCGGCCTGATCCAGCCTGTACGGACTGCAGCCGGATGGCGGACTTATGGCCCTAAAGAAATGGCTCGTGCTGCTGAGATCATTGCTTTGCGTACGCTGGGCCTTAGTCTTGGGCAAGTGACATTGGTGCTGCAAGGCGACCCTCGATGTCTGGAAGCGGCGCTTGTCGCGCACCGAGCAGATCTCGAAGGCCGAGCACGCCGCCTCGCCAAAATGATCGCAAGAGTGACTGACCTCCAGGCGGATCTTGATCAGGGCAAAGCGCCAACGGTCGAAGCTCTTAAGAGGCTAGTTGCCCCAACGACCAAGATCTGCTCCACGTTCACGCTTCCTTGGCCATGGGGAGGCGAAAGGTTCGCCCTCCGTAATATTAGATCCATCAACTACATCACGGGTCCGCTGGGCAGCGGCAAGGGGCGTCTTGCCCGCAAAATTGCCGAAAGCTTGCCTGATGCCAGATACTTGGAGGCCGATCGATCTGTGGATGGAGGAATAAAGGCCAGGGAGCAGATGGCCGTCGACAATGCGTTGAAGTCGCGGGTCGAGCAAGCATCGGACTGGCTGCTTGAGGATGGTGCGGTCATATCAACAGCGATGATCACCCTTCTCGCCGCGTTGGCAACCGATGACAATCCGGTTCTTGTTATTGATGTGGTCGAACAAGGATTGGATCAGCCTTCGCAAGAGGCGCTGATGGCGTATCTGCGCCGGCGACAATCGAGCACTCAGGCACTCTTCTTGCTTACACGTTCGAATGCGATTTTGGATCTAGATCTGGTGGGCGGCGATGAGACGATCATCTTATGCCCTGCCAATCACAGCCCGCCAATCCAAGTGCTTCCCTATCCAGGCACTCCCGGCTACGAGGCTGTCGAAACGTGCCTTGCGTCACCTGATGTGCGGGCAAGGACAGAGGGACTCACGGCGGCTCGTCGGAGGGTCGCTTGAGTCTTTTATTTTGGCACGGCTAGGCCTCTCCGCGCTTCAAACTGACGGTCAGCTATCCGCCCAAAGCCGCGGTCTGCCATAGTCACAATCTGTTGAACGACTCATCCCTGCCTTTTCAGCCAGCGTGCCAGACGGTCGGCTCCTTCGACCACGCGATCGTGGGCGCCAGCGAAGGCGAGGCGGACGTAGCTGCGGCCATTGACGCTATCGAAATCGGCACCGGGAGCGAGGGCCAGGTTGGCCTCGGCGAGGATGCGGTCGCAGAACGCCTTGCTGTCGTCGGTCAGGTGGCTGACATCGGCATAGAGGTAGAAAGCGCCGTCCACTGGGGCGAAGCGCTCGAGACCGGCCTCGGGCAATCGGTTCAGCAAAGCTTCACGATTCCTTTTGTAGACGTCCAGCCTGAGGTCGAGCTCATTACTGCAGTCGAAGGCGGTGAGGGCTGCTTCTTGGGAGAGGGCAGGGGCGGATATGAAGAGGTTTTGCGCCAGGCGCTCGATCGGTCGGATCAGGTCCTCGGGCATGACCAGCCAGCCGAGCCGCCAGCCGGTCATGCAGAAATATTTGGAGAAGCCATTGATGATGATCGCGTCCGGGGCATATTCGAGCATGCTGCGTGCAGGCTTGCCAAAGGTGATGCCGTGATAGATCTCATCGGAAATCAGGCGAATGGCATGGGTCGCGCAATAGCCGGCGAGCTCGGCCAGCTCGTCGCCGTCCAGCATGGTGCCGGTCGGGTTGCTCGGAGACGCGATGACCAGCCCGTGGATCGGTCCTTCGATCGCCTCCAGCATCGCTGTCGTCGGTTTGAAGTCGGTCTCGGGACCGAGCGAGAGCGGCACCACCTCGACATCGAGGGCCTTCAAGATATTGCGATAGGCGGGAAAGGCGGGTTCGGGAACCACCACACGGTCACACGCGTCGAAGGCGGCGACAAAGCTGAGGACAAAGGCACCCGATGCGCCGACCGTGACCGCAACCCGCGCCGGGTCGACCGGCACGCCGTAAGCGTTTCGGCTGTGATCGGCGATCATGCGGCGGAGCGCAGGCTTGCCGAAGGCCTCGGTATAGCCGAGCGGACGATGTCCGAGCGTGCGTTTTGCCGCCTCGATCACACGCTTTGGAGGGCCGCCGCCTGGCTCGCCCACCTCCATGTGCACCACATCATGCCCGGCAGCCCCTTTGGCGTTCGCCGCGGTCAGCAGGTCCATCGCGAGAAACGCGTCGATGCTGGAGCGGTGGCTAATTTTGCATCGAAGATCGCTTTCAGCTGTTTGCATGAGAGATGGCGAAGCAGGCACCAGTCTGTTCCCGAGGCTAGGGGTTTGATATGGATGGAGGCATGGGCTGCCTCACCTTATGCGCCCAGCCCTATGCGCGAAGTCCGGCTTCGGGTCAATGTCGCGGGAGGCACAGGTCTATTGGATAATGCGCTGATCGTGATGCGAATGGCTGCGGGCCGGCGGATGACCGCAGGATGAGACCGTGCAACCATCCATCGTCCCGCCGCGCCGTCGCGGCGGGGATGGCGCACGTCTTCGCCCTGATCGTGGCAGTCGCCGCCGTTCTTGTCATGCTGACGGCACCGGCGAGTGCGCAGCGCGGATTCAAGGTGATCCGCGATGTCGAGATCGAGACGCTGCTGCACGATATGACCAACCCGATCCTCGATGCCGCCGGCATCTCGCGGGGCTCGGTCAATCTCTACATCGTGCAGGACAAGGCGCTGAACGCCTTTGTCGCCGGCGGTCTGAACCTGTTCTTGAATACCGGTCTTCTGATGCGCACCGAGCATCCGGGACAGCTCGCCGGCGTTATCGCCCATGAGGTCGGCCATATCGCTGGCGGTCATTTGAGCCGGGTCAGTGGTGCGCGCGATCGTGCGACGGCCGAGGTCATCGGTTCCTTTGTGCTCGGTGCGGCAGCCGCGGTTGCCGGAGCACCCGCCCTCGGCACGGCGATCATCGCAGGTGGCCAGACGGTGGCTCAGAACGACCTTCTCAGCTTCTCGCGCGGTCAGGAGCAGGCCGCCGATCAGGCCGGTGTCAGCTATCTTCGTGCGGTAGGCGTCTCCAGCGCCGGGCTCGGCGAGTTCTTCCGTATTCTGGATGAA
>JBCCIN010000274.1:0-7337 GCA_039028235.1 Pseudomonadota bacterium
GAGGCTGACATGGGCTGGGCGATCGGCAAGAAGAAGACGTTCTATGTCGGCAAGCGTGCGGTCGAGATCCAAAACGATCGGGGTGAAACGAGGAAGCTGGTCGGCTTTACGCTCGCGAACGACCAGGACCCATGCCCGAAGGAATGCCACCTGGTCATCCGGGACGGCGATATCGTCGGCCGGGTAACGTCGGCCGTCCTGTCGCCGACGCTCAAGAAGATCATCGGCCTTGCATATGTCGGCGCCGATCAGGCCGAGGTCGGGGAGCGCTTCCAAATCAAGATTGAAGGCGGTCGGATGATCGAGGCCGTAGTCTCGCCCATGCCGTTCTATGACCCCGACAACCAGCGGCAATCGCCCCTGCAAGGGGAGCGTGCACCAGCAGAGGTGGACAAAACATGAGCGCGTCGGAAAGCCTGACCAGCCTGCCGCTGCCCGCCGACTTCAAGCGCCGCAGCCCGATCCATCGAAAGCTTCTGGCGGCAGATGCCGTCTTTGGCGATGTCGCCGGTGCCGCCCTTCCGATCCGTTATCGGGAAGAGGGCGAGGGGGCGGCCGCAAGGTCGCTCGGCCTTGCCGATCTCTCGGTCCTGCCGCGCCTCGGTTTCAAGGGCAAAGCCGTCCTCTCTCAGATGAACACGGAGGGCATGAGCCTCGAGTTTCGCCCCAATCGCGCGTTCCGGCAAAAGGACGGCACCCTTGCGGCCGTACTGGCGATGACCGAAGTGCTCCTCTTGCCGCCCCTGTCGGGCGAGGCACCGAAGCTGGAGAAGCTTGCCACAGGCTGGTCGATCGACACCGCCGACGGCGGCTATCTCGTGCCGCGCCAGGACAGCCACTTCTGGTTTCTGATCACGGGCGACCATGCGTCATCAATGTTCGCGAAGATCTGCGGCGTCGATCTTCGCGCGAAAAGCTTTGACGATCTCGACATCGCTCAGACATCGATCGCCCGGAGCAATGCCATCGTCATTCGAGACGATCAGGGGGAGACACCGGCCTACCATCTCCTGGGCGACAGCGCATCAGCAGGCTATCTGTGGGATTGCCTGCTGGACGCTATGGTCGAATGGCGTGGCAGGCCGGTCGGTCAAAAGGCGCTACTGGATCTGGCCTGACCCCTCGGGATCGACCCAAACCACCTCGCCGTAAGCCGCATAGATCTTGCAAGGCGAGCCTTTGCTGCGTTTTTCGCAGGCATAAATCACGTTATTCTTCGAACCGCGCAGGCAGCGGCCATCGGGGCAGTAGTTGTATTGCGCGTAGCGGCCGTCAGCAGAGATCGCAAAATGGCCGGGTGACCGCTCATTCTTGTACTGCTCGAAACCCGCCTGCACGCCGGGGCTCAGACTGACAGCGCCCTTGCCGACCAGAGGGTCGGGACCGAGGCAGGCGGTCAGGGCCAGCCCCAATAGGGGGGCTGTGATGACAATGCTCTTGAACATCGATATCTCCGACTTAGGCAATTGATGTTGTTGTGATCGTTCACGGCGAGGCATAGTCGATCCCGATCCGATCATCAATCACGTGATGCCGGATCAGAATTCCGCGCGATGGGCGAAAGGGATGTGATGCGAATCACAAGGTGAGCTTCCGGCTGCGGAGGCCATCGCGCGGGACTGCGGCCTAATTTACGTCATGTCCTTGATCTTCATTCGTGCAGGAACGATGCTAGAGCGACGTCGATAGGGACGAGGCCCGATGATAACGGGTCGGAGCCAAGGAGTGCCTGTGATCCTGCCCGCGTTTATCTCCAACGTCTGCGCGCGCAAGCCCTGACGATGCTGAAGGTCGATGGGCTCGAACGTCGCTTTGGCGGCCTGGTCGCGGTACAGGATTGCAGCTTCGATATCCAGGCCGGAACCATCACAGGGCTGATCGGTCCGAACGGCGCCGGCAAGACGACCTGCTTCAACATGATCGCCGGCGCTCTGCCGCCGACGGCCGGCCACATCTATCTCGACGGCGAGGACATCACCGGTCTGCCGACTCACGAGATGTTTCATCGCGGAATCGTCAGAACCTTTCAGATCCCCCATGAGTTCGGCAAGCTCACCGTCCTGGAAAATCTAATGGTGGTGCCGGCGGGGCAACCGGGTGAAGCGCTCTTCCAGATCTGGCTTCGTCCTTCCGCCGTGCGCCAGAAGGAGCGTGAGGTGCAGGAGCGCGCGGATGACGTGCTCGATTTTCTGAACCTCACCCGCGTTCGCGATGAACTCGCCGAGAACCTCTCGGGCGGCCAGAAAAAGCTTCTGGAGCTCGGCCGCACCATGATGACCGAGCCGCGTCTCGTCCTCCTCGACGAGCCGGGCGCCGGGGTCAATCCGACGCTGCTTGGCGAGATCCGCGAGATGATCCGAAAGCTCAACGAAGAGCGCGGCTACACCGTCTGCATCATCGAGCACGACATGGATCTGATCGCGAGCCTCTGCGATCCGGTGATCGTGCTCGCTGAGGGCACCGTGCTCACCCAGGGCAAGATGGAGAATGTCCGAAAAGACCCCCGCGTGCTCGACGCCTATCTTGGCGGTGGCGAAGATGAGGACTCGGCATGACGGCTGTTCTCGAACTCGATGATGTCGTCGGTGGCTACGGCGAGACTCAGATTCTGCACGGCGTATCGCTCAGGGTCGAGCCCGGCGAGATCGTCGCCATTATTGGGCCAAACGGGGCAGGGAAGTCGACCGCGATGAAGGCCGTGTTCGGCCTCCTCCGTCTGTCCTCAGGCGCGGTCCGCCTCGCCGGCCAGGACATCACCAACACGCCGCCGGATCAGGTGGTGAAACAGGGTGTCTGCTATGTACCGCAGACCTCCAACATCTTTCCGACCCTGACCGTGCAGGAAAATCTGGAAATGGGCGCCTATGTGCGCGACGATGATATTCGCCCGCGGCTCGCTGAAATCTATGAGATGTTCCCGGATCTGGTCGCCAAACGCAACCAGCCCGCCGGCACGCTCTCCGGCGGGCAGCGCCAGATGGTGGCCATGGGCAAGGCGTTGATGCTGGAGCCGAAAATCCTCCTGGTGGATGAGCCGACCGCCGGCCTCTCACCCAAGATCCGCGGCGAGATCTTCCACATCATCCGGGACATCAACGCAACTGGCACACCGATCCTGATGGTCGAACAGAATGCCAAGCAGGCGCTTGGAATCGCCGCGCGTGGCTATGTGCTTGTGGATGGGCGCAACCGGCTGGAGGATACCGGCCAAGGCCTCCTCGCGAACAGAGAGGTCGGCGAAATGTTTCTGGGCGGCGGCACGTGATCGAGTTCGTCAATTTCCATCTGATTCCAGGCATCGTGCTCGGCAGCATCTACGCGCTGGGGGCGATCGGCATCACGCTCACCTTCGGCATCCTGCGCTTCGCCAATTTTGCCCATGGCGAGACCATGACCTTCGGCGTCTATGTCACCCTCACCCTGATCTGGGTGACGGGCCTGCATCCGCTCGTCCTTCTGCCGCTCGCCATGGTTGTCACATCAGCCGTGGCGCTCAGCATGGATCGCGTGTTCTACAAGCCGCTTCGCGCCAGCCCGACCATCATTCTGGTCATGGCCTCCTTCGGCCTGATGCTGATGCTGCGCTCGGTCACGCAGTTCAGCTGGGGCGTGCAGCTCCAGTCTTTCCAGCCGGGCATTCAGCGCCCCTACGTGCTGTTCGATGCGTTGCGTATCTCGCCCAAGCACATCGTGATCGTGATCGCGGCCATCATCCTGATGCTCGCGGTGCACTACCTCTTGACCCGCACCAAAATCGGCAAGGCGATGCGCGCCATGGCGGACAGTCCGGAACTCGCGCGCCTCACCGGTATCGAGACCGAGCGGGTGATCAAGGCCACCTGGATCGTCGGTGCCAGTCTCGCCGCGGCCGCCGGCGTCTTCCTGGCGATCGACACCCATGTCGAAACCATGATGGGCTTCAAGATCCTGTTGCCGCTGTTCGCCGCTGCGATCCTGGGTGGCGTGGGCAGCCCCTACGGCGCCATGCTCGGCGGCCTGGTCATCGGCATTGTCGAAGAGATCTCCACCTACCCCTGGATCGGCGATGCCCCGCTGGTCTCGCCCGGCTACAAGGCGGGGGTTGCCTTCGCGCTGATGGTCGTGATGCTGATCTGGAGGCCGAGCGGCCTCTTGCGTGGACGGGTATTCTAGTCATGGATCAACTCTATGGCATAAGCCTCTATGTGATCTCGCTGCTGACCTTCGGCGGGATCTACGCGGTCATGGCTCTCGGCCTGAACGTGCAGTGGGGTTTCACCGGTATGTTTAATGCCGGCATCGCCGGTTTTTTCGCTGTAGGGGCCTATACCAGCGCAATCCTGACCACGGCCGCTTCCGAACGCCATATCGGCGGCCTGGATCTTCCGATTATCCTTGGCTTTATCGCCGCGATGATCACGGCCGGTATCATCGCCTATGGTGTGGCGAAAATCTGTATTCGGCTCAGGAGCGACTATCTCGCCATCGCCACGCTCGGCATCGCCGAGATCCTGCGTCTGATGTTCAAGAACGAGACTTGGGCGACTAACGGTCCGCGCGGCGTCTCCCTGATCCCGAAGCCGTTCGAAACCCTGCCAGAGCCCTGGAACCATATCGCCTTCATGGCGCTGGTCCTGCTGATCGTCTTTGGCCTCTACGTCCTCCTCGAGCGCGCCCGCAAGGCACCCTGGGGGCGTGTGATGGCCGCGAGCCGCGAAAATGAGGCCGCGACCCGCGCAGCAGGTAAAGACGTCGATCGTCTCAGGATCGAAGCCTTCGTGCTCGGCTCGATGTTCATGGGCCTCGGTGGTGCGCTCACCGCCCACTATCTCAAGTTCATCGACCCCAACGCCGCCGACCCGCTAACCGCCACCTTCCTCATCTGGGTGATGCTGATCGTCGGCGGCAGCGCCAACAACAAAGGCGCGATCGTTGGTGCCATTCTGATCTGGACCATCTGGTCCGCGACCGAGCTCCTCACCAGCCGTCTTCCCGACGAGCTGGCCATCCGCACTGCTTATGTCCGCGTTTTTCTGATCGGACTCCTTCTGCAAATCGTGCTACAGCGTTTTCCCAACGGCATTCTCCCTGAACAGCGCGAGAAAGCCCTTAGGGCCGAAAGAGAGCCACAATCTCAGCCTTAACGTCTCAAACCCGATGAGAAGAACTGAAGGAGGCACGTAATGACATCGACCATCAAACGTCTCACCATGGCCGCATCGGCGTTCGCGCTGATGGCGGGCACCGCGCAGGCCGCTGACATCAATGTCGGCTCGGTTGCCGGCGTCACCGGTCCGATTGCCGAGCTGGTTGCCCCGATCGTTGCCGGTCGCAACCTCGCCGCCGAGCATGTCAACGCCCAAGGCGGCCTTCTGGGCGGCGACAACTACAACCTGATCCTCGCCGACAGCCAGTGTGATCCGAAGGCCGGCGTCGATGCCGGCGGCAAGGTTGTGAATGTTGAGCAGGTGGTCGCGATCATCGGGGCGAGCTGCTCCGGTGCCACCAACGGCATGGTCCAGTCCGTGACCATTCCGGCCGGCGTCGTCTCCCTCTCGGACAGCGCCACGGCGCCCTCGATCACCGACCTCGAGGACGGCGACCTCGTCTTCCGCGTTGCCCCTTCCGATGCCTATCAGGGCCTGGCCATCGCCCAGCTCGCCATTGATCAGGGTTACAAGAAGCTGGCCATGACCTACGCGAATGACGACTACAACGCCGGCATCGCTGCCGTCTTCGAGCAGGCCTTCCAGGATCTCGGCGGCGAGATCACCGCAAATCAGGCACACGAGCCCAACAAGGCGTCCTACCGCTCCGAGATCTCGACGCTCTCGGGCAACGACGCCGAAGGCCTCGCCATCTTCGCCTATTATGGCGGCAGCGGCATCACCATCATCCGCAACTCGCTGGAAAACGGCCTGTTCGACAAGTTCATGGCGGCCGACGGCATGTTCGACGCCTCCGTGATCGAGCAGATCGGCGCCGACATCCTCCGCGACAACATCTTCATCACCCAGTCGGCCTCCGACTACGCGGATGACAGCTACAAGGCCTTCGCCGAGGCCTTCGAAGCGACCGGCAACGACCCCATCGCCCCCTACGCCGCCCACGGCTATGACGCGTCGTTCCTCCTGGCGCTCGCCATCGAAAAGGCAGGCTCCGCCGACCGCGGCGCCATCGGTGCCGCCCTCCGCGAGGTCGCGAGCGGCCCCGGCACCGTCATCCGCCCTGGCGAATGGGAAAAGGCCAAGGCAGCCATCGCCGCCGGTGAGGACATCAACTACGAAGGCGCTTCCGGCAATGTCGATTTCGACGAAGCCGGCGACGTCGGCGGCATCTATTCCGTCAACACCGTCGGCGATGACGGCAACTGGGAAACCAACCTCATCCAATAGTCATGCGATGACATCGTTGGTGCGACGCGCACCTTCGTTGACTTGAGGTCAGCGGCGGTCGGGGTGGAGAGCCTCGGCCGCCGCAGTTCGTTGTCGCGAGCAAAGAAAGGCAACGGCCGATGCTGGCCTTACAACGTCCTGGCCTCTGCGAGCGGCAAAGCGTCTGCGTTTAGCCTTCCCTAACCCACCATCGCTATCCTTCGGCATGTCTTGCTGGTCCCTGCGATCCTGGGAGTACCTGCCTCGCCTAACATTTTCTGGCGGGCGGACGGATTTCTAGGATCGCATGGACCACGAATCAGCATGGCATGGTCGAGTTGACGCGGGCTTAACGGAGGCGATGAAGACAACCTCGTCCGGATGACTGACCGCTGCAGGCGAGATGGCCTCTCGATCCACGTCTGGGAACTTGTTGCCGGCGGTCCAAGTTCAGCTGTCGTTGATCGTTGAGACCGCTCAAGAAAAAGCGGCCTTACCCAATGGTGTTACGCCCAGGATGTCGGTGCAGCGGCTTTAGGCCGTCGCTTCTTCCCGGAGCCACCAGGTAATGCTGACCGAGAGAAGACCGGCAGTGATGATCACCATGCCCAGGCCCTCCCTCACCGCTTCATCGTTCCAGATCACGTCCTTCATCCACCAGGCCTTGCCAGTCGGCCAGTAGTAGACGGTGCCGATCAGCGCTCCGATCAGGCAAAGGAGGAAGGATGCACGGAGAATGCCGTGGGTCGTCAGCACCTCAGGCATTGCGGCAGCCAGACCACACCAAAGTGCCGCCAGACCATAGAGGACAAACCAGAAAAAAAAGTCCGGATCGTTGTACTGAACGACGGCAAAGAGCAGCAGAACGAGGCAGAACAGGGCATTCACAGCGCGCATATGTCCACTTTCCGCAGTGTCTGGACTGGCAGGCTTTTCAATGCCTATGATGATGGTCAAGAAAAGGGCTGACAAGCGGTTGTCTGC
>JBCCIN010000275.1:0-7320 GCA_039028235.1 Pseudomonadota bacterium
GCTCGAAGCGCCCGATTTTACGCACGGCGGCACCGGTAAAGGCGCCTTTCTCATGGCCAAACAGCTCACTCTCGATCAGCTCTTTCGGGATCGCCGCCATGTTGACCGCGACGAACGGGCCGTTACGGCGCTTGCCAAAATCGTGCATGGCGCGCGCCACCAGCTCCTTGCCGGTGCCGCTCTCGCCGGTGACCATGGCAGTGAGATCCGTGCCCGTGAGGCGTGCGATGATGCGGTAGATCTCCTGCATCGGCGCCGAGCGACCGATGATCGGCAGCGGTTCCTCCGGCCGACCCGCGGCTTCGGCTTCGGGCGTGGCCGGAACGGCGAAAGCGCGCCGCACCATGGCAATGAGATCACCGAGATCGAAGGGCTTGGGCAAATAATCGAAGGCGCCACGCTCGGTGGCACGAACCGCCGTCAGCAACGTGTTCTGGGCGCTCATCATGATGATCGGCAGCTGCGGGCGACGCTGCTTGATTCGTGGCAAAAGGTCGAGCGTGTTCTCATCCGGCAGCACCACATCGAGGATGGCAATGTCGCCGGCGCCATCTTCCATCCAGCGCCAAAGCGTGGCGGCCATGCCCGTCGCCCGGACGTTGTAGCCATGCTGCGTGAGGGCCCGCGAGATCACCGTGCGGATGCCGGCGTCGTCCTCGGCAAGAAGAATCGTGGGCTCGGCCATACTGACTCCTAGACTGCCGCTTCTTCGTCGGCGGAGGGCTTTTTCGTCTCGCCGCGATAGGCCGGGAGGTGAATGCGGAAGAGAGCCCCCTTGGCCAGATTCTCGAACTCCAGAATGCCACCGTGATCACCGACGATCTTTGCGACCAGCGGCAGACCCAGGCCGGATCCCGCATGTTTCGTGGTGATGAAGGGCTCGAAGATATTGGCAGCGACATCGGTGCTGACGCCGGACCCGTTGTCCTGAATGCGCACGGTAATCGGCAGCTCGACGCGCTCGCGGCTGTTGGGGACGCGGATCGAAAGACCGTGATGATATTGCGTGGTCAGAATGATCTCACCGTCCTCGGCAGGCACGGCCTCTGCCGCGTTCTTGATGAGATTGAGGAAGACCTGGACCAATTGGTCGCGATCACCATCGACCTCGGGAAGAGACGGGTCGTAATGCTCGACAAAACGCACGCGCTTGGCAAAGCCGGTCTCGGCTAGGCGTCGCACGCGCTCCAGGACCTCGTAGATGTTGACCGGGCCGCGCGTTAGCGGCTTCAGATCGGCGAATTGCTCCATCTGGTCGACGAGGGTGCAGATGCGGTCGGTTTCATCGCAGATTAGCCGCACAAGCGGTCGCTCGCTCTCCCTGATCTCGGGCTCGAGCAGCTGGGCCGCGCCGCGAATGCCGGAAAGCGGGTTCTTGACCTCGTGAGCGAGCGTCGCGCCGAGCACCGCCACCGAACGTGCGCGGCCGCGATGGCCGAGCTGATGGTTCAAACGATGGGCGACTGAGCATGGGTGGAGCAGCACCAGCACGTCGCCCGGGCGCTCGGAGAGCGGAGAGACGTGGAGATCGAGCAGATGGCGTGCCTCCTTGGCGAAGGGAAGCTCGACGCTGTAGTCGGAGATGCTGCTGCGGTCCATCTGCACCCGGCGAATGCGGTCGATAAGTGGGCTGTCATCGGGCATCAGGTCCGACAGCGACATCTTGTCGAGCATCGTCCTGCTGACCCCGAGAAGCTGCTCGGCAGCGGGATTGACGAAGGCCACGCGCATCGCAGGCGTCACCACCAGGACGCTGGAGGCCATGGCGTTGAGAATCATGACCTCGGAGAGAGGCCTTGATTCGTCGTGGCCATCGCCATCCGGAAGGGCGGCCAAAGGGTGATTTTGGCTAATTTTTGGGCACTCCCTGCTGGTGCACAAAATACAAGCAATTCATACGCTGTCGCAGACGTGATAGCAAGGCTTTGAAGAAAATGCTGGCTTTGCCCGGACAATTGACAGACCGCCCATGGACCGAGGGCTGCCTTTCCTGGTAAGCGCAAAGAGCATGTGTTGTTCGGATGGCATGGCCGAATTCATGAGCGGGTCGAGCGGCAAAACGGAGCAGGGGGCGGCATGATCGGTTGCGTCGCCGTCATCGTCGCTTCAGGGCGCGGTCAGCGCTTCGGCAGCGAACTGCCGAAGCAATATGTTCCGCTTTGCGGATCACCGCTCCTTCGGCATACACTCAAGCGCTTTGCGAATCATCCAGAAGTTGGCGGTGTTCTCGCGGTCATCCATCCAGACGATCGATCGCTCTATGACGAAGCCGCCCACGGCCTCGATCTGATGCCGCCTGTCAACGGCGGCGAAACGCGTCAGGATTCGGGACGCTTGGGGCTGGAAAGTCTCGCCGGACATCCGCCGGACAAAGTGCTGATCCATGATGGTGCCCGCCCGCTGATCGAACCGGATGTCATCGGGCGGGTGATCGACGCACTTGACCGTCATGAGGGGGCCGTGCCGGCACTGCCTGTTGCCGACACTGTCAAGCGGGTCGACGGCGATCGGGTGGGGGCGACGGTGAACCGCCAGGGGCTATTTCGTGCACAGACGCCACAAGGTTTTTCCTATGAGCCCATCCTTATGGCCCACAGAAAATTTGCCGGTCAGGCGATGACCGACGATGCCGCCGTCGCCGAAGCGGCCGGTCTTTCGGTGGTGATCGTGGCCGGCGATGAGGAGAACATCAAGGTGACGGCGAAAGGGGATCTGCAGCGAGCGGAACGCCGCCTGCTCGGATCGCTTCGGCCGCGCACCGGCATGGGTTTCGATGTTCACCGCCTGGAGTCGGTGGAGGACGCTGGCCATGATGGTCTCGTGATCATGGGCCTGCAGCTTCCGGAACCCTATCGGATGATCGGCCATTCGGATGCGGATGTCGGCCTGCATGCGATCACCGACGCGCTTCTCGGCGCGCTTGCGATTGGCGATATCGGCAGCCATTTTCCGCCTGGCGACCCCAAGTGGAAAGGAGCCGATTCCGCGATCTTCCTGGATCATGCCGTCGATGCGGTCGATCGTGCCGGCGGGGTGATCGAGCACATCGACGTGACCCTGATTTGCGAGCGCCCGAAGATCGGTCCCTATCGAGGGGCCATGGCCGAACGGCTGTCAGCACTGCTGCGGTTGCCGTTCCATCGCATCAGTGTCAAGGCCACCACGACCGAGCGTCTCGGCTTCACCGGGCGTGGCGAGGGTATCGCTGCTCAGGCCGTTGCGACGGTGCTCCTGCCCGGCGGCTAGCCGCCGGGCACCCGATGTCGCCGGCGGAAGCAAGGTGAGGTCCATGCCATGACCATGTCGGAACGAAGCCTGGAACTCGCTTTGGAGATCATTCAGATCTGCACGGTGAGAGGCCTCACCATCGCCACCGCCGAGTCCTGCACCGGCGGCCTCATCAGTGCCTGCCTGACAGAGGTTCCGGGATCATCGGCCGTGCTCGATCGTGGCTTCGTCACTTACAGCAATCGGGCCAAAGAGGATCTGCTTGGTGTCCCGGAAGCAATCCTTCAGACTCATGGCGCGGTCAGCGCCGAGACCGCCGAAGCGATGGCGTCAGGCGCCCGCGAGCAGGCAGGCGTCGACTTGGCGATTGCGGTGACGGGGATCGCTGGCCCCGGCGGTGGCAGCCGGGAAAAACCCGTTGGCCTCGTGCATATCGCCCTTGCGACTGCGGAACGCCTCGACGGTGTTCGAGAGATGTTCAAGGGCGACCGGCAATCGGTACGCCAACAGACTTTGGAGAGCGCCCTTTTGCTGATCCGAACTTCCCTTGGTTAAGCCCATCCCTTGCACCGACGCGGAACAACCGTCAGGTTGGATCATGTAGACTAACTGTCGATAAGAAAAAGGAGAATTCGCCATGGCTGTTGCTCGCGTCACGGAAATCATCGCAAGCTCGTCCAAGAGTTTCGAGGATGCCGTCGAGGTCGGGGTGGAACGGGCCTGCAAGACGCTGAAGAACGTGAAAGGAGCCTGGGTCAAAGGTCAAAAGGTCGTAATCGACGATGACAAGATCACCGACTATCGCGTGAACCTCGAAGTGACCTTCATTCTGGAGTGACCTGATCCGGCCGGCGGCGGCATATCGAACCGTTCGAGAGGTCGCCGCCGGACTTGAAACGCCGCACCGTCGAGATCGCGCTATGACCACCATCCAAAACATCGCCAAGGATCGCTTGCTGGCCGGTGAACTCGCCATCGGCATCGGGCTTCGCCAGTCGAGGACCGTCGATGTCGCCAAGGCCATGAAGACCGCGGGATTCGACTGGCTGTTTCTCGACCAGGAGCACAGTATGCTCGGCCTTGACGACGCATCGGCAATTTCCTGTGCGGCGCAGGATGCCGGAATCACGCCGGTCGTGCGTGTGCCCGGCTTCGAGCATTATCATGCGGCCAAGGCGCTGGATGGCGGCGCTCAGGGAATCGTCGTGCCTCATGTCGACACGGCGGATGTCGCTGCCGCCATGGTTCGGAACTGCCGCTATCCGCCGATCGGCAAACGGTCGGTCACAGGCTCCCTGCCGCAGCTCGATTTCGCCGCTCTGCCGCTTGCCGAGGCCGCCGAGGCGGTGAATGCGGCCACCTTGCTTGTGCTGATGATCGAGACTGGCGAGGCGGTGGCCAACGCGGCTGAGATCGCGGCGGTCCCAGGCGTCGACGTGCTTCTTGTGGGCGCCAACGATCTCAGTATGGAGCTTGGAATTCCGGGCGAGCTCGACCATCCCGACATGGTTCGGGCATTGGAGACGATCGTCGAGGCCTGCCGAAAGAACGGCATCTTTCCAGGGCTTGGCGGTGTCTACCGTCAGGATCTGATCGAACGTTATGTCGCGATGGGTTTTCGCATGATCCTCGCCGGCAGCGATCTCTCCCTTATGCTCAATGCCGGTAAGGCAAGCGCCTCAGCCATTCGATCTTTGCCGGTCGCGAACTAGGTCACCGGAGCCCAAGAACACAACCGCAATCCGCCGGGCCAGACGACAACGGTCAACGTTCGTGCTGTGGCCACGCCATTAGATGGCGCTGCGGCGGACTTTTGGGCTCATCAGGGAGGCGACACGGGCAGACAGCGCGACCGGGTTGCTGCCCCATTTGACCACGCGTGCGGCGATGCGCTGGCCCTTGTCCTTGAGGCCGCCGGGCACTCGGCCGCGGGCCTTCATGAACATGCGCCTTCGATCCCGTTCATAGGCGCGGCGGTGATGGTCGTCGCCGTGGATGCCGCTGGTGACGGTGCCGTCATAGACGCGAAACCCCGACCAAAAGCCGCTGGCACGCTGAAATCGCCGGCCGGCGAGCGCGATGTCGAGCCAGAGTTCGCCATCCCAGCAGGTGCGGTTGTCGACATTGAATCCCCCCGCTGCCTCGAAAGCGCTCGCCCTAAAGAAGGTGGACTGCTGTAGGAGGACGACGCCGCCATAGAGATAGCCCCAGAGGCTGAAGCGGTCGGAGTAGATCCGGCGGACTGGAGCACCATCGGCGTCGATGATGTGGCCGTTTGCGGAAATGACGTCGGCCTCGGGATCGCGCTCGAAGGCGCGGGCGACCTCGGCAAGCGCCCCAGGGCGAAGAACGTCATCGGCATTGAGAAAGCCGTAGATGTCGCCCGTGGCGCGGGCAAAGCCGCGATTGAGGCCGTCAGCCGGTCCATCATCGCGCTCGAAGACGGTCTGACCGATCTGGCTGTCGTAGCGTCCGATGATCTCACGGCTGTCGTCGTTGGAACCGGGATCAACTACGATATAGTCGAGATCGACGCCCTGCTGGTCGACCACAGAGCGGATGGCGCTTTCCAGAAAGGGTGCCTGATTGAAGGACAGCGTGACGATCGATATCTTCATGCCGGCTTTCCCATGGTGGTGGCCACTTAAGCCTCGTTCTTAACAAACCATCGTGAAAGTTGAACTCAATATTGACAAGATCCCTATTTATAGGATATTAGTCCCAAACGATCGCTCCTTTCCCCAAAGATGAAGTGGACCTCGCCCCATGGTCAGTGCCATCGATCCGACCAAGCCCCTGGACGGTGTCCCCGCCGTCAAGAGCGATCTCCGGGACAATCTCCAGGCTGCCAAGACCGAGATCGAGGCACTGCAGAACAAGAGCGTTCTCGGCCAGACCGGTGATGTCACCATAACCGCACTCGCTCAGCAATCCAGCCCCGCCAGCAGCGCCCGCGTCGCCGTGGAACAGACCGATGGCTCGTTCCGCAGCGTGGCGCTCGCCAACCTGCCCGTGGTCTCCACCGGCAGCGGCGACGGCACCACAAATGTCCAGTCCGCCCCGTTCAACGCGGTCGGCGACGGCACCACCGACGACACGGCCGCGATCCAGGCGGCGATCGACGCGACCGCCAATAACGGCGTCGTCTATTTGCCGCCTGGCAGTTATTCCGTCAATAGGTTGAATGTTCCGCACAATCGCGCCATCAAGTTTCAGGGTGCCAGCCCATGGGCAACCACGTTGGTCGGGCGCGCCGCCGGCGAGGACATTTTCCGCATCACCGATCCCGGTGGCGCCACGGTTCAGGACCGTTTCATCAAAGTCCACGTCTACGACAATCTCGGCTTCGTTCTGAACACCGGCATCGGGAGCCCTGATCTGACCACCGGCCTCAATCGCTGCACGACGGCCGGCCTCGCGGTCGGACCCTGCTGTATCGCCTATGTCACCGACTTCGTGCCCTCAGGCACCGGCAATCCCGGGATTAACGCCGCTTGGCTGAACAGTTTCGGCGTGGTCAGCAATTGCGTCGTCAACGTTTCGGATAAGCATGGCAATCACGGCTGCGGCTTCATCCATCATGGCGCCAATCACTATGGCTGGACCTACCAGAACATCTGGATCGAAGGTGGCCACTACGGTGTGACCGACAGTCTGCCTTGGGCGCGCCGGGTCACGGTTTCGAGCGGCAGCGACCGTTTGACCGTCGCAAATGGCGCCAACCCGTTCCAGAACGGTCAGACTCTGTTCGTCGCCGCGCATAGTGCGACGGGGACCATGCCTTCGGGGCTGAATCGCTTCCAAGTCTACCACGTGGTCAACCGGGACGGCACGAGCTTCCAGCTCTCGGAGACCAGTGGCGGCGGCGCGGTCAACATCACCAGCGACGGCGGCGGCTCGATCTATGTCTACGGTGCGGCGGACTTCGCCGGCGAGTATGCGCCTGACGGTATCTCGATCGATCGCCTGACCCATTATGCAGGCCGCTGTCCGATCTCGATCACCAATACCGAAAACCTGCATATCGGTCGGGTCGACAGCTACGGTGCGATCGCCGCCCTTCACCTCTACGCAGTCGAAAGCCTGACCCGA
>JBCCIN010000276.1:0-7314 GCA_039028235.1 Pseudomonadota bacterium
GGTCACGCCGAAGTCCTGGCCGAAGCTCGTCCCGCCGGCGGATGCCCAGCGCAGGTTCCAGCCCATGCGCGCACGATAGGCGAGGAGTGTCGCCAGGGGCGCGTTCGATACCAGGACGAAGGCGGTGTCGCGTGCGGCCAGGTGCATGTCGATGCCATCGAAGTGGTCACACCAGAAGGAGCAGCTCGGGCAACCCTCCTCCCAATCGGGGCCGAACATGAAGTGGTAGACGATGAGCTGGCCATGGCCGTCGAATAGCTCGGCCAGGGTCTTTTCGCCGTCCTCGGTCTCGAAGACATAAGGCCTGTCGACGGCGACCATCGGCAAGCCGCGCCTGGCCTCGGTCAGAGCATCGCGCTCGCGTGTGTACGCCTTTTCCCGTTCGAGCAGGGTTCTTCGCTCTTTCAGCCATGTCTTTCGATCGACGAGATTGACGGTCATCGGACGGTCTCCCTTTCGCTGCCGCCGGGCTTGCCCTCTTGCTGGGTTCGCCGCGGACGATTAATCAACAATTATGTTGACTATTTCGAAGCGGCTATTTAGTCAACATATTTGTTGAGTGTCGGAGATTCCGCATGAGCGATCTGAATACCCTCTTCTCGGCCTTGGGTGACGAAACCCGCCGCGCCATTCTGCAGCGGCTGAGAGAGGGGGAGCAGCCACTGTCGCAATTGGCGGCTCCGTTTGCCATGTCCCAGACCGGTGTCACACGCCATGTGCGTGTGCTGGAGGATGCTGGGCTGGTGACCGTGGAAAAGAGGGGACGCGTGCGTCACTGCGCGCTCAACGCTGGTCCCTTTCGCGACGCGGTTTCCTGGCTCGAAAGCTATCGGCCATTCTGGGAGCAGCGCTTCGAGAACCTTGCGCGCTTCATCGCGGAGGATTGACTATGATCAACATTCTTGCATCCATCGAAGGTGCCGAGCCCGTGGTGATCGAGGCCATGTTTCCGACCACCGCACGCCGGCTGTTCGCGGCCTGGACGGAACCCGATCAGGTCAGACAGTGGTTCGGGCTCGATCCAACCATGCTGACCGATGTTCGCATCGATCTTCGAGAAGGCGGTCACTGGCGCTTCGTGATGCGGGCGGGACGTGATCGAGAGGAGTATCTCGAAGGCCAGTATCTCGAAATCCTGCCGGAAGAGCGGCTGACGTTCAGCTGGTCCCATCATGTCAAGACGGCCGAAGGCCAGCACGATCAAACGCCACCCTCTCAGGTCAGCATCCGCTTCGAACCCCATGGCAAGGCGACGCGCATGACCCTCGAACACAAGGCGATCTCGACCGAGGGTGGTCGCTTGGGCGTGCGCAAGGGCTGGATCGCGAGCTTCGAATCACTGGCCGAGGCGGTGGCTGCCAAATTCTGACCGCGTCCGGGACCGCTCAAGCTTACGCCCTCGCGTCCTCCAGGATCATGTCCGCCGCCTTCTCGGCAATCATCAGGGTCGGTGAGTTGGTGTTGCCGGAGGTGATCGTCGGCATGATCGAGGCATCGGCGACGCGCAAGCGCTCGATGCCGTGGACTCGCAGCCGATCGTCCACCACCGCGAGCGGGTCGCTCCCCATTTTGCAGGTGCTGACCGGGTGGAAGATGGTGGTGCCGATGTCGCCGGCTGCTTTGACGAGTTCGTCCTCGGACTGCGCATTCGATCCGGGCATGAACTCTTCGGGCTGGTAAGGCTTCATCGCCTCGGTCTCCAGGACGATGCGACGGGTCAGGCGGATGGCATCGGCGGCGACCTGCTTGTCCCGCTCGGCGGCGAGGTAGTTGAGCTGGATAGCCGGTGCTGCGCTCGGGTCCGGGCTCTTGATCCGGACATGGCCCCGACTTTCCGGGCGGAGATTGCAGACCGATGCGGTGAAGGCGGGAAAGGGATGCAGCGGCTCGCCGAATTTCTCCAGGGTGAGGGGCTGCACGTGATATTGCAGATTGGCGGTGGCGAAGTCCTCTGAGGACTTGGCAAAGGCGCCGAGCTGTGAGGGCGCCATGGTCAGCGGACCTTTTTTGAAGAGCGCGTAGTCGATCGCCATCTTCGCCTTGCCAATCAGACTCTGGCTGATCTCGTTCAAGGTCCGGATGTTCTGCACCTTGTAGGCGAGGCGAAGCTGCAGATGGTCCTGCAGGTTCTCACCGACGCCCGGAAGCTCATGGACGACGTCGATGCCGTGCTCGGCGAGAAGCGGCCCCGGACCGATGCCGGAGAGCTGCAGGATCTGCGGCGAGCCGATCGATCCGGCCGCGAGGATGACTTCCGCGTGGGCTAATGCCTGCTTCAGCGACCCTCCCTGCCGGAACTGCACGCCAGTGACACGCCGGCCGTCGAGCAGAAGCCGTTCGGTCTGGGCGTTGGTGAGCACCGTAAGATTGCTTCGGCCCCTCGCAGGCTGCAGGAAGGCCTTCGCGGTATGCCAGCGCACGCCTTTTCGCTGATTCACCTGGAAATAGCTGCAGCCCTCGTTGTCACCTCCATTGAAATCGTCGATGGATGGAATGCCGACCTCGGCGGCAGCCTCTCGAAAGATATCGAGGATGCTCCAGGAAAGCCGCTGCTCCTCGACCCGCCATTCACCTCCAGCACCGTGCACGCCATTCCGGCCGGCAAAGTGGTCCTCGGTCTTTCGGAAAACCGGCAGCACATCCTCCCAGGACCAGCCGACATTGCCGAGCTGGCGCCAGTGGTCGTAGTCGGCCGCCTGGCCGCGCATATAGATCATGCCGTTGATCGTAGAACAGCCGCCCAGCACCTTGCCGCGGGTGTAGCTGAGCGAGCGCCCGTTCAGGCCGGGATCGGGCTCGGTCTTGAAGCACCAGTCGGCGCGCGGGTTGCCGTGGCTGTAGAGATAGCCAACGGGTATGTGGAACCAGATCCAGTTGTCTTTCCCGCCGGCCTCGAGAAGGAGGACGTTCCTCTTGGGATCGGCACTCAAGCGATTGGCGAGAAGACAGCCGGCCGTGCCTGCGCCGACGATGATGTAGTCGAATCTTCCCAGGAGTTCGCCGTCCGCCTCGTCCGATCCCGCCATGTCTTCTCCAGGTGGTCACCAAGCCGTGCACCACCGCCATCATGCCGGGCGTCAAATGTCAATGTTCAGCGCTGGACGGCACTCTCTGGAGTGGCGGCGCTCAGGGCAGGATTGCCGGTCGACGAGCGCGACGCGAAGCCATCAGCCTCGTCGAACCTCTCCACCAGCCATTCCGCCAGGATCTGATGGCCGAGGCAGCTCGGATGATGATCGGTGAGCGACCGCGCCATGTTGAGGCCGGCGCGCGAGTCGTCGAGATAGGCATCGAACCCGTTCAGCACCGGCGTGCCCAGGAGGCCAGAGAGCCTCCCGGCGGCTATTTCGCTCGCCTCATACATCGGGTTGTCGCGGGAGAGAAACTCGACCGGCGGGTAGAAGGCGACCATCATCGCAATGCCGTCACGCTCGGCGATCCTGTCGATCTCCTGCATACCCGCTGCGATCAGGCGGAACTCGAGACTTTCCGAATCCGTCCAAAGACCGGGATAGCGAAGGCGGCCAACCGGCTCACCGCCATCGAGGGTGACGGCCAGCACCGCCATGGATTCGCGAAAGAAGCGATAAGCATAGGAAGCGCGATGGAGCCAGCTGTCGACCGGGCCGCCGATAGAAAACCAGGGTGTGTCCCCGTCATAAGTCGGCTGGCCGACCACGGCAGTCTTACAGAAATCGCGGATCTCGGCTTTTTCTGCCTCGGTGATGGTCTCCGCCCGCTCGATGACATCGATCATCGGGCACATGCGCGGCTCGATCACGTCAGCATCATTTGTGTAAAGCATGACGATCAGGCCCGCCGGCCTTCCCACGCCAGCCCGATAGCCCTGAAGCTGGTCCAGATAGGCGAAAACGGAGGTGTTGGCCGATCCGAGATTGATCGCCTTGTAGCCGGAGGCGATCGGCTGCGCGGCGGTTTCGAAATGACCGACGAGGTTCTGATCGAAACCGCAATTGATACCCGCGACCATGGAATCGCCGAGCACGACGATAGCGTCTCGCGGGTCAGCCAGGTCCTCTGCCGTCGTCATCACCCGCCGTTCGCGACCGTCCCATTCATGATAAACATAGTCGACCGCAAGAGAGCTGTGGTCGTCGAAGCGCAAATAGGCTTCGATCATCAGGATTCCGGCCAGAATGCTGATCAGCAGGGTCAAAACGGTCAAGCGCATGAGGTTGTCGGTCCGCCGGCTTCATCTTGGTTGATTGAAACCTTGTCATAATGCTGCCGCGGCGGGCGCGCCAAGAAAAAACGACAGGCCTCCACGTCCTTCGACCCGCCAGTCTCATCGCTGTTGACGTCTGACGCTGACCTCCCGCACCATCGCCAGAAGGATCGCGGCAGAGGGTGAGGGACTGGATGACCATCGAAAAGCGGGCGTTCGGGCGGACCGGGCATCGGAGTTCCGCCGTCATCTTCGGTGCGGCAGCGCTGAAGAATGTGGATCAGGCCACGGCGGATCGCACGCTCGATCTGCTCCATCAATACGGCGTGAACCACATCGACACGGCGCCGCGCTACGGCGATGCCGAGCTCAGAATCGGTCCTTGGATGGAGCGAGCCCGCGACGACTTCTTCCTCGCGACCAAGACGGATCAGTTCGACTATGCAGGGTGCAAGGCGCAAATCCAGCGGTCGCTGGAAAAGCTGCGCACCAACCGTGTCGATCTGCTGCAGCTCCATTGTCTGATCCATCCGGATGACTGGGAACGCGCGTTTGCGCCTGATGGCGCGATGGAGGCGATCCTGGAGGCGAAGAAGGCCGGCCAGGTCGACCATATCGGTGTCACCGGACATAGCTGGACGGTCGCCGCCATGCACCGACGCAGCCTGGAGCGTTTCGACTTCGATTCAGTGCTGATGCCCTGGAACTGGTATGCCTCGAAGCACCCGGCCTATTCACGCGACTTCAAGGAAACCGTGGCTCTCTGTGAGGAGCGCGACGTGGCGGTACAAACGATCAAATCGATCGCGCGCGGTGCCTGGGCGGCGGGTGTCGAGAAGAACCGCAACACCTGGTATCAGCCGCTGGAAGACGAGGACGACATTCGGACCGCCGTACACTGGGTGCTGTCCCACCGCCGGTTCTTCCTGAACTCGGTCGGCGACGTCGAACTCCTGCCGATGGTGCTGCGTGCGGCGGCGGAGCTTGGCGCCGATGTTCCCGACGATGCAGTGATGGCCGGGATGAGCGAGCGGGCCGGGCTGGGGTCTATCTTCGGCCTTTGAGCAAGGCTGGCGCACCACAACCAATGATTGCCGGATCAATAAAATTTTAGCCTTGTAGCAATGGTCACAGTATCATCACGCTGATTTCACTATGACGTGATCTGATGGTTTTTGGGCCGCGATACGGTCAGTACAATAACGCGGCGCCAAGTCGATCCACCGCAATTACGGGGACAAAACACAATGCTAAGGGGACAGGAGACAAGGCCGACAAGACAGCATTTGCTCGATCGGGTGGCTCCATGGGCAATCGTCACCTGTGCGAGCGCTTTCCTTCTGAGCGGTTCAGCTGGCATTGCCAAGGAAGGCGATATCAGCGAGTTGTTCGATCCGGGCGCGATGATGCTCAGCGTGTGCGGACCGGAGAGCAAGAAAGCGGGTTACACCAATCCGAACGTCCAGCTCGCCATGTCCACGGCGCTCGCCGCCACGACCGAGGATCAGGGGCCGGAACTCTGGAACAATCTCGGTGATCACAGTTTCGCCATCACAACGGACGTTCCGGAAGCGCAGGCCTTTTTCGATCAGGGCCTTCGCCTGACCTATGCCTTCAACCATGCCGAAGCCGTGCGCGCGTTCAGAAAGGCGCAGCTGCTCGATCCCGAATGCGCCATGTGCTTTTGGGGCGAGGCCTTCGCGCTCGGCGCCAACATCAATGCACCGATGATGGAGGATGCGCTCACGCCTGCGCTGGTTTCGCTGGACGAGGCGATGGCCAGAACCGACGGCGCCAGCCCGCGTGAGCAGGCAATGATCCAGGCGCTGACGGCCCGTTATTCAGCCGATGCGGGCGCCGACGGTGTCGAGCTGGCGATGAATTACGCCGCGGCGATGGCCGAAGTCCGAGATCAGTTCCCGGAGGATCACGACGTCGCGGTCTTCTACGCAGATGCCGTGATGAACACCATGCCCTGGGACTATTGGGAGATCGACGGACGTACGCCGAAGGGCGATATCGGCGAGGCGATCGCCGCGGTCGAAGGTGTGCTCGCCGAGAACCCTGATCACGCCGGCGCCATCCATCTCTACATCCACCTGATGGAAGCTTCCTCCAGCCCGGAGAAGGCCGAGCCTTACGCCGATCGCCTGGGCGGCCTGATGCCGGGAGCCGGCCATCTCGTGCACATGCCCGCCCACATCTATATCCGGGTCGGTCGTCATCTGGATTCCATCGAGGCGAACCGCGCGGCAGTCGAGGCGGACGAGGCCTATTTCGCGAGGGTCGACGACCAGGGCGTCTATCGCGCCGGCTATTACCCGCACAACATCCACTTCGTGATCCAGGGCGCGCAATATGCCGGCGATCTAGAGAATGTGCGCTGGTCCGTGGACAAGCTCAGCGGCAATGTCTCGGAGGAGGTCGCCGCCCAGGTCGGCTGGATTCAGATGATCCTCGCCGCCCCCTATTTCGCGCATGCGCAGTTCAGCAGCCCTGAGGATATCCTGGCGGTCGAGGACCCGGGTGATCGTTTCCCTATGGTGAAGGCGATGTGGCACTACATGCGCGGTGTCGCTCATGCGACCGCGGGTGACCTCGAGCCGGCACGCGCCACGGCAGCAATGATTTCGGAGATCAATGCCACCAACGATTTCCAGTTCCTGCTGGACTGGACGGTGCCGGCTCCGGATCTGCTTCGGATCGCGCGTCATGTGCTGGAAGGCCGGATCGCCCAGAGCGAAGGGGATTTCGATCGTGCCGTCCAGGAATTCGAGGTCGCCGTGCAGATCCAGGACACGCTCCCCTATATGGAGCCGCCTTACTGGTACTACCCCGTGCGTCAGTCCCTGGGTTCGGCGCTGACCTCGGCCGGTCGGACCGACGAGGCGATCCAGGTCTATCGCCAAAGCCTGGTGAACTATCCGAACAACGGCTGGGCGCTCTATGGCCTCGCGGAGGCCTATAAGCAGGCGGGTGACGATCTGGGGGCTTCGGAGACACGTAAGCTCTACGAAAAGGCCTGGGCCGAGAACGGTATTACGCTCGATCTCTCAAAGCTGTAACCGGGGGGACGCTCCCCCTTAGTCGTGCTCTGGACGTGGCTGGCCGGTGATGTGTGCCTGGTA
>JBCCIN010000277.1:0-7302 GCA_039028235.1 Pseudomonadota bacterium
ACCGTCGACTCTCGGGATCGATCGGCCAACCGCCTGACCGGGTGAAGGAACCACCGGATCAGCACCTTCGCCGCCCACCGCCATCACCGCAGAAACGATCTTTCGATAGCCGGTACACCGACAGAGAACACCGCCAAGCGCAGCCTCCACCGTTGGCCGGTCCGGCGTTGGATCGGCACGCAACAGCTCGATCGCCGCCATCATGAACCCGGGCGTGCAGATGCCGCATTGAGCAGCGCCATGCTGCAAAAACGCTTGCTGCAACCTCGCCGAAAGCTCCGGCTCGACCGTCTCCAGTGTTTCGATCCGGCGCCCATCGGCCTGAGCGAGCGGCGTCAGGCAAGCACAGTGCTGGGCGCCATCGATCAGGACGGTACAAGCCCCGCAATCCCCTGCATCGCAGCCGACCTTGACGCTTTTCAGCCCCAGCTCCTCGCGCAAGACCTCCGACAACCTCCTCGCGGGCGCGGCGCGCAGCGTGTACGCTTTGCCTGCGAGCTCGACTGTCGTCGTTACAGGTTCGGAGGTCACGCGGCTCGCTCCGATGGTGTGACAAGCGCTTTGACGGTGCGGCGGAGCAGTTCGGCGGCACTTCGCGAGCGATAGCCCGCATCGGCACGGACGTCGTCGATCGGGCTCAACGTCCTGGCGACGGCGGCGTCGGTGATGGCGTCAGCGCGAAGCGGATGGCCGACCAGCGCCCGCTCCACTTCAGGCAGCCTCGTCGCCACCGGTCCGCAGGCACCGACGGCAAGGGCGGCATCCGTCACGATGCCATCCTCGATCACCATCCGCGCCGCCGTCATCGCGATCGAGATCACGAGGTAGGACCTGGCACCAAGTTTCAAAAAATAGCTGTTGCCGGCAAGCGCCGTCTGCGGGATGAAGATCGCGGTCAGGAGTTCGTCAGAGCGCCGTGCGGTCCGGCGCGGACCGGTCAGGAAATCGGCAAGCGGCAGCCGTCGCGTTCCCGAGATCGAGCGCAGCTCGACCTCGGCATCCACCACCAGGAGCGGCGGCACGCCGTCGGCGGCCGGCGAGGCATTGCAGAGATTGCCGGCGAGCGTACCGCGATTCTGGATCTGCATCGCGCCGACCTCGCGCGCGGCAAGCTGCAGGGCGCGGAGCGCAGGCGGCAGATCGGCTCGAAGAATGGCTGTCCAGCTGGTCGCCGCCCCCAATCGGAGACCGCCCTCCTCGACGCTGATTCCGGAAAGCTCTTGAATGCCGGTGATGTCCAGCACGCGGCCCGGCAGCTCACGCCGCTCGGTCGCCGGAAAAAGATCGGTGCAGCCTGCGGCGACCGTGACATCACCCGATGCCAGCACGTCGAGCGCAGCATCCAGCGTTTCAGGTCGCAGATAGGCTCCGGTCACATCAGGCATCCGACAAGACTGTTGGTATACAAACAAATGTTGCGGCACCCGCTGCGAGCTGTCAATAAAATCGACATGACCCAAAAAGCCCCGGATACCAGCGCCTACCAGCTCTCCGACCAGGTCGGCTTCAACCTGCGCCGCGCCAATCAACGGCATGTCGCGATCTTCGCCCGCCATGTGCTCGACCTGACCCCGACCCAGTTCGCGGCCCTGGCAAGGCTTGACGAATATGGCGCGCTTTCGCAAAACCGCCTCGGCCGGCTCACCGCCATGGATTCGGCGACGATCAAAGGGGTGGTCGAGCGCCTGGTCGCCAAGGATCTGGTTACCTCACGCGCCGATGCCAACGACCAACGCCTGCGCATCGTCGAACTCACGCCTGCGGGCCAAGCAGCCATCGCGCGAGCCAAGGAGCAAGCTATCGCCGCCAGAACCGAAACCCTGGCCCCGATCAGCCCCGAAGAAGTCGAGCAATTCGAGGCGATCCTGGCGAAGCTGGTGGATTGAAAACGCTCCGCTGCGTCAGCCCTCAGACGCCGACATATCTTTCGAGGAGGCCCTTATCCGCCTTGAGCGCCGCGGTCGGCACGATCTCGCGGCTTCGACCGTTTTCCAGAAACGCGACGCGATCGGCGAGGGCCAGCACGGCGTCGACCCGCTGCTCGACCAGGACGATCGCGACCCCTTGATCGCGCATGGTCGTCACGGCGTCGCGGATCAGGCGGATCATCGAGGGCTGCAGACCCTCGGTCGGCTCGTCGAGCAGCAGAACCGATGGCTCGAGGCAAAGCGCGCGTGCGGTCGCCAGCATCTGTTGCTCCCCGCCGGAGAGGGTCTCAGCGCGCTGATCGAGGCGCTCGCGCAAGCGTGGGAACATGCCGAGGACCCTGTCGCGTGTCGCCTTGTCTTTGTTGCCTGCCAGCAGGCCGATCTCGATATTCTCGGCGACCGTCAGTTCGGCAAACAGCCTCCTGCCTTGGGGGATGTAGCCGATGCCGCGCTTTGGCACCTCATGCGCCGGAAGCGCGCCGATGTCCTCGCCGTCCAGCAGCACGCGCCCCGACGAGAGTGGAAGAAGGCCCATGATCGCCTTCAGTGTCGTGGTTTTGCCGGCACCGTTACGTCCGAGGAGACAGAGCACCTCGCCGGGCTGCACATCGAAGCTCACCTCGTGCAGCACCTGCACCGGTCCATAGCCAGCGGAAACGCCCTCAAGCCTCAGCATCTGACGTCCCGAGATAGGCTGCCTGCACGTCTCGATCGGCACGGATCTCTTCAGGCGTGCCCGATGCCAGGAACCGGCCCATGTCGAGCACGGTGATGCGATCGGCGAGCGCCATGACCACGTCCATATTGTGCTCGATCAGAAGGATGGTGGTCTCGCTCCTGAGTTCCTTGATCAGCTGGTTGAACCCCTCGATTTCGCTCTCGGCCAGGCCCTGAGTCGGCTCGTCCAGGATCAAAAGCCGCGGCTTCTGCGCGACCCCCATGGCGATCTCCAGCAGCCGTTGGTGGCCATAGGCGAGGTCGCCTGCGATCTGATCGGAACGGTCCGCCAACCTGACGCGATCGAGGGCGGCGAGTACGTCCGGCCGTGAACGGCTCATCAGCGCCAGCGCGACATTGTCGAACAGGCTGAGCCGCGCGTAGACGGCGGTGATCTGGAACGTGTAGGCCATGCCCAGGCGGATGCGGGTATGCGCGGGGAGCTCGGTGACGTTCTTCCCGTCGAACCAGACCTCGCCGGAACTCGCCTGGATGTGCCCGGCGACAATGCCGACGAAGGTGCTCTTGCCGGCACCGTTCGGACCGATCAGCGCATGGACCTCACCGGCAGGCAGTTCGAAGTCGACACGGTCGACCGCAGTGAGTCCGCCGAACCGCCTGGTCAGACCTTTCGTTGCCAGGAGGGTCATCGTGACCTCCGAGTCACGGCAGCCACCTCACCCAGCGTCGGCGGATCTCGCCCATGATGCCGGCGCGCGCGAACAGCACCAGCAGCACCAGGACCAGGCCGACGACGAGCATATAGGCGTTGGTCAGATCGCTCGCATAGTCGATCAGATAAAAGGTGAAGAACGTGCCGATAAAGGGGCCGATCGTGGTGCCGGCCCCGCCCAGGAGCACCCAGAGTAATGGAAAAATCGAATATTGCACCGAGGTGAAGGTGGCACCGACATAGCCGAAGAGGAGACCGTAGGCAGCCCCCGCAGCGCCCGAGATCGTGCCGGAGATCAGGACGGCCAGGAACTTGTGGCGGAACACGTTATAGCCAAGCATGCGCGTCCGCTCCTCGTTCTCGCGGATGGCAATGAGCACGCTGCCGAAGCGCACCTGCATCATGCGTGCCGTGGCGAGAAGGGCTGCCGAGAACAGGAGGAGGGCGGCCATATAGCGCGTGGTCGGATCGGAGAGATCGAAGCCGGCGATCTGCCGAACGCCTTGCTGGATTACGAAACCCTCGTCGCCGCGGGTCCACGTGCCGAAATAGAGGACGGTGAGAAAGCCTGTCTGCGCGAACATCAGCGTGACGATCATGAACGCCACGCCGAGCGTGCGAAGTGCCAGGACCGCGACCACCGCGGACAGCGCAGCCGCGGCTAGAATACCGACAAAAAGCGCCGGCAACGCCGGCACGCCGCCATGCTGCATCGCAAGGCCGAGGCCGTACATGCCAGCACCGAAGAACATCGCATGGCCGAGGCTCAAGAGGCCGGTATAGCCAAACAACACATTGTAGCCGATGGCATAAGTCGCCAGCACCAGAATGCGCGCAAGGTTCCCTTGATGATAGGCAGGCAGGAGGAAGCCGAGGGCAAACAGCACAGCGATCAGCCCGAGATGGAGGGCGAGCGATCGCGTTGTCTGATTCGCCGTGTCGCTCAAAGCGCCTTCTTTCCGAAAAGCCCCTGCGGCCGGAACACCAGCACCAGGGCGACCAGCAAGGTGGCAAGAATCTTGGCGAGCGTCGGGCTGAAGAAGACCGAAATGATGCCATCGGACATGCCGATCAGAAGGGCGGCGACGATGGTGCCGCGCATCGAGCCGAGGCCGCCCAGGATGACCACGATGAAACTCAGGAGTAGCGGATCGCCGCCCATCAGATAGTGAGCCTGCTGGATCGGCACGATCAGCACGGCGGCGAGTGCTGCGAGCGCCGCGCCGAAGCCGAATACCAGGGAATAGACGCGCTCCACCGGAATGCCGAAGGCGAGTGCGGTTTCGCGATCGAGCTGGGTCGCACGCATCAAAAGGCCGAGCTTCGAGCGTGCCAACAGCGCCCAGATGCCGAGCAGGAGGGCGATGGCCGCGCCGATCACGAACAGCTTGTAGCTGGTGGTGCTCAGCCCCCAGGGATAATAGAGCTCGAAGCCGTTCTCACCGAATTCGAACCAGGGAATGGCGATGCGGCTGTTGAACGGAGGCTCGACCGGCCGCGCCTCCGGGCCGTAGGACATCAGCGCTGCCTGCTGGATGATGTAGAGAATGCCGATGGTGGCAACGATCGTCGCCTCGGGATCATAGGCGACTCGTTGCAGCACCAGCCTGTCGGCGACCATCGCGACACCGCCGACCAGGAGCGGCGCGATGATCAGGGCGCCCAGAAAGCCGACGGCTGAATGGCCACCGAGCGTCGAAGCGACGAACCAGGCGATGACCGCGCCCAGCATATAGAATTCGCCATGGGCGACATTGACCACGCGCATCACGCCGAAGACGAGCGACAGGCCAAGCGCGGTCAGCGCCAGAACGGAGGCGCCAACCGCTCCCTCAAGCGATGCGAGCAGCAGATAGGGACCGAATTCCATGAAGCGGTGGAATCAGCACCGGAGCCTAGGGAACCGGTGCCGAACGATCCGGCATCAGAAGGACATCGTCGTGTAGTCGACCTCGTCCGGATAAAGCGTGTCCTCGATCGAAGCGGTGTGAACCTTGACCAGCCGGCCCTCCTCGACCTTGGAGATATATTGCAGGCCGAAGACCTGATGGGTCTTGCCGTTGAACAGCTTCGGACCTTGTGGATGCTCGGCACTTTCGGGCATGTCGGTCATCGCTTCGACCGCCTCGATCAGTTTCTGGCGATCGGCAGGTCCCTGATAGTCCGCGGCCTCCATTCCGGCTTTGATGATGTAGAGCGTCTCCCAGCAGCCGAACATATGGGCGTAGGTCGAGACGTCCTTGGAGTCGGAAACAGAGGCGCCGTTCGCATCGACTCCGACCGCCTCGCGATACGCCTTGTCGAACTCGCTCTGATCCGCTTGTGCGTAGCGCGGATTGCCTTCCCAGAAATAGGTGCCCTCCAAAAACTCCAGGCCGGGCGAGGCCATATCGACCGCCTCCAGGCTGTCGATGAAGCCGAAGATTTCCGGCCGTGACGGCCCGAAGAATTCGCCCATTTCCTTGACGAACGTGAGCACCGCCGGGCCGACCATGACGTGGTAGATGACCTCGGTTTCGCGCGGGATCTTCGGGAAATATTTCGTGAAGGAGGTTTCGGTCGGCGGGATCGCGATATGCTCCAGCACTTCGCCGCCCTGGGCTTCCATCGCTGCCGTGAAATAGTCGCGATGATCGTGACCGAAGGCGAAATCCGGAAAGATCATGGTGACTTTCTTGCCGAGATTATCGCTGACGAAGGGCGCCATCGCCTGTACTTGGCTTTTCACGTCGGTAATGCCCGGCTGCATCGTGTAGCGATTGAGCGCGCCCGAAGCGACATGATGCCCCTCGGAGACCACGAAATAGGGGATCTTGAGCTCACCGGCCGCCGGCGCCGAGCCAATGACAACATGGCTGAAGAGGGTCCCGAAAGCGACATCGCATTCGTGCTGATTGGCGAATTTCTCGACGACTTCAGCGCCGCGTTTCGGATCGGTGCCGTCGTCTTCGGTGATGATCTCGACCGGCCGTCCATTGATGCCGCCCGCCTCGTTGATCAGCTTGACCGCGGCCTCCGTGGTGCGCCCGTACCATCGGCCATAGGCGGCCCCGATGCCGGTGGAGTGCTGCTGAAACCCGATCTTGATCGGTGCCGAGGACTGCGCCTGCGCGAAGCGTGAGGTCAGCGGTAAGGATGCGACGAGGCCGCCTGCGGCAGCGCTCTTCAGCAAGGTGCGACGGGTTGTTGGCATAACCATCGTTTTCGGGCTCCCTGTTCGAAACGCTTTGTCAGACGCTGCGGGCCTGCTGCTTCGAAGCTTGTTTGCCTACAAGCAATTTGTCCAGATGTTTCTGTTGAACGGGGGGCGCGCGCCCCGGGCTTGGTCTTCAGGCCCCTCTCGGTGCCGCGAGCAGCCAAAGGCCGAACATCGTGTAGGCGATCATCAAGAGCGAGAGCGGCAGAGTGAAAAGGCCGGCCCGTCTCGGATCAGGCGTGATATCGAGGGCGATCCGATGGGCGAGCATGACCGACCAGACGTGACCGATCACCACAACGCCCGCCTGGGTGATCCAGATCAGCCGGACGGAATCCATGTGATTGAAGAAGCCCGTCGTGACGTAGAAGGGTTGAAGGCCGAGCAGGTCGGCACCGGTCGCGAAAGGATCGCTGATCGCTGCCACCGCGTATTGGACGTTGACCAGAAAAGCCGTGAGATAGTGGGCGATGTGATAGGCGAAGGCGATCGGCAGCATGCTGAGAGCAAGCCGATCGATTGTCTCGAACATGTTGGCGCGGATGCGGGCCATCATCAGCCCGAGCCAGACAAAGAGCGCGAAAACCAGGATCAGGACGACGATGGTTGCCGCCAGCCCGGCGACGGTCGGCCAGATCACCGCAGATCGTCCCGGAAACTCGAGCGGATTGACTCCGATCCAGGCGAGCCACCAGAAGGTTTCGTTCAGCCCGTCGAAGCTGCCGACGGCGAGCAGGGCGAGTGCGAAGATGCCGGCGGCCCGTTGCCGGGAACGGGCCAGCAGCCGC
>JBCCIN010000278.1:0-7289 GCA_039028235.1 Pseudomonadota bacterium
CATGGACCTGAAGGCCCACATCCGCACCATTCCGGACTTTCCGAAGCCGGGCATCCTCTTTTACGACATCACCACCTTGCTGATGAACGGCGAGGCCTTTCAGCACGCCCTCGACAAGCTGCACGAGGTGGTGGAGGAGACCAGGCCCGACCACATAGTCGCTATCGAAAGCCGCGGCTTCCTCTTTGGAGCGCCCCTCGCAGCCCTTTCCAAGATCGGCCTCGTGCTGGTGAGAAAGCAGGGGAAGCTTCCCGGCGCCGTCATCAGCCACAGCTACGACCTCGAATATGGCACCGACACCATCGAGATCTCGGAAGGCTTCATCCAGCCGGGCAATCAGGTCCTCATTATCGACGACCTCCTCGCAACCGGCGGCACGGCGAGGGCGACCAAGACTCTGCTCGAAAACATCGGCGCTAATGTTGTCGGGACGCTCTGCTTGATCGAGTTGTTGGGACTAGGCGGCCGCGAAAAGGTGGGTGGAGAGGTTTGGAGCGTCTTGACGTACGAGGTCTGAGCGGCTGTCTGGGTTAGCCTCTATCTAAATCAGAAGCATCAGGAACAGAGCCGCCACGGCCAGAATGAGAGAGAGCAGGAGGAGTGAAATGGTGACCTCCTTGACGTTTCTTTCAAAGGTGATCACCGCTTGGCGAAATCTCGACACGAACGTGAACAATGTGATGAAGCTGACGATCAGCGTCGCGGAAACCAAGACCGACGCCGTCATGATGAAGGCCAACTGCCGGGGCAGATAGGTCGATAAGCCGAATAGCCCCAGCGCCGCAGATGCCAAGATCACGAACTTGATCAGATAGTCCGTGAGAATGCGCTCTTCGTAGAATTTATGCTCTTCGGATTCCATGAAGAATTTCCGATTGACCAGACCTGTATAATCCATCTCGGTGCCGCAGTGAGGGCAACTCAATTCCGACAGATTCGACAGCTTGCGGTTGCCGAAATATCTGATGAATTCTCTCGGCCCGAACGTCTTGCTGCCGCCGCATTCGGGCGTATCGAGAAGGTCGCCGAATCCCGTGGTATTCGGGCACTGGAATCGCAACGATGTTCCGCTATCGATCAATTCGGAAACATAAGGATCATCTTCGAGCATTGGTCGTCAAATCATTTATCAATATTTACGACGACATCTCATAGTCCTTTGCTACAAGAAGGTCAAATGGACTGATGGGTGTTCTTTATTTACTTCTATTTCTTGTATTTTATGGCTTCGCACGAAGATCTCGTCCGAGAATGCCAAGTCCCCCTCGTGCGGGTCCGTCTCCGTTCCATCCCGTCGCCTGCGCTCTGCCTTGTAGGCAGTGGTCTTTTGGGTGTCATGGTTTTACGTTAGTGCCATGGGAAGGCTTTTTGAACGAAGCGTCGAAGAGACGGAAAGGGAGAGCGTGATGAAGCGGACATCCTTGTTGGCGGCGGCGCTGGTGAGTGCCAGTGTCTTGCCTCTGGGCGCCGCCCAGGCGGCGACGGAAATTCATTGGTGGCACGCCTTTACCGGGCGGCTTGGCGAGCTTTTGACCCAGCAGGTCGCGGACTTCAACGCGTCTCAGTCCGACTATGTCGTGGTCGAGAGCAACAAGGGCAATTACTCCGAGACCCTGAACGCCGGCATAGCCGCCTTCCGGGCGGGCGAGCAGCCGCATATTCTGCAGGTGTTCGAGGTCGGCACCGCCACGATGATGGCGGCCGAAGGTGCGATCAAGCCGGTCTATGAGGTGATGGCTGAAAGCGGTCTCGACTTTGATTCGAGCGTCTATCTCGCGGCGGTTACGGGCTACTATACCACGCCCGACGGCGAGATGCTTTCCCTGCCGTACAACAGCTCGACGCCGGTGCTCTACATCAACAAGACAGCGCTTGAAGACGCCGGCGTCGATCCGGAGACAGTGCCGACGACCTGGGGCGACGTCGATGAGCTGTTGCAGGCGCTCAAGGCCGGTGGCAGCGAGTGCCCGCTGACCACGGCCTGGCAATCCTGGGTGCATCTGGAGAACTTCAGCGCCTATCACAATGTGCCGTTTGCGACTGAGGACAACGGGTTCACCGCGCTCAACACCGAGCTCGCCTTCAATGGCGAGGCGCAGGTGGCCCACATCAGCAAGATGGGCGAGTGGGCGCAGGACGGGCTCTTCATCTATAGCGGCCGGCGCAATGAGGGCGGTGCTCGCTTCCGCTCCGGCGAATGCGCGCTCTTCACCGAAAGCTCGGCCGGCTATGCCGGCGTCAAGGCCGAGGCCGAGTTTCCGTTCTCAGTGGTCAATCTACCCTATTGGGACAGCGTCGAGGGTGCGCCGCAGAACACCATCATCGGCGGCGCGTCGCTCTGGGTGATGGCCGGCCACGAGGCCGAGGAATACAAAGGCGTTGCCGCGTTCTTTAACTTCCTCTCCTCCTCGGACGTGCAGGCAGCCTGGCATCAGAACACCGGCTATCTGCCGATTACCTATGAGGCTTATGAGCAGACCAAGGGCGAAGGCTTCTATGAGGAGAACCCAGGTACCGATGTCGCCATCATCCAGATGACAGGCAAAGAGCCGACCGGCAACTCCAAAGGGCTTCGCCTCGGCAGCTTCGATCAGATCCGCGCCCTGATCGACGAAGAGCTGGAAGCGGTCTGGGCCGGCAACAAGGATGCGCAGACCGCGCTTGACGACGCGGTGAGCCGGGGCAACGAGCTGCTCCGGCGTTTCGAACGCTCGGCGCAATAATGTCCGACGTGGAAGGGAAGGGCTGGCCGGACCAGCTCTCCCTTTCCTGTCGAGCCTTCGCTCGCTGAGCGATGCAGAAGCGAGTCGTATTTCAAAACAAGGCGCTGCCTTACCTGTTGGTGGCGCCGCAGATCGTTATCACCGTCGTTTTCTTCTTCTGGCCGGCAAGCCAGGCGATTTATCAATCCTTTCTGATCGCCGATCCCTTCGGCCTCGGCAGCCAATTCGTCTGGTTCGATAATTTTTCCTACGTCCTTGGTGACCGCTATTACCTGGAGGCCCTTTGGCGAACCGCGCTGTTCAGCTTTGCGGTCACTGGCTTGTCGATGAGCGTAGCCCTTCTCCTCGCCGTGTTCGCCGATCGTGTGATCAAGGGCGCGACTGGATATCGGACGCTCGTGATTTGGCCCTATGCCGTAGCGCCCGCGATCGCAGGCGTGATGTGGCTCTTTCTCTTCAACCCGTCGATCGGTTTGATCGCCTATGGCCTGAAGGAGTTGGGGTATCGCTGGAACCACGTGCTGAATGGCGGCGAGGCGATGCTGCTGGTGGTGATCGCCGCTTCCTGGAAGCAGATTTCCTATAACTTCCTCTTCTTCCTTGCCGGCCTTCAGGCGATCCCCAAAGGCGTGATCGAGGCGGCCGCCCTCGACGGCGCCGGTCCCTGGCAGCGTTTCTGGCGGATCGTTTTTCCTTTGCTTTCACCGACGACCTTTTTCCTGCTGGTGATCAATCTCACCTACGCGTTCTTCGAGACGTTCGGCATCATCCACACCGTCACCGCAGGCGGTCCTGAGCGCGCCACGACCATCCTGGTCTACAAAGTCTTCGCCGACGGCTTCGTCGGCCAGGATCTCGGCGCGTCGGCCGCCCAGTCCGTGATCCTGATGCTAATCGTCATCGCGCTGACGGTCGTGCAGTTCAAATATATTGAGAGAAGGGTTCATTACTGATGGTGGGGGAAGGTGGATGGCGCACAATTCTTACCCATACGGTCCTTGTGCTCGGCATCGCCATCGTCATCTTTCCGATCTATCTGACCTTCGTCGCTTCGACCGTAACCCAAAGGGACGTCGTGCAGCCGCCGCTGCCGCTGGTGCCGGGTCCGCACCTGGTCGAGAATTACCGCAATGCGCTCTTCGCCGGCATCAACGTGCCTGTCCTGAAGATGCTCTGGAACAGCATGGTGATGGCGACGGGTATCGCGGTCGGCAAGATCGTCATTTCGTTTCTCTCTGCCTTCGCCATCGTCTATTTCCGCTTTCCCTTCCGTCAGCTCTGCTTCTGGATGATCTTCATCACCCTGATGCTGCCGGTCGAGGTCCGAATTGTGCCGACCTACGAGATCGCGGCCAATCTCGGCCTGCTCAACAGCTATACCGGCCTGATCCTCCCACTGATCGCCTCGGCCACGGCGACCTTCCTGTTCCGGCAATTCTTCATGACCGTGCCGGACGAACTGGTGGAGGCATCGCGCATCGACGGGGCCGGGCCGATGCGCTTCATGTGGAGCATTCTGCTCCCGCTCTCGCGCACCAACATCGCGGCCCTGTTCGTGATCCTCTTCATCTACGGCTGGAACCAGTATCTCTGGCCGCTCTTGATCACCACCGAGCCTTCCATGAATACCATCGTCATGGGCATCAAGCAGATGCTGCCGACGGCGGATGACTGGGGCAACTGGCCGGTCACCATGGCGACTGCTGTTCTCGCCATGATCCCGCCGATCGTCGTCGTGGTGGCGATGCAGCGCCTGTTCATCAAGGGTTTGGTTGAGAGCGACAAATAGGCGTACCAGCGATCGTCACTGGTGGCTTGCGGTGCTGCCGCATCGACGATATGCCGGATGAATGAGCGCACAATCGAAGGACACGGTCGAGCTGGCCGGACAGGCCTACGGCGAAGGTGGCGAGACCATCCTGATCCTCCACGGCTTGCTCGGCTCAGGCCGAAACTGGACCAGCATCGCCAAACGCCTGGCCGAGCGCTACAAGGTGATCACGCTGGACCTCCGCAATCACGGCGGCTCACCCTGGGCCGACGCCATGAGCTATCCGCTGATGGCAGCCGATGTCCGGGCCTACATCGAACGGAACGCGATCGGCCCCTCGACCGTGATCGGTCATAGCATGGGCGGCAAGACCGCGATGCGCCTCGCTCTCGACGCGCCGTCTCTGGTGGAACGCCTGGTGGTGGTGGACATCGCCCCGGTCGACTATGACCACAGCACCGGCGAGTATGTCGATGCGCTGCGCCAGCTGGATTTGAGCGGTCTGACCAGCCGTAACGACGTCGATGCGCGCCTTGCTGCCGATGTCGACGAAGCGGGGATTCGAGCCTTCCTGTTGCAGAACCTCCTGCGCGGCGATGACGGGTTTACCTGGCGCGCCAATCTGGATGCACTGTCCGCCGCGATGCCGGATTTGATGGCCTTTCCGAGCCGCGAGCACGACGGTTATCGTGGCCCGGCCTTGTTCCTTACGGGGGCCGAATCACACTATGTGCAGCCGGCACATCGGACCATAATCGACGGACTGTTCGCCAAGGCCGAGCTTCGCGCGATCGCCGATGCCGGCCACTGGGTGCATGCTGAACAGCCAGCGGCCTTTCTCGCCCATCTCCAGGATTTTCTGAGCGGCTAGAACGTCGCAGCCTTTTGAGATTCCCAAGGGTTGAATGACAGGGCTTTTGCTGGAACCCTTGCTGCTTCGCTACCGGCACGAAGGAGACCGTCTTGGCGACGGCAACACAGGGTTACGGCGCGGTCGCGCGGGCCTTTCACTGGATCACCGCACTCCTGATCATCGCGCTGTTCGCGCTTGGCTGGTACATGGCCGATCTGGACAATGCCGACCCGACCAAGTTCAGCCTTTATCAGGTGCATAAATCGATCGGCATCACCGTCTTCGTGCTGGCGGTGCTGCGTCTCCTCTGGCGGTTGACGCAAAAGGCGCCGCCCTGGCCGGGTCATATGAGCAGCTGGGAGCGTTTCGCGGCGGCGGGCGCCCATTGGGCACTCTACGCTCTCATTCTGGTGCAACCGCTAGTCGGCGTCCTGCAGTCGAATGCCGACAACTTCCCAATCGTGTTTTGGGGGCAGATCCAGCTGCCGGCGCTGATCGGACCGAGCCAGGCGCTCGGCGAGACACTGACGGAGGTGCACCATCTCCTGGCCAACGCGCTCGCCGGTCTGGTTCTTCTACATGTCGCAGCAGCCCTTCGGCACCACATCCAGCTGAAGGACGACGTGCTGCGTAACATGATGCCCTCACCGCGATTGGCGATCGGTGTTATCGCTCTGGCGCTTGCCATGCTGGTGCCACCATTCCTCCTGATGCGCCCGTCGACGCCTGTGGCGACAGCGGGCAGCACCGCAACAGAGACCGACCAGGCGGTTGATCGGGAGGCGTCCTCAATCCAGGCTCTCTCATCCGAAGGAGCCTGGATTGTCGAAGACGGCTCGGCGCTCGGCTTCATCGCGCTCCAGCAGGGGTCCGAAGTGATCGGTGGCTTCGACAGCTTCGATGCCGTCATCGTCTTCGATCCCGACGATCTCGACAACAGCCGGATCAACGTCGATATCGACGTCACCAGCATCAACACCGGTCAGCAGTCGAGAGACGACACGCTGAACTCGCCATCCTTCTTCGACACGGCGACCTGGCCAGCGGCGGAGTTCAAGAGCCAGACGATCACCGCTGTGGGCGCTGGCCAGTACGAAGCCGTAGGCACGCTCACCATGAGGGATGTCACCAAGGACGTCGTTTTGCCATTCAGTCTCGCCATTACACCGGATCCCGACGATCCTGCCCGCGAGCGTGCCGAAGCAAAAGGCGAATTGCCGATCCTTCGGCTGGATTACGGCGTGGGGCAGGGAGATTGGACGTCGACCACCACGGTGGCGGACGAGGTGGTGATCACGATCGACATCAAAGCCTCACGGCCCGCGACGAACAGTCAGCCCTCTGGCTAGAGCATTATCCGATCATTCGCGGTCATATCCTGCAGCGGCGAAGTAATTTTGGCATTCTGCTGGGCCGAAGAGGTCGATAGCCTCTGCGATGGCGTTCCAGAGATCATCGACGGTGCGTGCCGCTACCTTCTTCAGGAAGGCTTTGAATTTCGAGAAGCCATGATCTTACCAAGCTTTGCTGTTTTTCGTGCTGTGCGACATCGTCAGGTAATTTCATTCATCGGCAGGTCAAAGTGCGAAACCGAGATCTACGTTTTAATGTGAGCGTCGAGACGGCTCAGCGGGCTGGCCTCGATCGCCTGAAAAATGATGTCTATCCAGCGGAGACTGCCACCGTCATTGGCATAGATGCGATCAGCAAGACTCGGATCTCGCTCCAAGACAGCGAAGCAATCAACACCCTCACGACTGTAATAGACGACGGCGTCGTCAGGCCTGATCTCCCGACCCTGGAGAACAGCGGCAAGTGCTGTCTCCTGATCGCGCCTCCGGTGGCTCTTGTATTTGCAGCCGGTCTCGTTTTCGCTGCCAGCTTCATTCGAAGCGACCAGCCCGAGTCGGTCAATCGTTTGCAAATAGTACAAGTCACCGAG
>JBCCIN010000279.1:0-7277 GCA_039028235.1 Pseudomonadota bacterium
CAACATGAGGGGTCATGACAAGGTTGAAATGCGCGGCAATTCGCTCTAGGTAGGAGGCGAAGTGGGCGCTTAGCTCAGCGGGAGAGCACTACGTTGACATCGTAGGGGTCACTGGTTCAATCCCAGTAGCGCCCACCACTTCTTCCCCGGTCCACCGCGAAACATCGGCGCAGCATCCTCTTGCGGACCGCTTTTGACTGTCCACAATCTTCCGGCATCGGCATGTGGCTCGCCCGCAACGCCCGAGCCGGCCACCAGCCCAGGTCACCCCGTGGCGGGTCGCCGCTAGACCTGGTCGACCTGGCCGGAGATCTTTCTGCGGATGAAGGACCAGGACATGCCGATCGCCATAATCGTGGCCAGGACGAACAGGACGATCCAGGCGACCGTGCCGTATTCCCTGAGATCGAGGATGCCGTAGTCCAGCAGCAGCCAGACGACGCCGGCGAAGAACAGCAGAGCGAGGCCGATGCCGATGAAGCCGATGGATTCAAACGTCGCGCGGAAATAGATAACATAGCCGATAATTATCAGCGCCCCGATCAGGAATTTGAGCGGGACCTGGTCGCCGCGCGTGACGTCATCCGTCACCCAGGCGACGAAATTGTAGGGCGTGGGGTTGTAGGTGCCGAGCACCAGGATGAGAGCTCCCATCCATCGGAGAAGAAAGCCGCCCGCGGTGAGCTTGGTCGCCATGTCGAAGTGCCATTCCTAGAACTGTCCGGATCTGTCAGTGTGTGTGATAGCGTCAAGCGCGCGTTCGTCAATGGTCTGGGGATGAGGAAGGGGACGAACGATGGCGGTCAACAGCTTGCCGGAGGCTGGCGTCAACGCCCCTTTGGCCTTCGAGATGGATGCTGGCGTTGCCGCCCGTGCGGCGATCGGGCTGATCGTCCTGTCCTCGGATCAGACCATCGAGCATGAATTCCGGCGGCTGCTCGATCTCGACGGCGTTGCGCTCTATCAGAGCCGCATCATCAACGACAGCCGGATCACGCCTTCGAGCCTGAAGGCGATGGAGGCGCGGATCAACGAAGCGACCGACGTCATCCTCCCTGGCATGCCGCTCGACGTGGTCGCGTTTGCCTGCACTTCGGCGTCGATGGTTATCGGGGAGGAGCGCGTGTTCGAGGAGATCCGAAGAGTCCGCCCGGACGCCGCCCCAACCACGCCGATCACGGCGGTGTTCGCTGCCCTTCAGGCGTTCGAGGCCAGGCGCATCGCGCTGCTCACGCCCTATCGGGCTGATGTCAACCGGCAGATCCGCGCCTATGTCGAAGCCCGCGGTGTCGAGGTCGTGGCCATGGGCTCCTTCGAGGAGGAGGATGACCTCAATGTCTGCCGGATCAGCGAAGCGTCGATCAAAACGGCGGCGATCGAGCTTGGCCGTGACCCGGCCGTCGAGGCGGTGTTCGTCTCCTGCACAAGCCTTCGCCTTCTTGGCGCGGTCAAGGCGATCGAAGCGGCGCTCGGCAAGCCGGTCACATCAAGCAATCACGCACTTGCCTGGCATTGTCTTCGCCTCGCCGGTATTGAAGATAGGCAAAGTGGCTGGGGCCGCCTGTTCTCGCTCGATCTGCCCCCGGCCTGACGTCACGAGCTGGCCGTGAGGAGCCGATGAAACCGCCCATCGCCAAGACTGTCGATCACGAAACAGAGGTCCATGGCCTTCGGAGAACGGACCATTATGCCTGGCTGAAAAACAAGGACGACCCCGAGGTCATCGCCTACCTCGAGGCAGAGAACGCCTTTACCGCTCAGGCCATGGCGCATACCGAGGCGCTGCAGAAAACGCTCTATGACGAGATGGTCGGCCGTATTCAGGAGACCGATCTCTCCGTTCCGATCAGGATCGATTCCTATATCTACTACTCGCGCACGGAGGAAGGTCGGCAATACCCGATCTTCTGCCGAAAGCAGGGAGACGAGGATGCCGAAGAGGAGGTGCTGCTCGACCTGAACGCGGAGGCAGAGGGCCATGACTATCTGTCGCTCGGCCTGTTCGAGGTCAGCCCGGATCACAAGGTCCTGGCCTTTTCGCTCGATACCACTGGGGCCGAGAGCTACACCCTTCGCTTCAAGAACCTCGCCAGCGGCGACCTTTTTGGCGATGTGATCGAAGGGGTGTCGTACAGTCTGGAATGGGCGAACGACAGCCGAACGGTCTTCTATACCATCGAGGATCACGCCAAGCGGCCCTATAGGCTGCTTCGTCACGAGCTCGGCCAGAGCGGTGATGACGCCGTCGTCTTCGAAGAGCCGGACGAGCTGTTTCGGGTCGGCCTCGGCAAGACCAAGGATCACGCCTTTCTCGTGCTCGGCGTCGGCAGCATCGAAACCTCGGAATGCCGCCTGCTCGATGCCGATCTCGGGGATGCGACGTTTCGCATGGTCGAGCCGCGTGAAACCGGCCATGACTATGACGTCGAGCATCGAAACGGCGTTCTCTACATTTTGAGCAATCGGAACGCGCCGAACTACAAGCTGATGACCGCGCCCGTAGCCTCACCCGAGGAAAAGAACTGGCAGGAGCTGCTGGCCCACGACCCAGGCATCATGCTGAGTGGCCTCGACATGTTCGAGGAGTTCCTGGCGATCTATGAGCGCCGGGGCGGCCTTCGCTCCATCCGAGTTCTGGCTTTCGAGAACGAAAGTGAGGGCTCAGGAACCTCGCCGGCAGGTCATGAGATCGCGTTCGACGAGCCGGTCTACACGGTGAGCGGCGGCCGGAACCCGATGTATGCCACGCGCACGCTGCGCTTTACCTATACTTCACTGACCACGCCGGCCTCGGTCTACGACTACGATATGGTGACGCGCGAGCGGCAGCTTCTGAAGCGCCAGCCGGTGCTTGGCGATTTCGATCGCGACGACTATGAAAGCGAGCGCCTGTTCGTCACTGCGGGCGACGGCGCCAAGATCCCGGTCTCGCTGGTCTATCGAAAGGGTCTGGAAAGGGACGGCAGCAGTCCCTGCCTTCTCTACGGCTACGGCGCGTACGGCGCCTCGATGGACCCGGGCTTTTCCAGCCACCGCCTGTCGCTTCTCGACCGTGGCATGGTCTACGCGATCGCTCATATTCGCGGTGGTCAGGAGATGGGCCGCCAGTGGTACGACCAGGGAAAGTTTCTGAACAAACGCAACACCTTCGAGGATTTCATCGCCGCGGGCCAGGCGCTGATCGAGGGCGGCTACACGTCAAACGACCGGCTCGCGATCATGGGCGGCAGCGCCGGCGGGCTTTTAGTGGGAGCCGTCCTCAACATGGCGCCGGATCTGATGAAGGCCGCGGTTGCCAAGGTGCCGTTCGTCGACGTGATCAACACCATGCTCGACGAGACCCTGCCGCTGACCATTCCCGAGTATGAGGAATGGGGCAATCCCAACGACCCCGGCTATTTCGACTACATCCTCGGCTATTCGCCCTACGACAATGTCGAAGCCAAGGATTACCCCCATGTCCTGGTCACCGCTGGCCTGAACGACCCGCGGGTGCACTACTGGGAGCCGGCAAAGTGGACCGCGAAGCTCCGGGCGACGAAGACGGACGACAACCGCCTGCTGCTGAAGACCAATATGGGCGCGGGACACGGCGGGGCGTCCGGACGCTATGACGCGTTGAAGGAGCTGGCGTTTGACTACGCGTTCGTACTGGATGCGCTGGGTGTGGGTGAGGACGCCGGAAGCTGAGTTTGGATGTCGTGCAACTCCCTAGCCGAAGCCCGCTACTGTCGAACGACTTCGCGCTATTGGATCGGGAAGGCAGAGGGGCAGCGATCTGGCATCAATGCGTGAAAATAGTGATTTCCGCTCTGGCTTATGGTCGGATCGAGCGGCCAAGGCCATGGCCGAGGTCGGGCATCGGTTTTCGGCCGGCTCCGCGGCCTCGGGAAAGAGCATAAACGCCCATCCCCACGATTATGGTGCTGCCCAGGATCGTCTCCTGATCGGGAACTTGTGAGAACAGCAAGATGTCGAGGACCAGTGCCCACAGCAATATGCTGTATCGAAATGGGGCTACGAAACCGATATCGCCGACCCGCATGGTCATGACGCTGAAGAGGTAGCCGACGAGGGTGCAGAGAGCCGCGGCCCCGAGCAGCAGGACGTTTGCCGACGTGACCGGCTGCCAAGGCGAGGCTAGTGATACCGGCCCGCTGACAAGCACGACGGCGACAGATGTCACCAGAGCGGCGAAGGTCGAGGATATCTCGCGTGACAAACGCCGCGTGGAAAGGTCGCGCAACGTGAAGAAAAGGACGGCGCCGACGGCCCACAGTGAGTGAATGCTGAAGCTGTCGCTGCCTGGGCGAATGATGATCAGCACCCCGAAGAACCCGATTGCGATCGCCAGATAGCTGCGCCAACCGACGCGCTCAGCAAAGAAGAACGCAGCCCCGAGCGTAACGACGAACGGTATCGCCTGTACGATCGCCGTGGCATTGACGATCGGCATGTTGATGAGCGCGTTGAGCAGGCAGATCATCCCGCCAATTTCGCCGATCACACGCGCGCCCAGGACGACGCAGTCGTCGCGTGACGGGCGGTAGGCAAGGACGTCGTTTTGCCAGGCGAGAAGCACCATCAGCAAAGCGACAAAAATGCCGCGCAAGAAGATCGCCTGGAACAGCGGCAGGTCCGCAGCGACGAGCTTCATGATGGTGTCGCTGACAATGAAGCCAGCCATGGACATCATCATAAAAACGGCACCACGCGAATTGTCGTTGAGAAAAGGCATGTTTTTGCAATCGGATAGTGCTGAAAATATTCTTTAAGCATGGCCGGACGAAGGAAGCCGGTCTGTGAAACCGTTCACATACCGAAGCGATCTGAGCGAATGGATCTGTCGGGTATCCGAGGGGTACATGCCGATCTTGGCGTCATTTTTTTCTTCCATCGGGAGATGACGGCTCGAGTCGCGACGGGCGCTGGATCCGGGCGGACGCTAAGGCACGAACATTGTTGCAATGAGAAAAAATCTACCTATAGTTGATTTTGTTCGGGAAAATTTCGTGAGGTCCTCATGCGCGCGCTTCTGGTCGATGACGATATTTCCTCTGCCAGCCTGGTGAAGCTGGCCGTCGAACCTGAGAACATCACGGTTGAACGGACCGAGGCAGGTCTGGAAGCGTTGGACATGGTCAAGCGCTACGACTTCGACGTGATGATCCTGGAGCAGGATCTGCCGGACATCGAAGGCGATCGGCTGGTGCGCCGTCTGCGGGCGGCTGACATCAATCTGCCTGTGATGATGCTGTCTCGGATCACGGACAGGCAGGTCAAGATCGCGGCCCTGAACGCGGGCGCCGACGACTACGTCACCAAGCCGTTCGACAAGGAGGAACTGATCGTGCGGCTGCGCGGCATCATCCGGCGCTCCAAGGGCCATGCGGCATCGGTGATCCGCATCGGCCGGCTGGCGGTGGATGTCAGCGCCAAGACGGTGGAAATCGACGGCAAGCCGTTGAACACGACGGCGAAGGAATACAGCATTCTGGAACTGCTGGCGCTTCGCCGCGGCATGACGCTGACCAAGGAGAATTTCCTCGATCATCTCTATGGCGGCATGGACGAGCCCGAGCAGAAGATCATCGACGTCTTCATCTGCAAGCTCAGAAAGAAGATTGCCGCAATCTCCGGTGACCAGAGCGCGATCCGCACCATCTGGGGGCGGGGCTATGTGCTCGATGACGGCAGCGGTCAGGCTGGCCTGGCCGAGGATGCAACGCCATTCATGGGCGAGGGCGATCAACCCGCCGCGGCTGCCCGCCTGACCGAGCTCGATCTTCTGATGCTCGATCTTCTCGGCCATACCGGACAAACGCAGGCCTTACCGCTCTGATCGGCGAAAGCTGCATCATGATGCAGCTTTCGCTGCCACATTGCCATGGCTTCCGCCATGTTCATGCTATGGCCTGCTTTGATTTCGGCGGAATTTTAGCATAATCTTCCCTGTTTAATTCAGTGGCCGCTATGTCGGATGCGACATGACGGCTTCTGCTGTGCGTTCTGAGTGAAAGCGCAGATCAACAGGCGAGGATGCTCCTCTGCGGAGACGTGACGAGCTCATTCCGCGGCCTCGGTCTCCGGTCGGATCCGACGACTGGGATGACGAAGGCCAGCAGCCGGCGTTACCGGATGACGCAGGCGAGGTGTTGTCGTGGTCGCCCACGAATGATGACTGCACCTCCATGGCGGACCCCTTCGAGACGTTTGCCGATCGCCCGGACGACGATGAGGTGCTGCTGGCGCCGCGTCTCGATTTCACGCCGGGAGGCACATCGCGCGGCGAGGGCCGTGACGCGGACATAGAAAGCCCCTTTGCCGAACCGGAGCAAAACGCGGTTCCGGAACTAATGTCGCCGGTGCGGGGTGCCGCCGACAGTCGGATGGCCGACAGTCGGATGAATGCATCGCCGTACGTGTCGGGCTCATCGCCGAAGCCGGCTCCTGATATCGACCTCTCTGCCGTGCTGCCGCGGATGGAGCCGCCCCGTCCGGCCCGGCCGCGTCCTGCGCGAGTGGGTCCAGCCTCCCGGTGGGCCGAGGGACAGGCGACCGGGTTCGAATTGGACATAGCGCCGGAACCGGCGGCTGGTGATATCGAAGGATACGACCCGGCACCGTTCGAGGCAGGCGCACAACGTGATGCGCGTCTGCGAGTGGCCGCCGGCGCACTCACCGAAGCGGGCAGCAGCCTTTTGAAGGGTGCCGTTGTCGCTTGGGCGGCCTATTCCCGACTTTGCCTCCGATGCCAGACCTGGCTGTCGCATCTGACCGGGCGATGCCTTGCCCACGGCCAGGTGCTCTTGGGGAAAGCGGTCCGGGAACTGGTCCGGTTGGGTCTCATCGGCCTTCGCGAAGGGGCTCGCTGGCTTGGGAAGACAGCCGTCGTCCTCGGCAAAGGGACGAAGGCGGCGACGGTCGCCGGCCTGGCCCTGCTCTCCACCGTCGCGCGCCAGGCTCTCGCCTATGCCATCAACGGCATCCGTAGTTGGTCTGCGCCGACGAAACAGGCATCTGCCGAGGAGGCTGCAGCAGCGACAACGGCGGCGAGAACATCCGAGGCCACGTCGGTGCCAGCCGCGCCATCGTCGGCGGATGGAGACGCGACGGAAGCGAACGAGACAGCGCAGCGACAGGACGCAGCGCCCGAGCGGCAATCGATGGGCTTCTTGCCATCTCTGCCGGTCCCGAGACTGGCCTATGCCGGTTTCGCAGCTGCATCGGTCGCGATGCTCTTCCTGGCCTTCGGACCCAATCCGGCGCCGGCGCCG
>JBCCIN010000280.1:0-7198 GCA_039028235.1 Pseudomonadota bacterium
CTCACGTTCGTCTTCGAGCATGCCGCCTTCGCCTGTGCAGGTCATCGTGCCGACTTTGGAGGCCCCGTAGCCGAGGCTGGCCTTGGCACTCGCGGAAAGCGCGCCGAAGGACATGGAGGCGATATAGATCGGGATTTTGAGTTCGAGCGGCTTTTCGACGACACCGCGGCCTGCGCCCAAGACCGTCCCGGTCTCGCAGCTCTCGCGATAACCCTCAAGCGGCAGGCGGGTCATGGTCGCCGGGACGAAGGTCAGGTCGTCGAAGGTCGGCATGCGCTTGTTGAAGGTGTTGTAGCCTCGAACCTGATAGCGGCCGAGCTGGGCCAGCGCGTGGACCTCGGCGATGGCATCCGGAGTCCAGCGCGTCGACCCGCCTTCGTCATAGGACGCCGGGAGGCCTGCGGGCCTGTCCTGGATCGCGCCATCCCCGAACTTGACGTCTTCTTCTGAGGGCATGTCGAAGGGATACTGATAGGGCTTGTCTAGATCATCAGCCATGCATTCGCGTCCCGGCTCTCGAAATACCAAAGGCGCTCGCCCGAGATCATTTTTTTCCAATCTCGGGACGAGTCCTGCAGGCCTAAAGGTTCAAGAAGAACGTCGATCTCCGCGACTTGCTCGGCCGTCGGCTCGACCACCTTGACGTCGACACCGAGACTTTCGATGTCGCCCGCGACCCAGACCTCACCCTGCCAAAGGGCATCGGCGCAGGAGGCGCCAGCGCCACCGAGTGCGATGATGCGGCCGGCATGGGCCATGAAGCCGGCCTGATAGCCGATCTTGCCCTCGACGATGATGTCCCCGCCCTTCATCGCCACACCGCAGCGCGGACCGCAATCGCCTTTGACATGGATCGTGCCGCCGGTCATGGCGGCCCCGCAGGACATGCCGGCATAGCCGCCGACGGTGATGTGGCCCGCCGACATGCCCTCGCCCAGCCCCCAGCCGGCATTGCGCTCGATGTCGATCACCGCCCCGGTATTCAAGCCGCCGCAATAGTACCCCACACTCCCCTCGAAGCGGAGCTTCGCGCCCGGCGGCAGGCCGATGCCGAGATTGTGGCGGGAAAGCGTGTTGGTGACCGTAACTGTATTGCCCGTGGCAACGGCGGCTTGGATCTCTTCGTTGATCTCGCGGATGTGGCGATCACCAACGTCGATGGTCAATGAAGTCGCCATGCGACCTAGGCGGCCATCGCATGGTTGCCGACCGCCCAAAGCGCCGTGAGGCTCGGGCCATCGTAATTGATAACGTCGACCTCATCGGCATTGATGCGGCGGACGGCCTGTTCCTCAGTGGCAGCAGCGAGTTCGCGGTCTTCCTGCACGACCACCAGCGGCTTCATGGCGAAGCGGTCCTTGGCGAAACCGATGCCGTCCTGGGTGGCGATCATGTAGGTGAAGACTCCATCGATCGACGTGATCGACTTCTTCAGCGCCTGTTCCATGGTGAGGCCATGCTTCATCTGGTCGGACACCCAGACCGCGATCAGCTCGCTGTCGTTCTCGGTGAGGAAGCGGTAGCCCATGCGCTCCAGTTTTTCGCGCCAGGTGAAGTAGTCGGTGATCTGGCCGTTATGGACGATGGCGACGTCGGCGAACGGGCGCGCCCAGAAGGGGTGGCTGGCGTTCGGGAGGACCGAGCTTTCCGTGGCGAGCCGCGCATGGCCGAGGCCGTGGCTGCCGATCAGATCGCGAACGCCGTGTTTCTCGGCGACGTTGAGCGAGCCGCCGACATCCTTGATGATTTCCAGCGAGCGACCGCAGGACTGCACCTCGAACCGGCTGGCGAGCCGGTCCGCGTCACTAATCCACCTCGCCAAGTCTTTGGGTTCCGAGATCACCGCGCGCAGGCAGTAATGCTTGCTGTCATCGATCACGAAGGCTGGCTCTTTCAGGAAATCGGCGCCGTGGGCTTTCAGGATCTGCCGAAAGTCATCCATATCGGCATCGATGCCCGCCTTATCGAAGCCCATGCCGCGGATGATGTAACCGTCGTCTCTCGGAGCGCCGTAAACAGCAAAACCGGTGCTGTCAGCACCGCGGTGTACCTGCGCGTCCATCAGCTCGACCAGATCGTTCCCGACCCGCCCGGGTGCGCGCAGTATTCTCCCTGCTATCCCACACAACGGCTTGTTCTCCTCCCGCTTGCCCGTATACTGTATTCAGTATCCATCAGGCCTGCAATATCAATTGGTGTATAGCAAAAGATGGTGCGGCACTTCGGTATAACCCAGCGGCGATCGGCCGGCGGAGGGCGGCGACCTTGGCGCTGAAGAGTCTCAAAACCGAGCGACGGCGTCTGGCGGACGACGTCTATCAGCAGATCCTGGACGCGATCCTCGCGAGCGACATCGGCATGGATGATCAGCTGGTGCAGGAGAAGCTGGCAGCCGAACTCGAGATCAGTCGAACGCCGGTCAGGGAAGCGCTCCTTCGCCTGGAGCAGGAAGGCGTGCTGGTGACCTCACCGCGTGGCGGGTTCATGCTCCGCCGCGTGTCCGAGGATGAGGCCAAAGAGATCTACGAGACGCGCGCCGCGATCGAAGGCCAGGCTGCGCGCCTGCTCGCGATCAAGAACGATCCGGCGGACCATGCGCATATCCGCGCGGTGATCGAGCGCGAGGAGAACCTGACGACGCACACGGTCCAGGCCTATTTCGCCGCGAACCGCGCCATTCATCGGGTGATCGTCGAGCGCTGCGGCAACCGCCATCTGCTCGAGATGTTCGACAATATCTGGAACCGTGCGGTGGCGCTGCACCTGTTCGCGGCGATCGACGAGATCGACCTCGCCGAGTCGCTGGGCGCCCATATGCAGCTCGCCCAGGCGATCGAAACCGGCGACTGGCGCATCGCCATGCCGGCCGTGTTCGATCATATCGACGACGGCTTCACCCTCCAGGCGCGTGCCCTTAAGGCGCGGCATGGCGCTTAAGATGCCTCACTCGTGAAAGACTTGAGGTTGTAGGACGACGACAATTTCAGCCAACGCCCGTTGCCCTGGGAATAGACAAGGAAAGGGAAGATCAATGGCTGGCGATGACGGTGAAAACACAAAGATCGGTGGTAGCAGACATATCACGGTTCAGTTGCGAGATAGCCTTCATGTCGGTTTAGAACGGACAGTTGATGTTAAAAATGCGGATCACATTTCGATTGGCGCGGACCGAACGACAACCATTTTTGGAAGAGATGATCTGACTGTTGGCGAACGACTCACAATTACTGCAAGTGAGGCGAGAATCATCACGGGCAAAGCTAGCTTAGTTTTAAAGAAGGATGGTTCGATCCAATTGAAAGGCAAATCCATATCGATAGAAAGCGACGGAGACTTGGAAATTGCGGCTAAGAATGACCTAGTATTGAAAGGCAGCAGAATTCGTCAGAGTTGATGTCGATTCCGGCGTTTGGCAGGTCGTCATACAGATTCGATAGGACGTTCGACGTCCGGCCACTCAGCACGCAAGTGCTTTATTGTACTGCGCAGTTACGCCGCCAGAACCCGAATATGCCGCTTTTTACCGGAGGACAGCTTGAGCGCACCGTCCTTTAGGTCCTCGGTGCGCACGATCAGGTCCTCGTCGGCGATGCGGTTGTCGTTGAGGCGCGCACCGCCGCCGCGGATCAGGCGCCTTGCCTCGCCCTTGCTCATCACCAGACCGGCGCGTTGCAGGAGATCGAGGATGCTGATGCCGTCCTTGAACTCACCATTGTCGATCTCGACGGTGGGCAGACCTTCGAGGCCACCTTGGCCCTCCAGGCCGTCGCCGGCGGCATCGAACACGGAGCCGGCGGCAGCGGCAGCTTCGGTCGCCGCCTGCTCGCCGCGGCAGAGCTTCGTCGCTTCGAAGGCGAGGACCTTCTTGGCCTCGTTGATCTCGGCCCCCTTGAGGGCTTCGAGCTTGCTGATCTCGTCGATCGGCAGATCGGTGAAGAGACGCAAGAAGCGTCCGACATCGGCGTCCTCGGTGTTCCGCCAATATTGCCAGTAGTCGAAGTCCGAGAGTCGCTCCGGGTTCAGCCAGACCGCGCCGGAGACCGACTTTCCCATCTTCGCGCCCGAGGCCGTCGTGATCAGCGGGCTGGTCAGGCCGAAGAGTGTGCGCTGATCGACCCGGCGGCCGAGCTCGACGCCGTTCACGATATTGCCCCACTGGTCCGAGCCGCCCATTTGCAGCAAGCAGTCGTAGCGCCTGGCCAGTTCGACGAAGTCATAGGCCTGCATGATCATGTAATTGAATTCGAGGAAGGTCAGCGGTTGCTCACGATCGAGACGAAGCTTCACCGAATCGAAGGTGAGCATGCGATTGATGGTGAAATGCTGGCCGTAGTCGCGCAGAAGCTGGATGTAGTTCAGGTGATCCAGCCAATCGGCATTGTTCACCATCAGGCCGCGCTCACCGGCCTCGTCGACGTCAAGGAAACCGTCCAGGGATCGTTTGATGCCCTCCAGGTTGGTTGCTAGACGCTCGTCGGTCAGGAGCTGACGGCTCTCCTCCTTGCCCGAAGGATCACCAACCTTGGACGTGCCGCCGCCGACCAGGGCGATCGGGCGATGGCCGGTTTTCTGGAACAGGCGAAGGAGCATGATGCCGACGAGATTGCCGACATGCAGGCTCTCCGCCGTGGCATCGAAGCCGATATAGGCGGTCAGCTGCTTCTCGGCGGCAAGCTGATCGAGGGCGTCGAGGTCGGTCGCCTGGTGGAGGAAACCGCGCTCGACCACGGCCTGAATGAATTCGGAACGGTGGGCGCGCATGTTTTGAACTCGTGTTGGGCGGCATGTGGCGGCCGTCAGCCGGCCTTGGCGACAACCTCGTCTTCAGTACCGGCATCATCGTCGTCGGACGACGGCTCCTCCTGATCGTCCGACTCGTCGCCGGCGGAGTCGTCGGAGGCTGGCTTAGGCTTGGTCGTCCTTCGGCTGGTCGGCGCTTTCGACTCCTCCTCGATCGCGGCGAGGCGCATGTCGAGATAGTCCTCGACCACCTCGTTCAGACGATCGAGACAGCCGGTGAAGAAATGATCGGCACCGGGCAGGATCTCCATGCCCATCTCCAGCCCGCGCTGCTGCTTCAGCTTCTCGACCAGCTTCTCGACCGATTCGACGGTCACCAGCGTGTCCCGATCCCCGTTGACGATCAGGCCGGAGGAGGGGCAAGGGGCGAGGAAGCTAAAGTCATAGAGATTGGCCGGCAGGGCCGCGCTGATGAAACCCTGGATCTCGGGGCGGCGCATCAGAAGCTGCATGCCGATCCATGCCCCGAACGAGATTCCGGCGACCCAGACCCCTTTGGCGTTGGGGTTGTAGAGCTGCATCCAGTCGAGGGCGGCGGCGGCGTCGCGCAGCTCACCCTGGCCGTGATCAAAGCTCTCCTGGGAACGGCCGACGCCCCGGAAATTGAAGCGCAGTACGGAAAAGCCGCGTTTCACGAACATGTGATAAATGTCGTAGACGATACGATTGTTCATCGTACCACCATGCAGCGGGTGCGGGTGCAGCACCACGGCGAGCGGCGCGTCCCGCTCGGTGGCATGGTGGTAGCGGCCCTCCAGCCGCCCGTCAGCGCCGTTGAAGATGACTTCCGGCATTTATTGGACTCCCTCCGCGCGTTGCCGCGCCGATCTTCGCGTGACCATCGATGGCCGGCGACCTTACATGGGAACGCCGCCGAGCGGGCATCACCCCTGTCGATGGGCGTATTTGCCTACCCACCGGCGGCGACTGTGACATCGGTCACTTGACTGATCTCGACAACATCGCAACATGTTTGGCAGGCTGCGCCGTGTTTAGCGTGAACGCAGCATTTATTGCAATCACGATCTGTGGCACCGGATCATGTTCAAGACTCTGAAAGACGACATCCACGCCGTGGTCGAGCGGGATCCCGCTGCGCGTTCCACCTGGGAGGTCCTGCTCTGCTATCCAGGCCTGCACGCCGTCCTGTTCCACCGGTTCACCCATACATTGTGGCTGCGCGGCTGGACAACAAGTGCACGCTGGCTCTCGCAGGTTGCGCGCTGGCTGACCGGCATCGAGATCCATCCGGGCGCCAAAATCGGCAAGCGCCTGCTGATCGATCACGGCATGGGCGTGGTGATCGGCGAGACAGCCGAGATCGGTAACAACGTGACGCTTTATCAGGGCGTCACCCTTGGCGGCGTGTCGCTCAATGCTGGCAAACGACATCCGACCCTCGAAGACGATGTGATCGTCGGCGCCGGCGCCGCCGTGCTCGGCCCCTTTACGGTCGGCAAGGCAGCACGTGTCGGCTCGAACGCCGTGGTGCTCAAGGCGGTCGAGCCCGGCACCACCGTGGTCGGTGTTCCGGCCATGCCGACGGGGCCGCAGGAGGTCGCACGCGACGAGGATGTGGACTGTTTCCCCGCCTATGGCACGTTCCCCGGTGCCGCCGTCGACCCGGTCGCACGCAGCCTCGAACGGCTCCAGTGCGAGCTCGAGCGACTGAACGGCAAGGTCGCCGAACTGGAAGCGCGGGACGACTATCGCGCCGAGACCGAACGAGAGCGCGAACCGGCTGTCGCCGGCAAGCGTTAGGCGCACCAACAACCACCGACGCATGTCCGACAGGGTTTATCTCGATTACAACGCGACCGCCTTGGTGAAGCCGGCGGTCATCGAGGCGATGGCCGAAGCCATGGCCCAAGGTGGCAATCCGTCCTCAACCCACGCCGCCGGCCGCGCCGCGCGCAAGATGGTGACCAGAGCACGCGAACAGGTGGCCGCCCTGGTCGGCGCCTCACCCGCATCGGTCATCTTCACCTCCGGTGGCACCGAGGCCAACAACCAGGCACTGGCCACCGGTCCGGTTCTCGCCTCGGCGATCGAGCATCCCTCGGTCCTGGCGGTGGCCGATGCGTCGCAGGTCGTGCCCGTCGACAACGACGGGATCGTGGATCTCGAACGCCTGCACAAACTCCTGGCAAGTCAGCGCACGGCGACGCTCGCCGTGATGATGGCGAATAATGAAACCGGGGTCATCCAGCCGATTGAGAACGTGGCGGCGATCGCGCGCGAGGCCGGCGTGCAGCTCCATGTCGATGCCATCCAGGCCGCCGGCAAGATCCCCATCGATTTTTCCGAACTCGGCGCTCACACGCTCAGCCTTTCCGCGCACAAACTCGGCGGGCCGCAGGGGGTGGGCGCGCTCATCTGCCGCGAAGGAGCGGAGCCC
>JBCCIN010000281.1:0-7196 GCA_039028235.1 Pseudomonadota bacterium
ATGAACCGCATCGGGGCCAAGGCGGACAGCGGCGAGGGCGGGGAATCGAAGGAGCGCTTCACGCCGAGACCCAATGGCGACAACGCCAATTCGTCGATCAAGCAGGTGGCATCGGGGCGTTTTGGCGTCACTGCGGAATATCTGAATGCCTGCCGCGAGCTGGAAATCAAGGTTGCCCAGGGCGCCAAGCCCGGCGAGGGCGGCCAACTCCCAGGCTTCAAGGTCACCGCCGAAATCGCTTCCCTTCGGCATTCGACCGAAGGCGTGACGCTGATCTCGCCGCCGCCGCATCACGACATCTATTCGATCGAGGATCTGGCGCAGCTCATCTACGATCTGAAGCAGATCAACCCCCATGCAAAGGTCTGCGTCAAGCTGGTCTCGGAAGCCGGCATCGGCACGATCGCGGCCGGTGTTGCCAAGGCGAAGGCCGATGTCATCCTGGTCTCCGGCCATTCCGGAGGCACCGGGGCGAGCCCGCAGACCTCGATCAAATATGCCGGCACACCCTGGGAAATGGGTCTTTCCGAGGTCAATCAGGTGCTGACCTTGAACCGGCTTCGCCATCGGGTGGTGCTGCGCACCGACGGCGGCATCAAGACTGGGCGCGACGTGGTCATCGCTGCGATGCTCGGTGCCGAGGAATATGGCGTCGGCACCGCGGGCCTGGTGGCGATGGGCTGTATCATGGTGCGCCAATGCCACTCCAACACCTGTCCGGTCGGCGTCTGCACTCAACGCGAGGATTTGCGCGCCAAGTTCGAAGGTACGCCGGACAAAGTGGTGAACCTCTTCAGCTTCATCGCCGAGGAAGTCCGCGAGATTCTGTCGTCGCTCGGGCTTCGGTCCTTGAACGAGGCGATCGGGCGAACCGATCTCCTGCGCCAGGTCAGCCGAGGCAGCCCCGATCTCGACGATCTCGACCTGAATCCGATCCTCGCTCAGGTCGACACTGACGACTATCCTCGCTACTGCGCGATCGAGGGGCGGAACGAGGTGCCGGACAGCCTGGACGCCCAGATGATTTCGGATGCCAAGCCGGCACTCGAAGCGGGCGAGAAGATGCAGCTCGCCTACAATGTTAGGAACGTCCATCGCGCTGTCGGCACGCGCCTGTCCGCCCACATCACCCGCCGCTACGGCATGAATGCCCTGCCGCCGGGGCAGGTGACCGTGCGTCTTCGTGGCTCCGCCGGTCAGTCGTTGGGCGCCTTTTCGGTGCAGGGGCTTCGGCTCGAGGTCTTCGGCGATGCCAATGACTATGTGGGGAAAGGGCTTTCCGGTGGCACCATCGTGGTCCGCCCGCTGGTCTCCAGCCCGATGGTCGCTGCCGACAACACCATCATCGGCAACACTTGCCTTTATGGCGCAACTGCCGGCCGGTTGTTCGCTGCAGGGCGCGCGGGTGAACGCTTCGCCGTTCGCAATTCAGGGGCGATCACCGTGGTCGAAGGCTGCGGCGACAATGGCTGCGAATATATGACCGGCGGTGTCGCCGCCGTTCTTGGTCCGGTCGGTGATAATTTTGCCGCCGGCATGAGCGGTGGCATGGCCTACGTCTTCGATCCCGAGAAGCACCTGGCTGATTTGATCAATGACGACATGGTCATCTATCAGCGCGTGGAAGTGAATCACTATGCCAACGAATTGAAAGGGCTTTTGAACCTGCACTTCCAGAATACCCAGAGCCAGGTTGCCGGACGCCTGCTGGCTGACTTCGATCGGACCTGCGGTCAGTTCTGGCAGGTCGTCCCCCGCGAAATGCTGGATAAGCTGGAGATTCCCGTCACCATCGAGCAGGCCGGCGCCGAGCGCGCTTGACGGCATTATGCTAACCCGACGGGTCAGTGATTGTGCAGCAATATTGATTCGCTAGGCCGCGTGAGCGATCGAAGTGGCGTTAATCCTCGGTTAACCCATGTCTGTCACCAAGAAGTTCCGATCCGTGCGATCCTGGGAATCCGATCCTCACGCTCCCGCTCTCTGTGGGCGGGCGGATTCCCAGGATCGCATGGACCATGGAGAGGGGTGGCAAAGCGAGGTTAAAAGCCGGGTTAAAGAAATCCGGGTGAACACCGCACCAAAGACCATCATGCACGCCATATTAGGCTCGCTCGGCATACACTCACGTCTTTTCCAGCTTAGTCTCCAGGCTCGGCTAAGGTTTGTTACATGGCGCTTGGAGCTATAATCGCCTTGCCCCCGATAATGGCGCTTCGGCTCAAGTGAAGTGTAGATATTTCATATTGGAATAAATTGATCGCGGCGAGGCAAAAAATCGTTGTCATTGCCCTTTGATCTGAGACAGATTGAAGAGAATTACATAAGCCGTTCTGGTGAACCCAGTGGCATCGGGACGGCATCAATCTAACGATCCGACATCGAGGGAGCTGAGTTTCATGAAGAAGATGCTGTTAGTGGCGGCCGCCGCCACGCTGTTCGCTGGTGCTGCGCAGGCCGAGCGCTATGTCATGGTGACCCACACCCAGGGCACCGATCCGTTTTGGCCGGTAGTCGAGAAGGGGGCGAAGGATGCCGCCGCCGCACTTGGTGTCGAACTCGAATATAACTTCGCGCCGTCGGGCGATATGTCCGACATGGCAGCGTTGATCGAAGCCGGTGCGGCCACGTCGCCTGATGGCATGATCGTGTCGTTGCCCGATGCTGACGCCCTTGGCGGCGCCATCCGGGCAGCAATCGATGCCGGTATTCCGGTGGTGACCATCAATTCCGGCCTTGAGTCGTCAAACGAGCTCGGCGCTTTGATGCATGTCGGTCAGCCCGAGTATGACGCCGGCTTCGCAGCGGGAACGCGTGCCAAGGAGGAAGGGGCGACCAACCCGATCTGCCTGAATCAGGAGGCGTTCAACACCGCGCTGGTCGATCGCTGTCAGGGCTATTTCGACGCCATGGGATTGGAACTGAACATGCTCGACGTCTCCAACGACGTCGCGCAGATTCAGACCCGGACATCCGCCGCCCTGCTCGCCGATACGTCGATCGATGCGGTCCTGGCCGTCGGACCCCATGTCTGTGAAGCCGCCGCCGCTGCGATCGACGAGGCCGGCAGCACGGTTCATATGGGCTGCTTCGATCTGACCCCCGGCGTCATCTCGCTGATCAACGACGGGAAGGCTGCCTTCAGCATCGACCAGCAGCAGCGTCTTCAGGGCTATATGCCGGTGGTCGTGCTTCATCTCTACAACACCAATGCCGGCATGCTTCCGGGCAATAACGTCAACTCCGGCCCGGGTTTTGTCGATCAGTCGAACGCCTCCGCGGTCGCTGAACAGGCCGGCACCAACCGCTAGCAGGCACGGCCTGCAGCGTTGACTTGTCGGAGGCAAGCATGGGGGCGGTCCGGAGACGGATCGCCCCTTTTTGCTCTCGGGAGTCAGCTTAAGGTCATGGACGATATGGGGATTTGAGCGATGGCGACTGAGGCGGGGGGCGGGCGGACGGAGGCGGACAGGCGCACCAAGACCGGCTTGTGGGGACGGCTGGTCAACCGGCCGGAAATCGGTGCCATCTTCGTGATGGCGATCGTCCTGGTTGCGCTCGGCATGGCATCGGGCGGGCTCACAGGTGGTGCCGCCTGGAATCCTTTCGACGGCACCGCCTACAACCCGCTCGGCATTCGCAACAATTCCCGCATCGTCGCTCAGCTCGGAATCATCGCGATCGGCGCCTGCCTTTTGATGATCGCCGGCGAGTTCGATCTCTCCATCGGGTCGATGATCGGCTTCGCCGGCATGTCCATGGCGCTGATGATGAAATGGGGCTTTTCGGTCCGCATTCCCTTCACCGAGATCGTGCTGCTCGACATCGGCTCTGTGACGCCGCTTGCGGCTATCCTGCTGACACTCTGCATGACCCTCGCGTTCGGTTTCCTCATCGGCAATATCGTCGTGCGCTCCAAGCTGCCGTCCTTCATCGTCACTCTCGCTTTTCTCTTTTTCATCCGCGGTCTGACCGAAGTCTGCTATCGCTTCTTGAACCGTGCGCCTGGCGAGCGCTCGGGCTCGACCCAGGTTTCGGATCTGCCGGATTTCAAGAACCTGATCGATCTCGAGCCCTATCGGGACATGTTCGGCTACGCCAAGGCGCAGGCGGGTCAGCTCGCCCAAGGCTGCCTCAGCGTCTTCCAGCGTCCGCTGAACAACAATCTCGCCTCGTCCGAGCAAGTGCAGACGTTCATCGGCAACACCCAGGCGAGTTCCAAGCTGACGGACGAACAGCTTCAGGCGATCATCGAGCGCGCAGGACCCGGAAACGATCTTTCCAAGGAGCAGATCGCCGAGGTGGTCAACGAGGTTTGTGCGGTCGATCCGTCGACAGTCTCAATGGTCATGGATCGTGCCACGGCCAAGAAGCTGCCGGATGCAGACCTCGCTGCGATCTTCGAGACACTGCCGACAGATACCGTCGACAATCTGCGCCAGGCGCTGGAATCGCGAGCCTTGCTCGATGCGACCAGACGGGCGGCGGCGGCCGGGCAGGAAGCGCCGAGCCAGGCACCGGCGGTTGGCGATCTTCAGGTGGCGCGCGAGTTTTTCGACACTATCCCGACGATCAACCCGGTCGCCAACCTCTTCGGTGGTGACATCTTCGAACCGGTGTTCGACTGGCTTTACCGCATCGGGTTCAATATCAACCCAGGCGGCAGCCAGTGGGTCGAGGGGCTTTATGCCGTGGTTGGTTGGTGGATCGCGATCGCGCTGCTCGCCTGGTTCGTGCTTGAGCGTACCAAGGCCGGGAACTGGATCTATTCGACCGGCGGCAATCTGCAGGCAGCGCGCGCCAATGGCGTGCCCACCGATGCCGTGAAGATCTCGCTTTTTATGTTCACCGCCTTTTGCGCCACCATCTTCGCCGCGACCCAGGTATTCGACACCAATTCGGCGGATGCCGCCAAAGGCAATCTGAAGGAGCTGGAGGCGATCGCCACGGCCGTGGTCGGCGGCGCAATCCTGACCGGTGGCTTCGGCTCGATCGTGGGGGTCGTCTTCGGCGCGATCATTTTCGGACTTGCCCAAAATGCGCTCTTCTACATTCCCTGGCTGGACGGTGCCTACTACCGCATGTTTCTGGGTTCCATCCTGCTTGCTGCAGCCCTTTTGAATGAAAATGTCCGCAAGCGCTTTACGGGAGGCATATGATGGCGACTGTCGGGCAGACGGCCCCCATTCCCGTGATACGGGTCGAGAACCTGGTCAAGCGTTTCGGCAACTTCACGGCGCTCAACGGCGTCAGCCTGGACGTCCATACCGGCGAGGTCCATGCACTCCTGGGCGATAATGGCGCGGGCAAGTCGACCCTGATCAAGACGCTTGCCGGCATACACCCGCCGACCTCGGGCACGATCTATCTGAACGAGATGGCCCAGCAATTTCGAAGCCCGCGCGACAGCTCCGATGCGGGGATCGGTGTGGTCTATCAGGATCTCGCCCTTAACCCGCTCGCTTCCGTCACCCGCAATTTCTTCCTCGGGCGCGAGATGTCGGCGGGACTGGGGCCTTTCGGCTGGATGCGCATGTCGGAGATGGACCGGATCGCGACCGAGCAGATGGCCGAAATCGGCATTCAGGTTTCCGATCCCACCCAGGCGGTCGGCACCATGTCCGGCGGGCAAAAGCAGACGCTGGCGATCGCCCGCGCGATCTATTTCGGCGCCAAGGTGCTCATTCTCGACGAACCGACCTCGGCGCTTGGACAAAAGCAGCAGATGGAGGTCCTTAAGACCATCCGGCGAGTGCAAAAGCGCGGTGACATCGCGATCATTCTGATCACCCACAACGAGATTCACGCCAAGTTGATCGCCGACCGCTTCACGTTCTTGAGTCTGGGTGAGGTGATCGGATCGGGTACAAAGCACGATCTCGAAGGGGAAGAAATCCGCCGCCTCATGGCTGGGGGCGCTGAGCTCGCGGACCTCGCGCAGGAACTCGCGGTCTAAAGCTTCACTTTTCCGGATCCGGAGGAATCTCCGGTTGGAAACGCCCCTAGGCAGGACGCAACAAGGTGACGTTTCCGTCCTCAGCAATCGCCGCAGCCGCTCGGCTCAGCCAGGCTTTCGCGTCTTCGGCAGGCAGCGGCTTGGAGAATAGATAGCCCTGGAACTCGGTGCAGCCCAGTTCCTTGAGAACAGCGACCTGCTCCAGCTCCTCAATCCCTTCGGCGACGCTGGTGCACTGCAGGCCGTCCGCCATGGTGATCATCGATCGAACGATCATCGGGACGCGAGGGTCCTCGGTCAGCTTGCTCACCAGCGATCGATCGATCTTGATGACATCGACAGGAAGTTCGGCAAACCGGGCGTAGTTCGAATAGCCCTGTCCAAAATCGTCGATCGCGATCTTCAGGCCGACATCATGCAGTCGTTCGATCACCATTCTTGCCGTCTTCTCGTTGCTGAGCACGGCATGTTCGGTCACTTCTAGTTCGATCCTGCTGGGATCGATCCCCGCCTCATGCACCAGCTCGATCACCTGATCGGCCATACGCGAGTCGATCAGCTGACGTGTCGACATGTTGATCGACAGCGCCAGGTCGGGATGATCGCCGCTCCATTCGGTGAGCTGAGCAAGCGCGTTGCGTAGCACCCAATGATCGATGTCGATGATGGCATCGGTCGATTCGATCGCGTCAAGGAAGGCGCCGGGGAGACGTTGTCCATCCTTCGGATGGTTCCAGCGCAAGAGTGCCTCCATGCAGCGCACCTGTTTCGAGGCCGCATGGAAACGCGGCTGATAGTGAAGCTCGAACTGATCCAGCTGCAGCGCTCGTGGGATATCACGGCGGATTTCGGCGGCATTGTTGATACTGGCGGCGATCGACGGGTCGAAATGGCGGAATGTGTTCTTGCCGGCGCGCTTGGCTTCATACATGGCCATGTCGGCATGGCGGATCAGGGTTGCGTAGCTATCACCGTCGACCGGTGACCTGGCGAGGCCGATCGAGGTCCCGACGATCACGTCTACGCCGCTTAGTACGAATGGGTCCGCAAGGCTCTTGAGGACCGCCTTGGCAATCATCGACCCATCCTGCTCACGATCGGCCATGGTCACATAGACGGCAAACTCGTCACCGCCAAGCCGGGCGATCAGATACTTCGCATCCAGCCTGGACTGCATGAATGTCGATGGTCCTGCTTCCTCGATCGGCGGTCTGAACTGGTCGAACAGCGCCTGCAGCCG
>JBCCIN010000282.1:0-7181 GCA_039028235.1 Pseudomonadota bacterium
CATGGTCCCTGGTCGGTCATATCATCGTTCCGCCAACAAAAAACCCCGGCCGACAGCCAGGGCTTTTCATCAAGCGACCCGACTTTTTAGCAGCTTCTTTAACGTGGCCTGCAAGCCAGCCGGCCCAAATCACCACGAAGAGGAGCACATTAGCGTCGGCCGATCGGCGGCGTCAATCGATTATGAGCACAGGCGACACGCGTCGTCCAAGGCTGCGACCGTGGTCGGCGATAGCGGGCGCTGATGGTCGGCCTCTTGCGCGTCTTCGGTCGGCGCGGGTAATGTCCGAACTGCCGTTTTCTCCCCCTGGACCAACAACGCAGCGAGACAGGTTCGATGGCCAGCCCCAGGCCGCGCTCCGGCATCCTGGAAATCCAGCCCTATGTCGGCGGCAAGGCGACGGCGGAGGGTGCCGCCCGCGCGATCAAGCTTTCTGCCAATGAATCCGCGATCGGGCCGAGCCCGAAAGCGATCCAGGCGATACAGGCAGCACTCGCGGAGAGCCACCGCTATCCCGATGGCGGTGCTGACCAGTTGCGCCAGGTGATCGGCGAGCGTTTCTCGCTGGACCCCGAGCGCATCGTCAGCGGCTCAGGTTCCGACGAACTGATTCATCTCCTGATCGCAGCCTATGCCGGGCCTGGCGATGAGGTGCTCTACAGCGCGCATGGCTTCTTGATGTACCGCCTGAACGCGCTCGCCATCGGGGCAACGCCCGTGGCCGCACCGGAAACCGGCCTTCGCACCGACATCGACGCCCTCCTGGCAAGGGTGTCGACGCGAACCAAGCTGGTCTTCGTCGCCAATCCAAACAATCCGACCGGCAGCTACATCACCAAAGACGAGCTTTCCCGGTTGCATGCCGGTCTGCCTGACGATGTCGTCCTGGTGATCGATGCCGCCTATGCCGACTATGTCCATCTCAATGACTATACCGATGGCCGTGAGCTGGCGGAGCGCACCGAGAATGTGGTGATGACCCGGACCTTCTCGAAGATGTTCGGCCTCGCTGCCCTTCGCCTCGGCTGGCTCTACGCGCCCGACGGCATCGTCGATGTCCTGAACCGCGTGCGCGGCCCCTTCAACGTGAACAGCCTTGCGCAGACCGCCGGCATCGCCGCCCTTCAGGATCTCGACCATCAGCAGCGATCGGTCGCGCATAATGATCACTGGCTTCCGCGCCTCACACAGGCGATCTCGGGCCTCGGTCTGACCGTGCATCCGAGCATCGCCAATTTCGTCCTGATCGATTTTTCGGAGACTGCACCGAAAACGGCCAGCGCCGCCAGCGCCTGGCTGGAGAAGGACGGCGTCATCGCGCGGCCGATGGCAGCCTACGGCCTCCCAGACTGCCTTCGCCTGTCGATCGGGCTGGAAGAGGAGAACAAGGCGGCGATCGGCAGCCTCGAAGGATTCATGACGTCATGACACCGCCCCATTTCGAGCGCGTCGCGATGATCGGCATCGGCCTGATCAACGGCTCGCTCGCCAAGGTCCTGAAACGTGACAAGCTCGCCGGCGAGATCGTTGCTAGTTCACGCCGCGAGGAGACGCTTTCGCGCGCGAAAGAACTCGGCATCGTCGATCGCACGACCACCGATCCCGCCGAGGCTGTCATCGGGGCCGATCTCGTCGTAATCGGCACGCCGACCGGCTCGAGCGGCACCGTCGCCAAGGCTATGGCATCGACCCTGGACCGGGCCGCGATCGTCACCGATGTCGGCTCGATCAAGGGCAAGGTGATCGAGGACGTTCTCCCGCACCTCCCCTTCCCCGGCCGATTCGTGCCAGGGCATCCGGTCGCAGGCACGGAAAATTCGGGACCTGACGCCGCCTTAGACACACTGTTCGCCGGCCGTCACTGTATCCTGACACCTCTTGCCGAAACCGATGCGGACGCGCTCTCGGCGGTCAAGGCTCTTTGGCAGGCGGCGGGCTCCAGGGTGTCGACCATGACGGCGGCGCATCACGACCAGGTGCTCGCGATTACGTCCCATCTACCCCACCTGATCGCCTATACCATCGTCGGCACAGTCGCCGATCTCGAAGACCATCTGCAGACCGAGGTGCTGCGCTACTCCGCCGGCGGGTTCACCGATTTCACCCGCATCGCCGGTTCCGACCCGGTGATGTGGCGAGACATTTTTCTCCATAACAAGGACGCGGTACTGGAGATGCTTGGTCGGTTCTCCGAAGATCTGAGCGCGCTGCAACGCGCGATCCGCTGGGGCGACGGCGAAACCCTGGAGGCCCTCTTCACGCGCACGCGGGAAATTCGCCGCGGTGTCATCGCCGAAGGTCAAGCCTACCAGCGAGCTGCCAGCGGCAGCAGGCTTGACGAGGACTGAGCAAGGTGACGAGAGCCAGCGAGGCCAGCCCTGAGTGGGTGTTCGGCTACGGCTCCTTGATGTGGAAGCCGGGCTTCGATCACCTTGCCGCCAGCGAGGCGAGGCTTCATGGCTATCATCGGAGTCTCTGCGTCTATAGCTGGGTGCACCGCGGCACGCAGCAGCAGCCGGGCCTGGTGTTCGGTCTCGATCAGGGAGGAGCCTGCAAGGGCATCGCCTTTCGTTTCGCGCCTGACCGGGAAGCCGAGATCCTTGCCTACCTCGATGCCCGCGAACTGGTGACAGACGTCTACCGGCGAAAGCGCCTCTTAATCACCACCGAAACCGGCCGCGTTCCCGCCTGGTGCTATGTCGTCCGCCGTAACCATCCCCAATATGCCGGCAAGCTGCCTGAGGCCGACCTCCTGGCGCTCGTCGAAAACAGTCGGGGACGATCCGGGCACAATCGCGACTATGTGCTCTCAACTGTTGCCCACCTCGAAGAACTCGGTGTCGACGATTCTACGCTCAAGAGCGTTGCAGACAAGCTGATGCGGAAGGCCGCCTGAGATCAGCAACGAGGCCATCCACCTCGCACCACTCGCCGCCGCTTTGCCCACAATCGGACACCGCACCCCGAGCCGCAACTCGCCCCTGATCGCGGCGCGATCAGTCGAGCATGAGTTCGGGGAGCCAGAGGGTGAGGGCGGGGAATTCGATGACGATGGCGAGGCCGATGAGCTGCAGGATCACGAAGGGGATGATGCCCTTATAGATATCGGTCATCTTCACCGAGTCCCCGGCCGTGCCCTTCATGTAGAAAAGCGCGAATCCGAAGGGTGGTGTCAGGAAGGACGTCTGCAGATTGACCGCGGCCAGTATCGCAAACCAGTAGATGGTTTGAGCCTGGACATGCTGGATCGCCGCTCCTTCAACACCGAGATGGGACGCAAATTCCGGGGCCAAAGTCTTGATGATCGGTGCGAACACGGGAAGGATGATCAGCGTGATCTCGATGAAGTCGAAGAAGAAGCCGAGTAGGAAGATCACCGCCATCAGCATGATCAAGAGCGGCCAAGCGCCGAGATCCAGCCACTGGATAAATTCGATGATCAGATCCTCGCCGTACAGGGCGCGGAACATATAGGAGAAGGCGGTCGCACCCACGAAGATGAAGAAGATCATCGCCGTGGTCAGCGCTGTTCTGTGGCAGACCTCGGTCAGCACCTGCTTGGTGAGGGTGCCGTTGAAAATCGCGAGGATGATCGAGCCGAAGGCGCCGACACCAGCCGCTTCGGTTGGCGTGGCCCAGCCGGCGAAGATCGAGCCGAGCACCAGGACGATCAGGAAGACCGGCGGGACCAGTCCCTTAAGGACGGCACCGAACAAGGAATCGCCCTCCGCTCGACCGATGATCATCGAGGTGGCGAAAATGCCGAAGAAGGCGATGAGCGGCCAGTTGGCGAGATCAGCAAGGCCTGTATTGGCGAGAACGGCCGCGGCCGCGATCAGCGCGCCGACAATCATGAAATAGGTCGTCATGCGCGACGTGTTGGTCGGCTGGAGCTGGATGGCGTCGGCCGGCAAGGGCGGTGCCACGTTCGGTCTGATCGAGCTGATGGTCAGGATGTAGATAAAGTAGAGACCGGAAAGCACGAGGCCCGGCAGGATCGCGCCAATAAAGAGATTGCCGACCGAAACGGCGAGCAAGTTCGCCATCAGCACCAGCATGATCGAGGGCGGGATCAAAATGCCGAGAGTGGCCGAGGCAGCGATCGTCCCTGTCGCGAGCTGGGGGTTGTAACCGCGCTCCAGCATGGTCGGAAGCGCCAGCAGGGTCATCATCACGACCGAGGCGCCGATGATGCCGGTGGTGGCCGCCATGATCGTGCCCATCACCGTGACCGAAAGCGCAAGGCCGCCGGGCACGCGCCTCAGGACGACCTGAAGGATATGCAGGAGATCCGAGGCGACGCGCGAGCGCTCCAGCATGGTGCCCATGAAGATGAAGCAGGGAATGGCGACCAGGACAGGATTCTGAATGGCGCCGCTCGACCCATCGCCACCCCAAATACGCGGCATGAGAATAAACATTTCCCGCGGTACGGGGAGGAACCCGTACAGATAGCTCATGTCAAGATATTCGAAGTAGACGCCGAGATAGGAAAAGATGATCGCGATGCCGCCAAGCGCCACGGCGACCGGCAGGCCGGTAAACAGAGTCAGGCCCAGGCAGAGGAACATATAGGCGCCAATGAACTCCTCGAAATGATCGTAGAGGACTTCCCCCATCGCCTAGCGCTCCCTGTCCTGACGCATCAGTTCCGCTCTGAGCTCCCGCGCTTCGAGGGCGAGAGCGTCAGCGGTTCGATTGGTGTCTTGAGAGAAAATATTGAGATCGCCCGCAGCCCTGGCCTTGTCATCGTGGCTGCCGAACAAGAGGGCGCAGAGCCTGATGAAGGTCGCAAGAAAGGCGCTCATGGTAAGCGTGAAACCGATCACCATGGTGGACTTGACGATATAGCGATGGGTGATACCGGTCAGCGATTCCGAGCCCTCGCCCTGCAGGAACGAGATCTTGACGAACTGCCAGGAGAAATAAATGGCGATGAGCAGATAGGGTGTCGCAAGCAGCAAAATGCCCCAGAATTCCACCCAGGCCTGGCCACGCCTGGGCAGCATTTCCCGAAAGATGTCCACCCGGACATGGGAGTTCAAAAGGTAACCATAGCCGAAGGAGAGCATCAGAATGACCGCGTGCAGGTGCCACTGCATGTCCTGCAACTTGATTGGCTCGATCAGCCAGTAAAAGGACAGCTGCGACATGCCGATGCGCAGAAAGTCGATCTTTCGCGTGATCACGTCGAACATGATCACGGCGATCAGCGGCAGGACGATGAAGCCTGCGCATTTACCGATGAAACGTGGAATGTGATCCAGTTTCTCGGCCAGATTGAGCAATCCATTCATCGAAGAGCGCCCCGCTGATGGCTGGCGATAGCTGCCGACAAGGCCACCTTCCGCGACCGATGCCGGGCAGTATGCCTCCCGATGGTTAATTTTTGATTAAAGTCGTCAGACCCGCAGAAAAAACCGGCTGTCCCAAGGGACAGCCGGTTCCAATCCAGGCTACTTCAGGTAGCCCATCTCGCCCCAGATCTTGAACTTCTCACGGAACTCCGTGATCGAGGCCCAGATCCGAGCGCTGTCTTCGTTGGCAGCGACCTCTTCGGCGATTACCTCGTCCCAAGCCGCGCTGAGCTCGGTGATGACCTCGTCCGGCCAGCGGACATTGGTCACCCCGTCTTCTACGTTCGCGGCCATGGCATCGGCCTGGAGGAACTCACCCTCGGCGATTTCCTGAGCGATGTTGGCCTTGCAGGCTGCCTTGAAGATCGCCTGATAAGGAGCAGACAGACCTTCCCACTTCTCCTTGTTGATCAGGATTTCGTTGGTGGTGGACTGCTGGTGCCAGCCTGGGAAGTAGTTGAACTTGGCGATCTGATAGAAGCCGTAAGAGCGGTCGATCGCCGGCATGGAGAACTCGGTGGCGTCGATCGTGCCGAGCTCAAGGGCCGGATAGATGTCGCCGCCGGCGAGCTGCTGAGTCGACACGCCAAACTTCTGCATGACCTTGGCGCCCAGACCGAAGAAGCGCATCTTCAGGCCCTGAAGCTGATCGAGGCTGGTGATTTCTTCACGGAACCAGCCTGAGGTCTCCGGCGGGATCATGCCGCACATATGGAAGACGATGTTGTCGCGCCCATACATTTCCTCGGCCATCTCGACACCGCCGCCATAGAGCATCCAGGCGAGGAACTCAGGAGCTGGAGGACCAAACGGCCAAGTAGAGAAGAAGTTGTAGGCCGAGTTCTTGCCCTGGTTGGCGCCGGGGGTGCCGTAGGCCGCATCAAGGGCACCTTCGGACACGGCGTCATAATAGGCGTAACCGCCGACGATCGCGCCGGGCTCAAACACTTTGATGTCGAAATCGCCGTCGGTCATCTCGTTGACCCACTCGGCGATCCGGTAACCGACTGGGCCGATCACCGCGACGTTCTGGCCAAAGGCCGAGTGCATTTTCCAGCGCTCTTTTGCCTCTGCTTGATCGATGGAGGCGAGGCCGAAGCCTGCCGCCAAACCGGCCGCGCAAACGGCCGTCAGCATCTTTTTGGGCATTGATGGTCTCCCTTTCTGCTCAGCATGCATACAGCTTGATGGGCTGGGCGTGCGACAAGCCATCGCTTCGCCCGTTCAAACCACCTGGCGCCCGATTTTACGGGTCGGCACACACCTCTTTCGAGGTCCAGACCTTGCGGCGCAGGCAGTATCTCGTCACCTCCCTCATTTCAGGCGTGCTGGCCATCGCTGTCCTTAAACCCAGGACGAGCACCACAACCACTTGGGGACCAAAGCACGCCACTCTCTTGTTTTTCAGACTAACAGCATATCCTCGACGAAGGCAATCGCTCTGAGCGACGAGGAGCAGCCAAACCAAGACCCGTCGGCGTATCGATCGCTCAGGAGTAGACGCAAAACACGTCCTCGCTGCCTCCGTGCGGTCGCCCAGGACCGACGAGACATCAGTCGGTGATGTGATCAAGCGCCTTTCGCGCGCGCTCTCTGTGGCAGGGCTGCAGATGCCGTCCTACGGCTGCGACCGCCGCAGCCAGGACCGATGCGTCGTCCGTGAAACCCAGCCCGGCGAGAATATCCGGGACCATGTCGATGGGAAGGACGAAATAGGCAACGGCGCCCAGCAGTACGGCACGAACATAGCCGGGCGTTTCGGGATCGGCCGCGCAGTAATAGGCGGCCACGAGATCCTCGGCAAAGGGGATGCGCGCCAGCACC
>JBCCIN010000283.1:0-7179 GCA_039028235.1 Pseudomonadota bacterium
TGAGCGCTATTTTTCCGTCGACTTCACGCCCGGACGCCATGCGGCGATCGCCCGCGCCTTCGGGCTCGAAGCCTTCGAGGTCGAGGAGCCGGGTGCCTTGGACGCGGCCCTGGAACGTGCCTTGCGCGCCGATCATCCCACCCTGGTCGACATCACCTGCCAGCCGCTGCATGAGGCACAAGCGCCCGTCAGCGAGTGGATCGCCTGAGAAATCGGCGCAATTCGCCTTCCACCTGCCACACGACGTTTTCATCGATCGCCGGCAAAGTCTGTAAGGCCCTGCTGACCACGCCGGATTTTCGCCAGTCTTCAGGTTTTCGTTAACGCCTCCGTTAGGTCTGCGTTAACCCATACATGGCATGCTGTTTCCTGGTCCATGCGATCCTGGCAATCCGCCCGCCCGCGGAAGGAGGTGGGGCGAGACTCGGACTCCCAGGATCGCATGGACCAGCGAGACATGATGGAAGATAGCCATGGTTAGTTACGGAAGGATGAACGCAGCCCGATCCCGAACGCATGAATCACCACGTTGTGCGGCCACTACACCTTCAGAGCCTGATCGAGATCCTGCATCAGATCCTCGGCGTCCTCCAAACCGACCGACAAACGCACCAGATCGTCGCTGATACCCAGGACTTGGCGTTCTTCTATGCTGAGGCGCTGATGGGTGGTCGTGGTCGGATGGGTGATCAGCGACTTCGCATCACCCAGATTGTTGGAGATCGCGATCAGTTCGAGCCTGTTCATCACGTCGAACGTGCGGTTCTGATCGCCGCCGACACGGAACGCCAGAAGGCTGCCGAACGCGGTCATCTGGCGTCTGGCCAGATCATGCTGCGGATGGCTCTCCAGACCCGGATAGATCACGCTTTCCACCAGGTGATGCTCTTCCAGAAAACGCGCCACCTGGAGCGCCGTCCTGCACTGGGCACGCACCCGAAGCTCCAGTGTTTCCAGACCTTTCAGGAGGACCCAGGCATTGAACGGGCTGAGCGCCGGGCCGGTATGCTTCAGGTAAGGCTGAAGCACGTTTTTCCGGTAGTCCGCGTTGGCAAGAACGGCCCCGCCGAGGCAACGCCCCTGACCGTCGATGTGCTTGGTGGCTGAATAGGCGACGATGTCGGCGCCGAGTTGCAGCGGTTTTTGCAGGATCGGTGTCGCGAAGACATTGTCGACGATCACCTTGGCACCGGCCTGATGGGCAAGTTCCGAGACCGACTCGATGTCGATCAGTTCCAGTGTCGGATTGCCGGGCGTCTCGAAAAAGACCAAGGTGGCGTTCCTTGACAACGCGGACTCCCAGGCTGCGAGATCGCGCCCGTCGACCAGTTCGACCTCGATGCCAAAACGCGGCAGAATCTCGGTCAAGATATAGCTGCAGGAGCCGAACAGGCAGCGCGCAGCGACCACGCGGTCACCCACCTTCAGCCCGCTCATCAGGGAGGCGTTGACCGCCGCCATGCCGGTTGCCGTCGCCGCCGCTTCTTCAGCACCTTCCAACAGGGCCAGGCGCTCTTCGAAACATCGCACCGTGGGGTTGCCGAGCCTCGAATAGGTATAGCCGTCTTGACGATCGGCAAAGCGATCGGCCGCATCTTCGGCCTGCCGATAGCGAAAGCCTGACGTCAAAAACAGCGCTTCGGCATTCTCACCGAATTGCGAACGCGTGCAGCCGCCGTGGATGGCCTGGGTGCGGCTATGCCATCGATGCTTCATCCCTGTCGTCCCAACAAAAAAACCCCGGCCACTGGCCAGGGCGTTTTTGCTTTCGCACCCGGCCTTTTAGCAGTTTCTTTTACGTGGTCTGCAAGCCGGCCGGCTCAAATCACCACGGTGGTCGGACGTTAGGCCGGCACCACTGGTTTCGTCAAGCCCGCACGGCACGGCACGTCAACCGGCGCTGTGCCCACCGCCTCAGCCAAGCTGGCGAAGCCCTCTGTTTCAAGAAGGCGATCGAGTTTCGTCAGGATTGTTGGAATGAGCCTGGGTCCGCCATAGATGAATCCTGTATACATCTGAAGCGCACTGGCGCCCGCCCTGATTTTGGCAAAGGCCCCTTCGCCACTCTCGATTCCGCCGACACCGATCAGCGGTAGCTTGCCGCCGGTAAGCGCATGGAATCGGCCGATCTGCGCAGTCGAGCGGTCAAGCAGAGGCCGGCCGCTCAGCCCGCCGGCCTCACCACGGGCCGAGCCTCGCAGATCGTCGGGACGAGCAATCGTGGTGTTGGCGATGATCAGCCCGTCGATGCCCAGTGATAGCGCCACCTCAGCCACATCCCTCTCATCTTCCGCTGTCAGATCGGGCGCAATCTTCAGGAACAGCGGCTTCCTCGAACCGCCTGTCCGCAACCCGTCCCGGCGTTCGATCAGCGTTCCGAGAAGCCGCTGCAGCCGTTCCCGCCCTTGCAGGTCGCGCAGGCCAGGCGTGTTCGGCGAGGAGACGTTGATCGTGAAATAGTCGGCATAGCCGTAAAGTGCGGCAAGGCAGGTCGCATAATCCTCGACCGGATCTTCGGCGTCCCGATTAGCCCCGATATTCGCCCCGATGATGCCATCATCTGGATTACGCTGCGCGAGCCTTCTCGTCGCTGCTTCGAGCCCCTCGTTGTTGAAGCCGAGCCGATTGATCAGTGCGCGATCCGAAGGCAGGCGGAAGATTCTGGGTTTCGGATTGCCGGTCTGTGGCTTCGGTGTGATCGTGCCGACCTCGACCCAGCCGAAGCCTAGCTTTTGCAGGCCGGCAATGGCTTCTGCATTCTTGTCGAAGCCGGCGGCCAGACCGAGCGGGTTCGGCAGGACGAGCGTCGCCAGCGTCGTTTTAAGCCGTGGCCAGCGGTCGTTTCGCTGTTGCGGCACCAGGCTCAGACCAAGACCGCGAATCGCCAAGCGATGGGCGCGCTCCGGGTCGAGCTTGTGCAAGAGCTGCGTCAGCATCGGGCGCTCGATGGGATCAGCGGCTGATTTAGATTATCAACTAAAAGTTGAAATCTTTGCTTTACGATTGTCCCCCTCAATGCCAGAATTGAAGGACAAATTACGGAAATGCCGATCATGTGTAGCATCCAAAAGACATCGGAATTCGACCATGGCGCTAGCAACGAGCTCGTCTTCGACCCTCGGCCTCGCGCGGAGCCACACCGTCGCGTTCTCCGGCATCGACGTCAAGGATGTCGACGTCCAGGTGCAAATCAGCGCTGGCCTGCCCGCGTTCATGATCGTTGGCCTGCCAGATAAGGCGGTCGGCGAATCCCGTGAGCGGGTCAGAAGTGCTCTGGGTGCACTTGGGCTAGGTCTGCCGCCAAAGCGCATCACGGTCAACCTGGCACCGGCCGATCTCGGCAAGGAAGGCAGCCATTTCGATCTGCCGATCGCTCTCGCTGTTCTGGTCGGCATGGGCGCCCTGCCCGGCGACGCCATTCAAGGCTATCTGGCACTTGGCGAACTCGCCCTCGATGGCACGGTACAGCCGGTAAATGGCGTGCTTCCGGCCGCGGTCGCCGCGGCGGCGCGCGGTCAGGGCCTGATCTGCCCTGAGGCCTGCGGCGGGGAGGCTGCCTGGCTGAGTGATGATGTCGGCATTCTCGCCGCCCCCAACCTTTTGGCGCTGATCAATCATTTCAATGGAACGCAGCTGCTCACCGAACCCAGGCCGCATATCAGAGACGAGGAGCCAAGCTATCCCGATCTCACCGACATCAAGGGCCAGGAAACCGCAAAACGCGCGCTCGAAATCGCTGCAGCCGGCGGGCACAATCTCCTGATGGCCGGCCCGCCCGGGTCCGGAAAGTCAATGCTCGCTGCGAGGCTCCCCGGCCTGCTGCCACCGCTCGATCCTGCCGAAATCCTGGAGGTCAGCATGGTGCAGTCGGTCGCCGGCATGCTCCAGGACGGCAAGCTCACCGAACGCCGCCCCTTCCGCAGCCCGCACCACGCCACCTCGGCGGCAGCCATGGTCGGCGGCGGAACGCAAGCGCGTCCGGGCGAGGTGTCTCTGGCCCACAAGGGCGTGCTCTTCCTCGACGAGCTGCCGGAATTCAGCCGCCCTGTCCTCGAAGCGCTTCGCCAGCCGCTGGAAAGCGGTATGATTACGGTCGCCCGCGCCAATCACCACGTCACCTACCCCTCACGCTTCCAGCTGATTGCCGCGATGAATCCCTGTAAGTGTGGCTACCTGGACAATCCCCTGCTCGCCTGTTCGAAGGCGCCACGCTGTGCCAGGGACTATCAGGGCCGCATTTCCGGGCCGATCTTCGATCGGATCGACCTGCATATCGACGTGCCGGCGCTCGCCCCTCAGGAGATGACCCAGCCGTCCGCCGGCGAAAAACGCGCAGTTGTCGCGCAGCGCGTGGCGCGTGCTCGGGAGATCCAGGCAGAGCGCTTCGCGAAGCTTGATCAGACCGGCCTTCGCACCAATGCCGAGGCCGAAGGTGAACTGCTCGACGGCATTGCCGTGCTCGACGACAAAGGCCGCGACCTTCTCCTACGTGCCACCGAGCGCCTGCATCTCACCGCACGCGGCTATCATCGGGTGCTCCGGGTCGCGCGCACCATCGCCGATCTCGACGGCGCCGACAGCATCGCGCGCAGCCATATCGGTGAGGCCATCTCCTTTCGACGCATCGCGGTCGAAAACAAAAACGCCGTTAGTCGGGTTTGATCACCGACGTCGCTGAACGAAAGCAACGTTAAGCCTATCCGGCTCGGACTCAGCGATCGAACCAGAAGGTGTCGGGGCGATAGAGGCCGAAATGGGCGCCGGGCTCCCAATTATAGACGCCTTCTTTTGGCACGTTCTTCAGTGATGTTCTGGCCACGACAGGCTGGAAGACACCGCTTGCGAGGCCGATCGAATAGACCTGATCGTTATAGATCTCCAGCATCTGATGCCAGATGGCCTCGCGCTCTTCGATCGAGGTCGCCGCCTGCCAGCTTTGAAAAAGCGACAGGAGTTCCTTGGCCTCGGGCATGTCGGGCGCCGAGCCGGCCTCGCCCTTGGTTTCCCAGTGCTGCCCCCATTTCGGCCATTGATACTGGTCGAACTGCGAGGTCGGGGCGAACTCCCAGGGGCTCATATCGGCCGTGGGGATGCCGTTCTCGAGCCCATAAGAAATCGACATCAGCGTATCGCCAGCAAAGATGCGATTTCTCAACACTTCCCGCTGGGAGGGCTTGACGTGAATCTTGATCCCCTGCTTCAGCCAGGCCTCGGCGACCAGTTCCAGGAGATCGGTCTCCTCGGTCTCCTCGCCTGCGGTCTCGACGATCAGTTCGGCTGGCCGGCCGTCAGGGAGCAACCTGACACCGTCGCTCGACCATTGGTCCAGCCCGATCTCATCCAGCAGAAGGGACGCCTTGTCCGGGTCGAATCCCGCCCATCGGAAGCGATAGGCGTCCTTGAAGAGAGGGCTTTGTGGCAGCACGGTGTTGTTGCCGCCCATGGCGAGCCCGAAATACATGATCTGGTTGATTTCCTCGCGATCGATCGCCAGCGACAGCGCGCGCCTGAAACGCACATCGCGCAGCACATCGCGCCAGATCGGGTCGCTAGCGTTCAAATTCGGATAAAGCGCCAAATGCGCGCCCCGCGCCGTCTGCCAGAGATAGGTGTCGAGGCCTGAGCGCCCTTCGTTTTCCTTCAGGAACGTATAGTGCTTGAAGTACAGGCCCCTCGCCTGCAAGTCGGTCTCGCCGGCCCCCGCCTTGATCGGGATGAGCTTACTGTCGACCACCTCCATGATCACGCGGTCGATATAGGGAAGCTGCTGCCCCTTCTCGTCGACGCGATGATAATACGGATTGCGCTCGAACACGAAGCGCGTCGACGGCGGCGAGGTGGTCAGCATCCAGGGCTGCAGCGTCGGCAGATCGGGATTGTCGACCTTGTACATATTGTCCCGGCGGCCATGCAGCTGCGCCCAATCTCGCGCCTTGTCGGCAGCGACCGCCTTGGCCAGGACATCGCGGTCAGCATAGGCTTCGTGAAACTGCTTGAGGTAGTGCGCGGGCATGAAAATGAACTGTGGGGTGGCACCGGCTAACGCCGGCAAAAACAGCGGATTCGGCTTGGACCAGCTGTAGCGGACCGTCATCGGGTCGGGGAATGTCACCTCGGGAAGCTCACCGTCGACGATCAGCTTTGCAGGCGGGCCGGTCGGGCTCAGCGCCATATTGTTGGCAACGCTCTCCCACCAGTAGCGGAAATCCTCCGAAGTGAAGGGCTCGCCGTCCGACCAGCGATGGCCCTCCCGCAATCGAAGCGTGAAGGTCCGTCCCTCCTCGACCTCGACCGCCTTCAGAATATCCGGCTGAATGGCGAACGCCTGATCGTACCCGACCAGCCGCGCATAGCCGTAGACGACGATCAACCTGGTATCCTTGGCCTTGCCGACCAGCGTTGAGAGCTCGCCGCCAGGCACACCGATCTCCTGGCCCCTTTCTGCATCGAAGGTGATGATGCTCGGCTCAGCGGGCGGACCGGCATGCACGGTTGAGGACAGAACCATGACGATCGACATGACCAGAGTCCTGATCAGGCCGGAACGGGGGCGATCGTCGCTATGCAGCATCGAGTATGGATTGAGCATCGGCATGGGCATTCAGTCGAACGAAGTGATCATCACCGACATCGACCAAAGAGGTCGGATCAGCAGCGAGGGTAAAGGGTGCAGGCCAGAGTGCCGGATCTGACGTCTTGCCTGCCATCAAAGCTTCGAAGTCCAACGGCCTGTCGAGATCCGGCTCGGGCACGGCCGCCAGCAACGCACGTGTATAGGGATGAAGCGGGCGAGCAAACAGTTCCGCGGTCGGCGCCATTTCGACGATCCGACCAGCACACATTACGGCGATGCGCTGACAGAGATATTTGACCACGGCGAGATTGTGCGAAATGAAGAGATAGGTGAGCCCGAGTTCGTCCTGCAGATCCTTCAGCAAATTCAGGATCTGCGCCTGCACCGAAACGTCTAGAGCGGAAACCGGCTCATCGCAGATGAGGAGCTCCGGACCTAGTGCCAGGGCCCTCGCGATGCCGATGCGCTGCCGCTGACCGCCGGAAAAACTGTGCGGGTAGCGGCGCAGATGACGGATGTCCAGACCGACAGCCTGCAACAGCTTTTTGACCGTTTCCTTACGCTCATCCGGCTCGCCGATGCCGTGGATCACGAGCGGTTCGGCA
>JBCCIN010000284.1:0-7178 GCA_039028235.1 Pseudomonadota bacterium
AGCCCTCGTCACCATCGTGCTCTGCTATATCTGGATCGGCCTCGTCGAAACGGCGGTCGTGGTCGCCGTCGCCCTCAACAAAATCCCTAATGTGGTCGTCACTATCCGCGAGGGCGCGCGAGCCCTCGATCCCAACCTGCTGGAGATGGCAGAGGCCTTTCGCATCGGCTGGCGGAAAACGTTCACGAAGGTGATCGTCCCGCAGCTTTTTCCCTATCTTGCCGCCGCTGCACGCTCCGGCCTCGCCCTCATCTGGAAGATCGTTTTGGTCACCGAACTGCTCGGCCGATCCAGCGGCATCGGCTTCAAGATCTTCGAGTATTTCGCCAATTTCGACGTGGACAAAATCCTCGCCTATGCGCTCGCCTTTACCGTCGTGATCCTGCTGATCGAATGGACTCTCATGATGCCCCTCGAGCGGCGCGTGACCAGATGGAGGCGGCGCTAGCAGCGCAAGCATGACGTACGCCCTTCGAGCGAAAGTAAGAGCGAAGCATTTCCCGGCCGTCGGCAACGCGCCGCCGAAGCATGTGGTGCAGGACTTCGTGCTCGAGATTCCCGAGAACGGCTTTGTCGCCCTCTTCGGTCCGAGCGGTTGTGGCAAGACCACCATTCTCAACATGCTCGCCGGCCTCGATCGGGATTTCGACGGAGAGATCGACCGCAGGGATGACGAGGTCGCCTATGTCTTCCAGGAGCCGCGCCTCCTCCCCTGGCTCACGGTCGAGGACAATCTGAAGCTGGTGCTCGACGATGGTGGCGAGACCGAAGCGCTCATCGATGCCTGGCTGGGCGAGATGGGCCTGTCGGACGTTCGCAACGTTTACGCCAATCGACTGTCGCTCGGCATGGCAAGGCGCGTGGCGCTCGCCCGCGGCTTCATCACCCGCCCACGCGTGCTTTTGATGGACGAACCGTTCGTCTCCTTAGACGAACCGACCGCCGATCGTCTGCAGCAGCTTCTCCTGGACACGCTTGCCGCCCACCCGGCCGCAGTCGTCTTCATCACTCACAGCCTGCGCGAAGCGATCACGCTTGCTGACGAGATCGTCTTTCTCTCGCCTAGCCCGACAGCCATTGAGCGAAAGGCAACGATTGCACTCGACCGTGAAGAGCGGCGGAGCGAGCAGGCCATCGAAGCGGTGCGTCAGCGACTGATCGGCGTCGACTAGCACTGCCTGTCATCGTTTTGTCTTGATTTATCAAGAATTGCCCGTCCTGGTTGAGCATTTTTGCTGTTTGGCCTGCGGCAAGAATACCAATGGTTTAGCCTTCCGAGCCTTACCCGCTTAGCCTATGGTATTCGTCACATTGTTCGTCCGGTTCGAAGGGCCAGGAGATTATGAGACACATCCTCGAACAGCTCGATCGCCGGCGCGGTGAGGCGCATCTCGGCGGCGGTGAAAAGCGCATCGAGCGTCAGCACGCCCGAGGCCGGCTGACGGCACGCGAGCGCCTGGAACTGCTGCTCGATCAGGGCTCGTTCGAAGAGTACGACATGTTCGTCACCCATCGCTGCAACGAGTTTGGCATGGACGAACAGACCGTCGCCGGCGACGGCGTGGTCACCGGGCAGGGCACGATCAACGGCCGCTTGGTCTACGTGTTCAGCCAGGACTTCACCGTCTTCGGCGGCTCGCTCTCCGAAACCCACGCGCAGAAGATCTGCAAGGTCATGGACATGGCCGTCAGGAACGGCGCGCCGGTGATCGGCCTCAACGACTCCGGCGGTGCCCGTATTCAGGAGGGTGTTGATTCGCTGGCCGGCTATGCCGAGGTGTTCCTGCGCAACGTTACGGCTTCAGGCGTGGTGCCGCAGATCTCGGTGATCATGGGTCCTTGCGCTGGCGGTGCCGTCTATTCGCCTGCCATGACCGACTTCATCTTCATGGTCAAAGACAGTTCCTACATGTTCGTCACCGGCCCGGAGGTGGTGAAGACGGTCACCAACGAGATCGTCACACAGGAGGAACTCGGCGGTGCCGCCACCCACACCAGCAGATCCTCCGTCGCCGATGCCGCTTTCGAGAACGATGTCGAGACACTGGTGCAGACCCGCCGTCTTATCGACTTCCTCCCGCTCAGCAGCAAGGAAAAACCACCGGTCCGGCCCTTCTTCGACGACCCGAACCGCATCGACCATTCCCTCGACAGCCTCGTGCCCGACAATCCGAACAAGCCCTACGATATGCATGAACTCATCGGCAAAGTCGCCGATGAAGGCGATTTCTTCGAGCTGCAGGCGGATTTCGCCAAGAACATCATCACCGGCTTCATCCGCATCGAGGGCTCGACAGTGGGCGTGGTCGCCAATCAGCCGATGGTGCTCGCCGGCTGCCTTGACATCGACAGCTCGAGAAAAGCGGCGCGCTTCGTCCGCTTTTGCGATGCCTTCAACATCCCCATCGTCACCTTCGTCGACGTGCCCGGCTTCATGCCTGGCACCGCACAGGAATATGGCGGCATCATCAAGCACGGCGCCAAGCTGCTGTTCGCCTTCGCCGAGGCGACCGTGCCCAAGATCACCATCATCACCCGCAAGGCCTATGGCGGCGCCTATGTGGTCATGAGCTCAAAGCATCTCCGGGGCGACATCAACTACGCCTGGCCGACCGCCGAAGTCGCCGTTATGGGTGCGAAGGGTGCCGTCGAGATCCTGCACCGTTCCGAGCTTGGTGACCCTGATAAGATCGCCAAGCGCACCAAGGACTATGAGGACCGGTTCGCCAATCCCTTCGTCGCCGCCGAGCGCGGCTTCATGGATGACGTGATCATGCCACACTCGACCAGAAAGCGCATCGCCGCCGCCCTGGCGACCCTTCGCAACAAGTCGATCGAGAACCCGAACAAGAAACACGACAACATCCCCCTCTAGCCCCGACCCGGGGCGGGGTTGACTTGGACCGTTGGTGTCGGCGTGGAGGTTATGCGCCCAGGTTTGTGGGCGTCGGCGCGTTTAAAGTGAGAGGCGAGTGGTGAAGAGAGAGAATGGAAGATTGAGAACGGCGTGATGTTCAACAAAATCCTGATTGCGAACCGTGGCGAGATCGCCTGCCGAGTGCTCAAGTCGGCGAAGAAGATGGGCATCGAAACGGTCGCCGTCTACTCCGACGCCGATGTCGATGCCGTCCATGTGCGCATGGCCGACGAAGCCGTGCATATCGGCCCGCCGCCGGCCGCCGAAAGCTACATCGTCATCGACAAGATCATGGACGCGATCAGGCAAAGCGGCGCCGAGGCTGTCCATCCCGGCTACGGCTTCCTCTCCGAAAACCCCAAATTTGCGGAAGCGCTCGATGCCGAGGGCGTCGCCTTCATCGGCCCGCCGGTGGCGGCGATCGAGGCGATGGGGGACAAGATCACGTCCAAAAAAATCGCGGCTGAAGCGGGCGTTTCTACTGTCCCTGGCTATATGGGCTTGGTCGCTGATGCCGAGGAGGCGGCTACCATCGCCGCCGACATCGGCTATCCCGTGATGATCAAGGCATCAGCGGGCGGCGGTGGCAAGGGCATGCGCATCGCCTATGATGACGAAGAGGCGAGGGAAGGCTTCGAGCGCTCGAAGTCGGAAGCGGCCTCCAGCTTCGGCGACGATCGCATCTTCATCGAAAAATTCGTCACCACCCCCCGCCACATCGAAATCCAAGTGCTTGGGGACAAGCACGGCCGGTGCGTTTACTTGAACGAACGCGAATGTTCGATTCAGCGGCGGAATCAGAAGGTGATCGAGGAAGCGCCGTCGCCATTCCTCGACGAAGCCACGCGTCACGGCATGGGTGAGCAGGCTGTGGCATTGGCTAAAGCCGTCGGCTACCACTCCGCTGGCACGGTCGAGTTCATCGTCGACGCCGATCGCAATTTCTACTTTCTCGAAATGAACACGCGTCTCCAGGTCGAGCACCCGGTAACCGAACTGATCACCGGTGTGGACTTAGTTGAGGAGATGATCAAGGTCGCGGCCGGTGAGCCGCTCTCGATCAGCCAGGACGACGTCAAGATCGACGGCTGGGCGATCGAAAGCCGCATCTACGCCGAAGACCCCTACCGCAACTTCCTTCCTTCCATTGGCAGGCTCACCACCTACCGGCCGCCGGCCGAGGGCGTCGACGCCGAAGGGCGCGTCATCAGGAACGACACCGGCGTCGAAGAGGGCGGCGAGATCTCGATGTTCTACGATCCGATGATCGCCAAACTCTGCACCTGGGGGCCGGATCGTCCGGCCGCGATCGACAAGATGAGAGAGGCACTGGATCGCTTCGAGATCGACGGCATCGGCCACAACGTCCCCTTCCTCCAGGCCGTCATGGACCACCCGCGCTGGCAGTCCGGCGAGATCAGCACCGCCTTCATCGAGGAGGAGTATCCGGAAGGCTTCGCCGGCGTGGCGCCGGAGCCGAAGCTGGTCGACCGGATCGCAGCGATCGCCGCCGCGATGCACCACAAGGCTCAGCATCGGGAAGCGCAGATCTCCGGAGCGCTTTCCAACCACCAGCGGGCCATCCACAAGGCGTGGGTGGTCAAGGTCGAGAAGGATGAAATCGCGCTGACGCTGGATCGCACCGAGGACGGCTTTGCGGCTTCGATCAATGGCGGCCCCGCCCATCCGGTCATCTGCGCATGGCTTCCGGGACAAACGCTCTGCGTGGCGGTGATCGATGGCTATCCCATGACTCTCAAAGTCACGTCGCGAGCAGAGGGCTGGCGTTTTCGCTATCGCGGCGCCGAGATCGACGTCATCGTGCGTACGCCGCGCGCCGCCGAACTTGCCCGCCATATGATCGAGAAGCCGAAGCCCGATCTCTCCAAGTTCCTGATCTGCCCGATGCCCGGTATGGTCAGACAGATCGCGGTCGAGGAAGGCGACGTCGTCGAGGATGGCCAGCCACTCGCCACGATCGAGGCAATGAAGATGGAAAACGTGCTTCGCGCCGAGCGCAAGGCTAAGGTGAAGTTGATCCCGGTCAAGGAAGGCGAAAGCCTCGCCGTCGATGCTGTCATCATGGAATTCGAGTGAGGACGAAGATGTCTGATCCGAAGAAAGCCCTGGATGCATGGCGCGAACGTGCCGATAAGGAGCTGAAAGGCCGGTCGCCCGACGACCTCGTCTGGCAGACGCCTGAGGGCATCGCCGTCAAACCGCTCTATACAAGTCGTGATCTGGACCGCGTCCAGCATCTCGATAACTTGCCGGGTGAAGCGCCCTACGTGCGTGGCCCGCGCTCCACCATGTATGCCGGCCGGCCCTGGACCATCCGCCAATATGCCGGCTTCTCCACCGCGGAAGAGAGCAACGCCTTCTACCGAAAGGGTCTCGCCGGCGGTCAGAAGGGCCTTTCCGTCGCCTTCGATCTCGCCACCCATCGCGGCTATGACAGCGACCACCCGCGCGTGGTCGGCGATGTCGGTAAAGCGGGCGTTGCGATCGACAGCGTCGAGGACATGAAGATCCTGTTCGACGGCATCCCGCTCGATCAGATGTCCGTCTCCATGACCATGAACGGTGCCGTCATCCCGGTGCTCGCGAATTTCATCGTCGCCGGCGAGGAACAGGGCGTTCCTGCCGAGAAGCTTTCAGGCACGATCCAGAACGACATCCTCAAAGAATTCATGGTGAGGAACACCTACATCTACCCGCCCGAACCCTCGATGCGTATCGTCGCCGACATCATCGGCTATACCGCCGAGCACATGCCGCGCTTCAACTCGATTTCGATCAGCGGCTACCACATGCAGGAAGCGGGCGCGACGCTGGTGCAGGAACTCGCCTTCACGCTTGCGGACGGCAAGGAATATGTGAAGGCGGCCCTCGCCAAGGGCCTTGACGTCGACGCCTTCGCGCCGCGCCTCTCCTTCTTCTTCTGCATCGGCATGAATTTCTTTATGGAGGCGGCAAAGTTACGAGCAGCACGTTTGCTGTGGGCGCGGATCATGAGCGAGTTCAATCCGAAAAAGCCCGAAAGTTCGATGCTCAGGACCCACTGTCAGACTTCGGGCGTGTCTCTGCAGGAGCAGGATCCCTACAACAACGTCGTGCGCACGGCCTTCGAGGCGATGTCCGCAGCCCTCGGCGGCACCCAGTCGCTCCACACCAACAGCTTCGATGAAGCGATCGCACTGCCCACAGAGTTCTCCGCACGCATCGCCAGGAATACGCAGCTCATCCTTCAGCATGAGACCGGTGTTACCAACGTCATCGATCCGCTCGCCGGCTCCTACTATGTCGAGTCGCTCACCAACCAGCTCGTCCAGGAAGCCTGGAAGCTCATCGAAGAAGTGGACGAACTGGGCGGCATGACCAAGGCAGTCGCATCCGGCATGCCCAAGCTCCGCATCGAGGAAGCGGCGACGCGAAAGCAAGCGCGCATCGATCGCGGCGAGGAGGTGATCGTCGGCGTCAACAAATATCGTCCCGAGCACGAGGACGACATCCAGACGCTGGAGATCGACAACACCGCCGTGCGTGAGGCGCAGATCGCGCGTATTGAGCGGACGCGCGCCGAGCGTGACGCTAACGCCTGTCAGCAGGCGCTCGATGCGCTCACCAATATGGCCGAGACAGGCGAGGGCAATTTGCTTGCCGCCGCGGTCGATGCCGCCCGCGCCCGCGCCACCGTCGGCGAGATCGCCATGGCCATGGAGAAAGTCTTCGGCCGCCACCGCGCCGAGGTCCAGGCCGTCTCGGGCGTCTTCGGCGCAATGTTCGACGAAGACGAGAACTTCGAAAAAATCCGTAAACGCGTCGACGAATTCGCTGAAAGTGAAGGCAGGAGGCCCCGCCTTCTCGTCGCCAAGATGGGCCAGGACGGCCATGACCGCGGCTCCAAGGTGATCGCCACAGCCTTCGCCGACATGGGCTTCGACGTCGATATCGGCCCGCTCTTTCAGACACCCGAAGAGGTCGCGCGCCAGGCGATCGAGAACGATGTGCACGTGGTCGGTGTCTCTTCCCAGGCCGCTGGTCACAAGACGCTGGCGCCCCTCTTGATCCAGTCGCTCAAGGAGCAGGATGGCGACGACATCCACGTGGTCTGCGGCGGCGTCATCCCGCGCCAGGACTACGACTTTTTGACAGAAGCCGGCGTCGGCGCGATCTTTGGCCCGGGCACCAATATTCTAAGCGCTGTCGATGCCGTGCTCGACCTTCTGGCCAGCGGCCAGACGCTAAACAAGTAAGAGCT
>JBCCIN010000285.1:0-7141 GCA_039028235.1 Pseudomonadota bacterium
AATCCGGCGATGTCCGACCCCGACGCCCAGCATGCGCGTGAGGCGCTCGCCAAGCTCGACCATCTGGTGGTGCAGGACCTCTTTCTCACGGAGACGGCGAAATATGCGGATGTGGTGCTGCCCGCGTCCGCCTGGCCGGAAAAGGACGGCACGGTCACCAACACCAACCGTCAAGTTCAGCGAGGGCGCGCGGCACTTCCCTTGCCGGGGGAGGCGCGTCAGGACTGGTGGATCATTCAGGAGATCGCCAACCGCATCGGCCTCAACTGGAACTACGAAAGCCCCGCCGACGTGTTCGCCGAAATGAAGCAAGGCATGAACTCGCTCGACAACATCACTTGGGAGCGCCTTACGGTCGAGCATTCGGTCACCTATCCCTGCGATGCGCCGGATCGTCCTGGCAATGAGATCGTATTCGCCGAGAGCTTCCCGACGATCAGCGGCCGCGGTAAATTCACACCGGCCGAGCTGGTGCCGCCGGATGAACTCCCGGATCACGACTATCCGATGGTGCTGACCACGGGCCGACAGCTCGAGCACTGGCACACCGGGTCGATGACCAGACGGGCCTCGAAGCTGGATGCGCTGGAGCCGGAGGCCAATGCCAGCCTGCATCCGAAGGAGCTGCGAAGGCTCGGCATCACGCCCGGGGAGACCATTCGGGTTGCGACCAGGCGCGGATCGATCGACATCATGGCACGCGCCGATCGCGCGGTCGCCGAGGGGATGATCTTCATTCCCTTTTGCTATGCGGAAGCCGCCGCCAACATCCTAACCAACCCGCAGCTCGACCCCTTCGGCAAGATACCGGAGTTCAAGTACTGCGCAGCTAAGGTCGAAAAAGCCGGCGAAGCAGTCGCCGCAGAATAGGGAGCGCCACCGATTCCGCACCATGACCTGCGTATCATGGTGCGATATACGATGGCATCGGAATCACCACGGGCATACGGGGGAGGCACGTGGAGGATATTGTCAAGTTCTTGGCCACGGTCGAGATCTTTCAGGATCTTGACCGCGAACAACTGACCGCGATCGCCAAACGCTGTCGTCTCGATACCTATCGCCGACGGCAGACGATCTTTGGCTATGGCGAACATTCGGCCGACGTCTACTTCATCAAATCAGGGCGCGTCGGTATCACAATGTTCTCGGAGACCGGCAAGGAGATCTCCTTTCGTCACCTGAAGGCTGGTGAAACTTTCGGCGGCATCGCTGCGATCGATCGCCTGCCGCGCTCGGCATCCGTGATCAGCCAGTCGAATGTGGAGCTGTACCGTCTTTCGGATACGGATTTTCTCGAGATCATGCGCGAGATGCCGGATGTCGCATTTCGGATGATGCAGTATCTGGCGTTCCTGGTGCGCGCCCTGTCCGAGCGCATCTTCGAATTCACCACCTATGGCGTGCGCAACCGCATTCAGGCGGAGCTGCTGCGGCTCGCCAAGGCCACAGGGCAGACCAAGGGCGTGATCAACATCTATCCGTCACCGACCCATGCCGACATCGCCAGCCATGTCAGCACCCACCGAGAAGCGGTGACCCGGGAATTCGGTCACCTCGCCAGCGAAGGTATCCTCGAAAAGCGCGGGCGCAACCTCATCATCCACGACCTCGCCCGCCTCGAGAAGATGGTGATTTCGGTGGATTAGCTCTGCTGGCTGTTGCCGCCGGCCTCGGGTCCCGCGGCCGGTTCGACCTGAAGCGCATCGTTCGCCTGGGCGGCCATCGTGTCATAGAGGTCGACGATCGATCCGCGCATGGCGAGACTGCCCGCGAGAACGACCAGGCTCAAAACACCGGCCACCAGCGCATATTGGACAGCCGCAGCACCTCTTTGATCGCTTTGGAAGGCTCTGAGAAGGTTCATGGCCGGGCGCTCCTGCTTTTCATTTAATAAAATGCAACTTACATATTTTTCTTGGATTTGTCAAATAATTAAGCATTTTTTCTTGCATATTACTCTTTATTATTAATATGTATTTAACATGATTATAAATTAACGATGCAGAAGCGTGTTTGCGGCTTTGGACGGTGCCAGCAAACCATTGGCCGTTGCAGGCGACAACGCTATGGTCAATGAAGTGAAGACGAACGCCTGATCGATGGACGGAGCCTATGAACCTCGTCGAACCAACGCACAATCTCTCCCTGGAAGAGCTCGACCGGCAGAGCATGTTCCATCCCTACACCGCGCTCGCCGATCATCTGGACAAGGGTGTGCGAGTCATGTCCGAAGGGAGCGGTGTCTGGGTTCAGGATCCGGACGGCAAGCGTTATCTGGACGCCGTCGCCGGCCTTTGGTGCGTGAATATCGGCTATGGGCGCACCGAAGTCGCCGATGCCATCTACGAGCAGGCGAAGAAGCTCGCCTATTTCCACTCCTTCTCGTCCATGGGCACGGAGCCGACCATCAGGCTCGCCGATCGGCTGCTGCGCCTCGCCCCCGATGGCATGAGCAAGGTGCTGTTCGGCAATACCGGCTCGGACGCCAATGACACCAATGTCAAGCTGATCTGGTACTACAACAATCTCCGCGGCAAGCCTGAGAAGGTGAAGCTGATCTCGCGGGACCAGGCCTATCACGGCGTGACCGTGGCCGCCGCGAGCCTGACCGGGCTTCCCCTGCTGCACAAAGCCTTCCATCTGCCCATCCCCGAAGTCCTGCACGTCTCCTGCCCCGATCCGTATCGCGGCAAGCCCGAGGGCATGACGGAGCGCGAGTTCTCGAAGCAGCTCGCCAAGGAGCTGGACGAAACCATCGAGCGCGAGGGGCCGGACACGGTCGCAGCGATGTTCGCCGAACCGGTGATGGGGGCTGGCGGCGTGCACGTGCCGCCGGAGGGCTATTTCGACGAGATCCAGCCGGTCCTGAAGAAGCACGACGTGCTGTTGGTGGCGGACGAGGTGATCTGCGGCTTCGGCCGACTCGGTCACTGGTTCGGCTCTGATCTCTTCGGCATCAAGCCCGATATCATCACGACAGCCAAGGGCCTGACCAGCGGCTATGTCCCAATGTCGGCAAGTCTGGTGGGCGATCGGATCTGGGACCTGCTCATCGAGAAATCGAAGGATATCGGCCCCTTCGGCCATGGCTATACCTATGGCGGCCATCCGGTGGCGGCCGCGGCTGCCATGGCCAATCTCGATATCATCGAGCGCGACGGTCTGGTCGATAATGCCGCCGAGGTCGGCACCTATTTTCAGGCGCAGATGCGCGCCGCACTCGAGAACCACCCGCTGGTCGGCCATGTCAGAGGCGTCGGGCTGATCCTGGGCATCGAATTCGTCGCCGACAAGGAAACGAAGCGCCGCTTCGAGGGCACCGACAAGATCGCGCCCAAGGTCTCCCAGGCCGCCCATGCGAGGGGGCTGATCGCGCGGCCGCTGCCGAGCGGCGACACCATTGCCCTTTCCCCGCCCCTTTCGATCACGAGGGAGGAAGTGGATGTCGTCGTCGAAACGCTGGCACAGGCGCTTGACGATAGCACGGGCTCGGCGTGAACACCGCGGAATTCGAGCAAAAAGAGACATCGGGCGATCTGCGGTCCCTTTAGAGGCTTGACGATAGCGCCGACCTGCGTCAGTGCTCCAAAAGGCGAAATGAAGAACAGAAACGACGGAGGAGGGGCCTCTCCATGAATCCGCTCGGTGTCCATGCGCTGGTCTTTGTCAGCGGATGGAGCCAGAAGGAAGCCGCCCGCGCCATCGATCGCGCCCAGGCTGCGGGTTACCAGTATCTGGAAATCCCGCTGATCGACCCCAAAGCCATCAATGTCGGTCAGACGCGAAAAGCACTGGACCGCGCCGGCATCATACCGGTGACGTCGCTTGGTCTCGGCATGGAAACCGACATCTCCAGCGACGACCCGGCGGCGGTCGGCCGGGGTGAAGCCCTGTTGAACGATGCACTGGGCGTGGCAAGAGACATCGGCTCGTCCATGTTGAGCGGCGTCCTCTATTCAGCGCTCGGCAAATATCCAAAGGCGCCGACCGAGATCGGCCGCTGGAACTGCACGCAAGCCCTTCGCCGTCTTGCCGAACGGGCCAGAGAATCCGGCATGACCATCGGCATCGAACCGGTCAATCGCTATGAGAGCAATCTGATCAATACCGGCATGGACGCGCTCCGTCTTATCGAAACCATCGGCGCCGAGAATATGGTGGTCCATCTGGACAGCTATCATATGAACATCGAGGAAGGGGATCCCAGTCACCTGATCGGGCGCCTGGGTGACCGCCTTGGCTACGTCCACATCAACGAGAGCCATCGCGGTTATCTCGGCACCGGCAGCATCGATTTCGACGCGCTGTTCCGCGCACTGGCCGACCATGGTTATGACGGCGTGATCACCTTCGAAGCCTTCGCCGCCGGCATCGGCGATCCCGCCCTCAACGCCGATCTCGCGGTCTGGCGGCCCCTATGGGACGACCCCGACGATCTTGCCTGTCATGCCCGCGATTTCATGCGCGCCGGCCTGGAGCGGGCCAGACGAACAGCCACGGGCCTGCCCCCGGAATTCGCCGAGGATGCCTCCGATTGGGAGGGGCCGGAATACCCGCAACCCGCGCGCGGCCTTGAGACTTCGAAACCGGAGGCACCAAGGAGCGGCCGTAACTTCGGCTGGTCTCGCCGATCGTCCTGATGGAGCAGCGGCGACAGCCGTCCGGCGCTCGTGATGACTCAATTCCATTGGATTTATGTAGAATTTGATGAAAATCTGATAGTGTTTGCGCGACGCCTTGTCGAAAACCTGCGCGAACTATTGGGATGGACGTAGCATGGAACTCATTATCAGCCTGATCAGCGGTGCACTTGGCGGTAACATTGCCGGCGCTGTCCTCAAGAACTTCAGTCTCGGACCCCTTCTTAACGCCGTGGTCGGCGTCATCGGCGGTGGCGTCGGCGGTCAGCTTCTCGGTTTAGGGGGGCCGATGATGGGCGCCGAAGGCGGCCTCGATATCGGTGCCCTCATCGGCAACGTCGCCGGCTCCGGCGTCGGCGGGGGCATCCTCATGGTCATCGTCGGCGTGATCAAGAGCATGATCGCCAAGTCTTGATCGGACGTCGATAACGTGAACGGAAGAAGGGATGCCCGGGGCATCCCTTCTCGACTCCGGACTGCAGCCGGCCTAATCCGCCGTCTTCTCTGGCAAGGGATGCCCCGGCATCAGCTCATAAGGATGAACCCAGCCTGGCAGCGCTTCGATGCGTGCCAGCCAATCGCCGATCGCGGGATAGTCGTCCCAGGAGGTATCGAACTCGTCGGGCCAGAACAGATAGCCGGCGAGTGATAGATCGGCGATGGTCGGTCGGTCTGCGGCCGCGAACTGGCGGTCTTCAAGATGGCCGTTCAGGACCTTGAGAGCGCTCCTAGCTCGCCCGTAGAGAAAATCCGTCACCGGCGTCTTCCCGGTCTTGGCAAAGCGCAGCAGGAACCGGTAGGTGGCGATGTTGGCGGTCAGCTTGTGATTGTCGAACAGGATCCAGCGCCAGATTTCCCGACGTTCGTCATCATCGGTGGCGCCAAACTTGCCGAACGTCTCGGCGAGATAATCGAGGATGATGCCGGACTGAGTCAGAGTCCTGCCATCATGCTCGAGGACCGGCACCTCACCCATCGGGTTGAGCCGGCGAAAGTCTTCTCCTCGTGTCTCGCCGTTGAAAAAATCGACGAAACGTGGCGTCCAGTCAGCACCGCAGAGATTGAGCATCAGGGCAGGCTTGTACGCATTGCCGGATTGAGCGAAACAATAGAGCTGATAATCTACCAACTGTGCATCTCCTGATCAGGACTGCGACATGCGAAGCGTGCGTGCCACCATGCTAGGCCATCTCGGCCAAAGTCTTCAAACCCGACTTTCGCCGACCGCGCAGGTTTTTTGCGCCGATCGACAGAACCAGTGTGCCGTCAGGCCCGCATCCGTCGCCAAGCTCTTGGTCGCGGGCTGAGACGGCGTCATGCGAATCCTGCAGAACGCCCGAATTCGCCTGGCATGCTGCATCGCCTGGTGCCTTTGCTGGCCGGGGATCGCCGTTCTGCTGCTGACACCGCTGCCGTTCGCGTTGATCTCCCGTTCCGATCTGCTCGGCCATTTCCTGCTGTTCGGCTTCATGACCGCCGCCGTCGTCACCTTTGCCCGAACCCGGGGACAGATCGTCGCTCTTAGCATCCTGTCGATCGTCTATGGCATCGCGCTAGAGTTCGGACAGGCCTATGTGCCCGGTCGCTTCTTCGACATCGCCGACACCGTCGCCAACGCGTCGGGTGGGATCGCCGGCTGTCTCCTGGCGCTGGCCCTTTTGAAACGCTTGACCGGCAAGACCGCCACGGCCTGATGCGCGCCTTCGCCGACGCGCTCAAGAATGCCGTCCGGGCGAACTTGAGAGACCTTTTCAGAAATTGTCGCGTGATGTCTTGACCTTATCCCAGAGCTAGAACGAATCCCGATCGGAGCTTATCGGTACGCTCGCTCTATTTCTTTATCTCTCCACATTTCCTTATCGAACAGATGGTTCCACATGTTCGAGAAAAGCTTAGCGTTCGGGAGCGAATGCGAAGAGCTTGAAACAAAGTGATGGCCCTCTCTTTGGCTCCGGGCACCGTCAGCGGTAAGGGACGATCCAGGCTGGAAGCGAGCGGGAGCTTTCAAGCTAAAGAGTCACCCGGAGGGGCATGCCGCAGCCGGTCCAGTAGTTCGTTATCGGTTTCGGGCGATGCCTGAAGATCACCGTGGAAGCACCGGCCGCCAGCCTCTTTCTAGCCTGATCTCGACTGCAAAAGGATGAAATCATTCGAGACTTTTCAAGACAGGCTCTAGGCTCCTATCGATGGGGCGTGTGATGACGTCCCCTGCATCGGATTTTCGCCCGACGTTAAGCCTTCGTTAACCCGTCCATGCCACGTTGTTTCCTGGTCCATGCGATCCTGGAAATCCGTCTGCCCGGTGAGAAGGGACGGGCGAGGCTCGGACTCCCAGGATCGCATGGACCAGCGAGACAGGCCCGATGATAGTCCTGGCGGGTTAAGAAAGGATGAACGCCACCCGCTATCTCTAACATGCAGGCCTGGACGTTGTGCGGCTGATCTTCCAGGTTAGTTGAGGCGGGAGATGGCTTATGATCGACAGTGCAGAACCTCAA
>JBCCIN010000286.1:0-7136 GCA_039028235.1 Pseudomonadota bacterium
CCCGGTTTCAGCACGCGCGCAACCTCGCGGAAGGTGGCTTCCGGGCTTTCGACATGTTCCATGACGTTGGCGCAGTAGACGATGTCGAAGCTCTCGTCATCATAGGGGATCTCGCCGCTCGGCAAAGGCAGCAGCTTCGCATCGTCGAGATAGGGATTGGAAAAGACGGCATTGCCGGGGTCGACACCGGCGACGTAGGCAACCAGATCCTTGAAGTTCATCTGCCGGACATTGCCACGCCCTGCACCGTAGTCGAGGCAGTGGAAGTGGGGCTTGAGCAAGCTGACGATCTCGAGACGGAAACGGTCGTCGTCCCAATTGTCCTCGAAGTCGGGATAGAAAAAGCGGTCCATCCATGCCGAAATGGGCATCTGTCTTCCCTTGATAATCAGGCGGCGGCAACGCCGTCCGCACGCTCCCGATCGGCTGCGAGCGCCGCGCGCTTCGGAAATCGCGTGCGAACACTGTCGATCTCGTCCTGAATGCGCTGGTCGTCCCAGCCAAGCATCGGCGCCATGACGTCAGCGACTTGCCTGAGCGCCACCTCGCCGGGATAGCTGCCCGTCGCAAGATCGGTTCGGCGAAAGACGACATCGCCGAGATTGTGCGCCGTCTCCTCGCGAACCGCATGCAACACTTGTGCACCGATCACGGCGCTGTCGCCCATAGGCGCAAGAAGGCGCGGCTCGTCTGCGGCCGTCTTGATAAGCTCGTCCAACCCCGCCCCATAGTGATGCAAAAGGGAGCGCAGCACTCCCGGCGAACAGTGCTTGCCGTGATCGCGGATGGCCTGCTGGTGGCAGGATTCAATCCCGCCGGACAGATCACCGCCCTTGAGCGGCGTGAAGGCGGTGCGCGATACACCTCGTTGGCCCAGCCGTTCGGCGATAATGTCCACAGCCTTTTCGGCTTCGTAGCGACCGGTGGTGAATCGCACGCCGATCAGGGTCATCAGGCCGTCGATCCCATCGACCTTGCCGTGATCGATCAGGCTGGAGCGATGGCCATAACGGAGATGCGTCGCCCCCTCCTCGTTCTCGCCGAAGGGCACCAGGCCGCAATTCCAGATGCCGACATCGTCGAGCGTGAGATCGAGGCCGGGATAGCCCGCCTGCACCTCGTCGATGAAGGACTGAAGCTCGTCGTCCTCGACGGTGATCGCGGCGGGGTCCTTTTTCCAGACCACATGCCAGGTACCGACCAGCGTGTAGTTCCGCCAGGGTGCGATGAATAGATGGCGGTTACCGCGACTTATGACGGCATCCGGGTCATGGGTTTGCCCCTGCGCCGCAAGCGCGATGTCGTGATCGAACAGCCGTCGATTGACGACGAAACATGCATCCCGTGAGTAGGCAGCAGCGCCATCGGGCGTGACTTTGTTCAGAGCTTTGGCAACAAAGCCTTCGGCATAGGGGCCAGCAGCGTTCAGGACGAGCTTCGACCTGATCGAGAAGTCAGCGCCAGTCAGGACATCTTTCGCTTCGACACCAACGACCTTGTCGCCCTCCCGGATCAGCCCGGTCGCCTCGACATAGTTGGCGGCAACAGCCCCCGCCTCGGCAGCGCTTTGCACGAAGGCGAGCACCAGGCGCGGCGGGTTGAGCATCTGACCGTCGTTGAAGATCACCGCGCCAGTCAGGCCATCAGCATGGAGATTCGGAAAGAGGTCGAGAGTCTCCTGCTTCGAAGTCGACCGTCCAGATGGTATCTGGCGCTTCGGATCGGTGATGCCGCGATTGCGATCGAAGGTCACGGCATCATAGGCGGCAACACCCACACGCAGAGCCGCCTTACCTTTCATGCCGTGACCGTAGGTCGGGATCGCTATCGGCAGCGGGCGCACCAGGTGTGGGGCGATGCGCAAGAAGGCGCTGCGCTCCCCGGCGGACTGACGAATGCGAAAGACGTCGCCATGCTGGATGTAGCGGATGCCACCATGCACCACCTTGTAGGAGTTGGCGCTGGTGTAACTGGCGAAATCGGCACGCTCGATCAGAGCCACCGAAAGGCCACGGCTCACCGCCTCCCAGGCGGCAGCCGCCCCGAACACGCCGCCGCCGATGACGACCAGGTCGAAGCTGCTATCCGCAAGCCCTCTCAAATCACGCCGCATGCACATGCCTCGTGCTTGGATAACTTTGGATCTCGACACCTCTCGTGGCGTCGGCGATCTCGCCGGTCAGGTCGTCGACGGACTCCTCGCGAATGAAGTATCGGTGCCAGACTTCGCTGTTGAGGAGGAGCCAGAGGCGGTGGCCATGGTCTGCTGCGCCAGCGTTGTGTTCGTCGAGCATCCTGTCGATCGCGGGCTGATTCAGCAGCCCGTCGCTCGCCAGCGTCGCAGCTTTCAGGAAGTGATCCTGCAGGAAACTGAGCTCGTCCTTCAGCATATAGGTGAGCGCCGACGAGAAGCCCTGCTTCTTGCGCCCCATGACCTCGGCCGGCAGCACACGCTTGCACAGCTCCACCTGCAGATGGCGAAGGGTGCGGCCTTTCACTTTCATCGAAGCAGGCGCCTTGGCAACAAACTTGACCAGCTCGTGATCCATGAAGGGCGAGCGCACTTCCAGGCCGTGAGCCATGGTCATGCGGTCCGAAATCATCACGGGATGGTCGGGCAGGCGCATATGGGCGTCGGCATAGAGCATCTTGTCGGTGAGGTGGCGGGCGGGGACGCGTTCGAAGGCATCCTTCATGACACGACCCGGATCGCTTTTGGCAAGCTGATCGTTCAACGCATCTGCATAGAGATCATTGCGGAACGAGCGCCGCATGTAGAAGTAACCGAGGCTTTCGAGATAACGGGCGCTTGCAGGGTTCGTGTCGGCCAGGCGGTCGAGCCATTTCAGCTGATGGCCGACGCTCTTATACCATTTGCCATCAGGGATTTTTTCGATGAGCGGGCGGATGATTCCACTACGAACGATGCCTGGGATATACGCGTAGTGGCCGGCGATGCGGTTGCCGTAGTAGCGATCATAACCGCCGAACAGCTCGTCACCGCCGTCACCGCCGAACACCACTTTGACATGGCGGGAGGCGAGTGCGGCGATCTTGTCCATGCAGATCGCAAGGCTGTCGGAGGGCTCGTCCAGGGTCGCGACCAGGCGAGGGAGCTCGGTCAGAAGGGATGGCGTGATGGTCTCTTCGCGATGGCTGGTACCGAAGGTCTCGGCGACCAGCCGCGCGGTCGGCGCTTCGTCATATTGATCGTAGGGAAGCCCGATGGTGAAAGTCTGCAGATCATCCGCGAGCTTGTGCTTTTTGGTAAGCGCCACCAGCAGCGTCGAGTCCAGCCCGCCGCTCATAAAGGCACCCACCGGCACGTCACTCACGAGATGATATTTCAGCGTCTCGACCAGCCGTTCCTCGAGCTCCTCCAGCAGGTCCGCCTGGCTCACCCGGCTCTTCGGCTCGTAGTCGAGGTCCCAATACCGATGGACCTCGCAGGTCCCGCCGACCGCGTAGGTCATTGAGTGACCTGGCGGTAGTTTTTCGATTCCCTGAAACATCGACTTGGGCGCGCCGATCAGGCGGAGCGTCATATATTCGTCGAAGGCTTCCGGGTTCATCTGCCGGAGCGAGGGATCGGCCTTCAGGAGGGCTTTGATCTCGGACGCGAAGATAAGGCCGTCACCGCTCCTCGCGTAGTAGAAGGGCTTCTGACCGAGGCGGTCGCGCGCGCAGAACAGGCGCTGCTTGAGTTCGTCCCAGATGGCGAAGGCGAACATGCCGCGCAGTTTCTGCAGGCAGTCTTCGCCCTCTTCCTCATAGAGATGGAGGACGACCTCGCAATCGCTTTCGGTCTTGAATTGATGACCCTTTTCGATCAGGCCGGGGCGTAGGTCCCGGTAGTTGTAGATCTCACCATTGCAAACGATCCAGACCGTGCCGTCCTCATTACCTATCGGCTGGCGGCCGCCTTCGAGGTCGATGATCGAGAGGCGGCGATGGCCGAGCCAGGCTTTTTCTCGCCTGATATGATCGAAGCCGTCTGGGCCGCGATGGGCCAGTGTCCCGGTGACGGCGCGCATCGCGCTTTCATCAAGGAGTCGACTTCCGATTTGGCCGGCGATTCCGCACATGGCGGTCAGACGCTCCTTAGGTGGTTGCCGGAACTGGTATCACCCATCGGCTTCACCGCGGCAGGTTTGACAGCAACTGCGGCGATCTTCTTCTCGAAAATCTTGTTGAACTTGCCGTAGATCTGGAAGAGCACGCGGAAGACGATGTGGAGGGTTGCCGTGATACCCCAGGCCACATAGTTCGCCGGGTTTTTGTAGAAGACGTAGAGGTGCAGACCAAAGATCTTCTGCACGTCGTAGCCGGTGTGTTCCAGGACTTGATTCAGTGAGTAGCTGGTGAACGTGTTCTGGTGATCCCAGTTCTGCGCGAGCGTCTCGGCGCCGACGATCGGGTTGGCGCCATTCAGGCCATGGCAGATGAGCTGGCCGCCCGGCTTCAGCTTGGCGCGGGCGAGGAGCAAAAATTCGATCATCTCGTCTTTGGTGAGATGGTTGAGTTCCTGCTCGCCGAAGATGACGTCGAAGCTTTCGTCTTCCTGTTCGGCGAGATATTCGAAGGCGCGCGCGTGGACGCAGTTCAGGCCGTGGAACTTGCCATGCTCGACCTTGTCTTCGAAGCTGTCGATGCCGGTGACGTCGAAATAGCCGGCCTGGTTGAGGACGTTGACGAAATAGCCGGGGCCGCAGCTAACCACCAGGATCTTGGCGTCCTTGTTGGGCGTGACGTGCTTCAGGTAGTTGGCGCGGTAGAACGCCTTGAAGCTCTTGTAGCCTTTTTCGACGTCTTCCGGTCCTTCCCAAAAGCTGTCGAACGGCTCCATCTGCGCAGCGAGTTTGTCAGACCGTGGTCCGCTCATGGCCTTGCCATGACCTTCGACCTTTTTCGCAGCGTTGCTCATGGTGTTTCTTCCTTGGGCGTCCGGGCTAGAGGTGCCCGGTTTCCTCATACCATTTTGCCGTACGCTTCGCTCCCTCCGCAAAGTCGACTTTGGGCTCAAAGCCCAGCTTTGCGCGAGCACCTTCGCCGGAGAATTGGAAGCTCTTCACGAAGAAGTTCATGCGGCGGCGGTGAAGCGGCGGCTGGATGCCGGCCGGTTTGCAGACGGTCTCGATCGCCATCGCGGCCCCCATCAGAGCGGGCAGCGGCACGGTAATCTTAGGGCCGGCGGTGTTCAGCGCCTCGCTGATGCCGTCGACCATCTCGCGGGTCGTGACAGCACGCGGACCTGCAACGACGACGGTCTCGCCGATGGCGGACTTCTCGGTCGCCGCGGCGCGCAGCGCTTCGATGAGATCGTCGATATAGACGGGGTGATGCAGATTCTGTCCCTTGCCCACCATGAAGAATTTCTTGGACTTGATGCCCTTGAACAGCTTCAGGAGACGGTAGTCGCCGGGGCCGAAGGTTTCCGAGATGCGCACGATGGCGAGCTTCAAGCGGTCTGAGTAGCTGCGGGCGAGATGCTCGCCTTCGAGCTTGGTCTGGCCGTAGATGTTGTCCGGGAAAAGCGGCGTGCGGTCGTGGACCGGTCCCTCGTCCGCCATGCCGTAGACGCCGATGGTGCTGCCGTGCACCACCCGTTTCACCTTCGCCTTCACCGCCGCTTCGAGGATCGACTGGGTGCCTTCGACATTGATCCGTCGGAAGTAATCGTCGCCGACATTGGCTTCGTGCTGGGCGGCAGCGAGGTGGTAGAGCGTCTTCACGCCCTTCATCGCCTTCGCGGCATCGTCCGCGCTGCAAACGTCGCCGTCCATGATCTCGACGCCAGCCTTCTCCAGCTCGTCATGACCGGACTGCTCATTGGCGTTGTTGATCTTGGCGAGGATGCGCACAGCCTCGCCGCGCGTCGCACAGTCGAGGGCGAGGCGTGATCCGATGAAGCCTGTGCCGCCGGTGACGAGGGTCGTCATCCCTAACTTTCCTTCTTTGCGCCGTCGCGCGCCCGTGACCTACGCGATGGCGCGCTCTTCGCTCTGGTCATCTTTCGCCTTCACCGCAGGGTTGATCGCGATATAGGGGCCAATGGCGAGCACGTCGAGATGGCCGATCTTGAAGGCACGGATCGCGTCCTCCGGTGTGCAGACGATCGGCTCCTCGTGGATGTTGAAGCTGGTGTTGACCACGCAGGACAGACCGGTGAGCTTCTTGAACTCGGAGATGATGCGGTGATAGTCCGGGTTGTCGTGGGCGTGGACGATCTGCGGGCGTGCGGTACCGTCGATGTGGACCACGCCGGGGCAGGACTTTTTCATGACCTCGGTGCAGTCGAAGGTGATAGTCATGAAGCGCGCGGTGTTCTCCGCCCCCTCGATGCCGACGAAGTAGGAGGCGGCATCTTCGGCGAGCGAGGATGGCGCAAAAGGCATGAACTCGGTGCGCTGCAGGCGTTCGTTCAGCCAGTCGTTCACGGACGGGCTGTCCGGGCGATAAAGGATCGAGCGGTTGCCGAGAGCACGCGGGCCATATTCCATGCGGCCGGCAAAGCGTGCCACCACCTTGCCGTCGGCGAGCAGCTGGGCGACGTCCTTCGCCATATCATCGGCTTTGGCGTATTCGACCTCGGCCTTCCCCAGAGCCTCCTGGATCTGCTCGTCGGTGAATTCCGGGCCGAGATACACGTGGTCGATGCAGGCACGCTCCTGCGGCTCCCAGCCCTTGCGCTCGGCATAGCGCACCAAGGCAGCACCGGCAGCGATGCCTTCATCCGACATGGCTGGAAAGACGAAGACCGATGAAACACCGTCGGTCTCAAGGACCCGCTGGTTGATCTTGACGTTGGCGAACACCCCGCCCGCGAGCGCAACATTGCGATGGCCGGTCTTCTTGCACCAGTGGCCGACATAGGACGTGGCGACATCCTCGGCGAGGTCCTGCACGGTCGCAGCGAGATCCTCGCGCTTGTACCGATCCGGCAAGGCGTTCTTGAGTTTCTTCAGGGCAGTGTGACGGAAGCAGTTGCCGACATTCCTCATGGTGCCGTCGGCGTAGCGGAAGAATTTTTCGAAGACGTTACGGTGGATCGGTTTGCCATAGGCGGCAAGGCCGGTGATCTTGCCCTCATGCTTGCCCGCCTTGAAGCCGCTGATCTGGGTGACGTAACCGTACCA
>JBCCIN010000287.1:0-7128 GCA_039028235.1 Pseudomonadota bacterium
ACTCGGCCTGGATGCGCTCGACATGCTGCGCATCGAGGCGGGGCTGATCTTCGCGGGCTATGAGTTCGACGAGCAGACCGATCCCTTCGAGGCCGGCATCGGCTTTTCCGTGGCGCTCAAGCATGATGAGGACTTCATCGGCCGAGCGGCTCTGGAGAAGCGAAAGGCGAGCCCGCAGCGTCAGCTGGTCGGCCTGGAGCTGGTCGGCAATGAAGAGGCCTCGCCCGGCGACTGCATCCACATCGGCCGAAGCCATATCGGCGACGTCACCAGTGCCTGCCGCTCGCCGATCCTGAAGAAGTGCATTGCGCTCGCCAGGATCAATACGGAATATGCCGAGCTTGGAACCGAAGTGGAGGTGGGCAAGCTGGACGGTCATCAAAAGCGTTTGCCGGCGACCGTGGTACGCTTCCCCTTCTATGATCCGGACAAGACCAGAGTGCGCACCTGACGCACCGGAGGCGAACTGAGTGGCCCCTGATTTCGATCTGGTGATCCGCGGCGGCAGCATCGTCACTGCTGTCGATCGCTTCGACGCGGATATCGGCATTCGCGATGGGCGCGTTGCTATGATCGGCGAAAAGCTCGCCAAGGGTGAGCGAGAGATCAACGCCTCGGGCAAGCTGGTGTTGCCGGGCGGCGTCGACAGCCACTGTCATATCGAGCAGCTCTCTGCCTTCGGCGTGATGACGGCCGACGACTTTTATACAGGCACCGTCTCGGCGGCCTACGGCGGAACGACAACGGTCATCCCGTTCGCCGCACAGCAGCGCGGGCAGTCGGTGCGTCAGGTGGTCGAGGACTATCGGGAATGCGCCAAGAAGGCGGTGATCGACCATGCCTTTCACATGATCGTTTCCGATCCGACAAAGGCCGTTCTCGAAGACGAACTCCCCGATCTGATCGAGGAAGGCTTCAGCTCGATCAAGCTGTTCATGACCTATGACGCGATCCGGGTCTCCGATGAGCAGATGCTGGATGTACTGGCGCTCGCCCGCACGCACGGCGCGATGGTTGTGGTCCACGCCGAGAACCACGGCATGATCCACTGGCTGGCGCAGCGCCTCCTGGACAAGGGCTATACCGCACCGAAATACCACGCCGTCAGCCATGTGCGCCTGGCCGAAACTGAGGCGGTGTCGCGCGCGATCCAGCTAGCCGCGATGATCGATCAGCCGCTCACCATCTTCCACATCTCCACCGAAGGCTCGATGGATGCGGTACGCGCTGCACAGACCGGCGGACAGAAGGTCTATGGGGAAACCTGCCCGCAATATCTGTTCCTGACCGCTGATGATCTCGACAAGCCTGGCGTCGACGGCGCCATGTGGTGCTGCAGCCCGCCGCCGCGCGATGCGGCCGACCAGGAGGCGATGTGGCGGGGCCTCGCCAACGGCACCTTCCAGGTGTTTTCCTCGGACCACGCGCCCTACAGCTTCGACGAACGCGGCAAGCTCGCCAGGGGCGATAACCCAGACTTCAAAAACATCGCCAACGGCCTTCCCGGCCTTGAGCTGCGCATGCCGCTTCTGTTTTCTGAAGGTGTGTTGAAAGGCCGGATCGACATCCACCGCTTCGTCGACCTCTGCTGCACCGGAGGGGCGAGGCTCTATGGGCTGCATCCGAGAAAGGGGACTATTGCCATCGGATCGGACGCCGATCTCGCGATTTGGGATCCCGCCAAGTCGAAGAAAATCGATCACGACACCACCCATGACGCCACCGGCTATTGCCCCTATGCCGGCATGACGCTGACGGGCTGGCCGGTCACCGTCCTCTCCCGGGGCGAGGTGCTTGTCGACAACGGCACCTTTGCCGGCGAGCGAGGCCGTGGCCGGCTGCTGTTGCGCGAGGCGGGCGAGGCAGCGAAGCCGCTTGGTCGTCTTGAGTCCGAGATGGACCCCACCCGCAACTTTGGCGCCCAAGTGATGTGATCGCAGCAGCGACATGGGCCCCGAGGCCGGCACGGAGAACAGTATGACCACTGAGAAGCCGCCTTTTCGCGCCGACCATGTCGGCAGCCTTCTCCGGCCGCCTGCAGTCCAGAACGCGCGCAAGCGGTTCTATGAAGAACAATCGATCACAGCCGACCAGCTCGCAGTCGTGGAGGATGAGGCGATCATCGCCTCGATCCGCATGCAGGAGGAGGTCGGGCTGAAGGCGGTGACCGATGGCGAAGCCAGGCGCTCCTTTTGGCATTACGACTTCATGGGCATGCTCGATGGTTTCGAGCTGGAGGAGCGCGAGGAAGGCGTGCAGTTCGCCGGCATCAAGCTCCGGCCGATCTTTCCGACGATCAAGGGCAAGCTCGACTTTCCCGACGACCACCCGATGCTCGACCAATTTCGCTTCGTCGCCGCCAATAGCGGGGTGACGCCCAAAATCTCGATCCCAGGCCCAAGCTGCTGCCACTTTCGCACGGCGCCGGCGGACATCGCTCCAGCCGAATACAAGGACCCTGACACCCTGTTCGCCGACATCGCCGCGACCTACAGGAAGGCTGTTCGGGCGTTCTACGACTCCGGCTGCCGTTATCTGCAGATGGACGACATTTTCTTCGCCTATCTCTGCGATCCCAAGCACCGCGCTGCAAAGGAAGCGGAGGGCCAGGATCCCGATCATCTGATTGACCGCTATGCCTGGATGATGAACGAGGCCATCAAGGATCGTCCCGACGACATGGTGGTCGGCATGCATATGTGCCGCGGCAATTTCCGTTCGACCCACGCCGCCGAGGGCGCCTATGACCCCGCCGCAGACGCCGTCTTCAACAAGACAGGCGTCGATGTTTTCTTCATGGAATATGACACCGAGCGCGCCGGCGGTCTTGAGCCCCTTCGTCTTCTGGCCAAGAGCAAGCAACGTGTCTTGCCGGGCTTCATCACCACCAAGACAGGCGAGTTGGAAAGCCTCGATGACCTGAAACGCAAGTTCGAGGATGCGTCGGTATATGCCGACATCGACCAGCTCGGCATCGCACCGCAATGCGGCTTTGCCTCGACGGAAGAGGGCAACGCGATCACCGAGGATGATCAGCGAAGAAAACTGGAGCTGGTGGTCGAGACGGCGGAGGCGATCTGGGGCGGCGTCTGACCGTCCGCCGATGATGCGGTCACATCAATGAGGTGGCCACACCACTAGGCGATCGGCCGATCGCTTGTCTCGGTTGACGTCAGCATGGGTGCCAGCGAGATCACCAGGATGATGCCGCCCAGGAGCAGCGGGTAGGTGAAGCTCTGCATGATGTCGTAGGCCCAGCCAGCCAGTAGCGGACCGATGATCTGACCAAGAGCGAAGGCGGTCGTCATGGCCGCGATCTGGTGCTGCGTGCTTGCCGCACCAGTGATCTGATGCGCCTCCTTCAGACCGGCCATGGTGATCACCATGAACGTGCCGCCGACACAGAGTCCGCCGATCGTCACGAAGACGATCTGTGGCCATAGGGCCGGCAGGATCAAACCGAAGGCCATCACGAGCTGGCTTGCAATCCAGATTTGGCGGTTTGAGTAGCTTTTATGCAACCGAGCAGCGATCAATGTCGACAGGGCCGCCGCCGTGCCAAACGCCGGCCAGACCCAGCCGAAAAGCAAAGGCGACGAGATCGACTGCTGCGCCATGATCGGCAGATAGGTCGCCGGTATGATGTAGCCGGCACCCATGGCGCCGTAGGGAATGACGAGATGCCAAGCGAGTGACGCGCGGCGATCCCCATCCGTTCCGGCATCGTTTGCCCTCTCGAACAGCCGGCCGCAGATCGTGGCGAACAGCACCGCGGCCGCGGCAAGCGTGGCGAGGCCGAGCAGCAGCCAGATCAGCCAGCTTGCGGTCGCCAACGCCATCATGCCGAGGCAGGCGAAGCCGGCAAGAGCGGTGCCTCCGCCGACACCTGCGAAGACACCGCCCTGCAGGTCCGCCCGCCCGAGTTCGGCGAGATGCTTCACGACGTAGGTGCTGACGATAACCAGCACGAACGCACTGCACAGCCCGGCGATCCAGCGCGCCAGCAGCCAGACCGCATTGATGTTCGTCAAACCCATCGCGATCGTGGAAAGCGCGATGCTGATCAGCGATGCGAACAAGAGCGTACGTGGCGACGACGTCAAGCGTCCCGCCAGCCAGGCACCCATCGCATAACCGACGAAATGCACGGATGCGAGCAGGCCGCCCTCGCCGATGCTGACCAGCCCTTCGGCCTGCATGATCGGCAGGATCGGCGTGAACGCGAAGCGCCCAATGCCCATGGAGAAGGCGAGCGTGGCGAAACCGATCCATGCGGTATGCACGGGCGATGGGTTGCTGGTCATCATTGGCGCCGTCTGTTCACGCAGCCATCGATAGCTTTACAATCGAGATGACACCACGAGAAAGACAATAAAGGCTGCCCGACAACGCGCGACACCTCGGGCAGCACGCAATCGAGGGAGACGGGATGTACGACTATGTCATCGTCGGAGGCGGCTCCGCGGGCTGCGTCATGGCGGCCAGGCTCGGCGAGGTGGCAGAGGCACGCATTCTCCTGATCGAGGCTGGGCCGACCGATAGCAATCCCGACATTCATCGCCCCGTCGCCTTCTACAAAATGACGGGAGGTCCGCTGACCTGGGGCTACGAGACGGCGCCTTCTCCGCAACGCGATGGCCATGTGATGCTGCTCCCGCAGGCGCGCGTGCTCGGCGGCGGCAGCTCGATCAATGCGATGGTGTTCACCCGAGGCAATCCCAAAGACTATGACGAATGGTCCGAGGAAGAAGGCTGTGACGGTTGGGCATTCAAGGATGTGCTCCCCTACTTTCGCCGCGCCGAGGACAACAATCGCCTGGCTGACGACTATCACGGCACCGGTGGCCCGCTCGGCGCGTCGGACCTGATCAGTCCTCACCCGCTGAGCCGGGCTTTCGTTCGCGCAGCCCAGGAGGCCGGCCTCGCGCACAATGCCGACTTCAACGGTTCGTTACAGGAAGGCTGCGGCCTCTATCAGGTCACCCAGCGCCAGGGACGCCGTTGCAGCACGGCGGTCGGCTATCTGCATCCCGCCGTGAAGCGTGGCAATATCGATGTGGTGACCGATGCCCTGGCAAACCGAATCCTGATCGAGAACGGCCGTGCCGTCGGCGTCGAGTATTTCGCGAATGGTCAAGTACACACGGCCAGGACGGAGAGCGAAGTGATCATTGCTTCAGGCGCGATCGGCTCGCCAAAGCTGCTGCTTCTCTCCGGCATCGGTCCCGCCGACGAGCTGAAAGCGATCGACATCAATCCCGTGCATGATCTGCCGGGCGTCGGCAAGAACCTGCAGGACCATATCGACGTCTACAGCATCCACGAGCTGAATGGTCCTCACAGCTACGACAAGCACACCAGGCCGCACAAAATGCTCTGGGCCGCCCTCGAGTATGTGCTCTTCAAGACGGGACCGGTGACATCCAATCTGGCCGAGGCCGGCGGCTTCTGGTTTGCCGATCCGGACGAGCGCAGCCCGGACATCCAGTTCCACTTTCTTCCGGGTGCCGGGCTCGAAGCAGGCGTCCCGCCTGTCCCGAGCGGCTATGGCTGCACCATCAACTCCTGCCATCTCCGCCCGCGATCGCGCGGCTCCGTGACATTGCGCAGCAATGATCCGCTGGCGCCGCCGGTGATCGATCCGAATTACTGGTCCGAGCCTTACGACTTCGAGATGTCCCTCCGCGGTCTCGAAAAAACGCGTGAGATCGCTCGGCAGCCTGGTCTCGCCAAGTTCATTCGAAAGGAGCATACACCGGGCCCTGATGTGAGGGATCGAAAGGGTCTGGAAGCCTATGCCATGCGATTCGGCAAGACCGACTATCACCCAGTCGGCACCTGCAAGATGGGCGTCGATGAGATGGCGGTGATCGATCCCCAATGCCGCGTGCGCGGGATCGATGGCCTTCGCGTCGCCGACAGCTCGATCATGCCGCGATTGATCAGCTCCAACACCAATGCCGCCTCTGTTATGATCGGGGAGAAGGCGAGCGATATGATCCGCGGCAATCGAACAGCCGAAAGCGAGTAGCTCGTCGGCTTGTCTCGTCTGCGGTCATCGCGTAACGTTTTTTCACAAGAAATGCGTGCCCGGGCTGTTGAACCCTCGATGGTTCGAACGGGCAGGATCAACCGAGAACAATCCAGTGGAGGCATAACGCGATGAGAGCAGCAACTCTGGCGGCGGCACTGCTTGGCGGCGCGGCTATAATCGGCATGACAGCACCGTCGGCCGTGGCGCAGAAAGCTTACGAAGGCGTCGAGATCAATCTCCTGACCCGCCCCGGTCCGGTGATCGCCGGCAGGCTGGAAGAGCGCGGCAAGGAATATGAGGAGATGACCGGCGCCAAGGTCAACGTCTCCAGCGTGCCGTTCGCGGATCTGTTCCAAAAGCTCCTGACCGACTGGGCGACCGGTACCAACTCGATCGATGTCGGCGTGTTCGCGTCCGGCTGGGCGGTCGAGATGCAGGATGCAGGCCTTCTGGCCGATCTCTCGGATTTCGTCGCCAATGATGCCGATCTCGCGATCGACGACATCGCCCCCTATTTCCGCGAATTCAATCAGAAGATCGATGGCAAGACCTATCTGATTACCATCGATGGCGATTTTCAGATGGTCTATTACCGCACCGACGTTCTGGGCGAACTCGGCCTCGAGCCGCCGCGCACCTGGGACGAGTATCTCGAGGTCGCGGCCGCCGCCCACGGCAAGGACATGAACGGCGATGGCGAAGCCGATTACGGCTCCTGCATGTTCAAGAAACGAAACGCGCAAAGCTTCTATGCGATCATGTCGATCGCCGCGCAATATGTGCAGAGCCAGGGCACCGGCCAGGGCGTGTTCTTCAACACCGAAGACATGACCCCGATGGTCAACAACGAAGCCTGGGCGGCGGCGCTCAACTTCTTCAAGGAGAGCGGGAAGTACGGTCCGCCGGAGGAGCTGAACCACGACATCGGTGATACGCGCGCCCTGGTCACATCGGGCCGCTGCGCCGTGATGATCGACTGGGGTGACATCGGCCCACTCTCGATCGATCCCGAGACCTCGAAGATCAAGGACCTCGTCGGCGCGGTCCCACTCCCCGGCTCGACCCGCGTGCTCGACTGGGACACCGGCAAGCTG
>JBCCIN010000288.1:0-6870 GCA_039028235.1 Pseudomonadota bacterium
CTTGACGCAGTTTTCCGGCCCACCTTCACGCTCGATCAGATCACGGGCGTAGTCTTTGGGATCGAGGCCGAGTTGGCGAACGATCGCACCCTGATCGCGCACCATCCATTCATCATAGATCTGATCGTTAACCGCCGCACAATCGGCAAGCACGCGATAACGTAATGGCTTGCCTGTCGGTGCGCCGTACATGCCGGGCCGACTATGGGTAGCGAGGCAGAGCAGGCGGTGGGATGACAGAAAGCCCGCATCCTCATTGCCGGACCAGATCACATCCTCGCCGAGGAGCTGGCGATCAGGAAACTCGGCAAGGGTCGCCATGGTCGCCGCGATGACCGCCTTGTTGCCTCTGACGATCGAGGCGGGCGTGCGGACAGCGAGGTCGTCCGTGTACCAGTGATGCAGGCCGGCGATATTACGGTCTTCCCAGATCGCTCTCGTTACGCCGATGATATAGTCGGGAACGTCACGCCACTTGGGATCAAAGCCTTTCATTCATTCCAATCCTAGGGTTTGCGAGTCGACCCGCGCACGACCAGCGGACCGTCGATGGCGATGCGACGCGGCTCGGACTGGCGGTGCTCGATGTGGCCGAGCAGTGTGTGCACCGTCTCCTTGACCATGACATCGGCCTGCTGACGAACGGTGGTCAGATCATAGGCGGGCCAGGCCGCGGGAGGCACGTCGTCGAAGCCGACGACCGAGACATCATCAGGCACGCGCATGCCGAGTTCCGAACGCAGCACGTCCATCACAGCGAAGGCCATGTGGTCATTGGCGACGAAGACGGCGTCGGGTCGATCCGCCTTGCCGAACATCCGACGCGTCGCCTCTTGCGCCTGTTCATAACGGAACTCACCCACCTCGCGGGCGAAGAGTTCGAGCCCGCCTTTCACAAGGCCATCGCGAAAACCGGCTTCGCGATCGCGTTGGGTGGAGGCCTGCTCCCAGCCGGCGATGTAACCGATCCTGCGGTGGCCGGCCTTAATAAGGAAGTCGGCAATCTTGCGACCACCGGCGCCATTGTCCGAAGTTACAGCTGAAAGCTTGTCGTCGTCCTGATTGCGGTTGAGCAGGACAACGGGCACGCCTGCGGCCTGACAATGTGCGGCCAGCTCCGAAGAGATCGCGACCGATGCCATGACGATGCCATCGACCTGATAGTCGAGAATCTGCTCAAGGACTTTGTTGATGTTACCGGTGGTTCGCTCCGCCATGAAGACGAGCACGTGATAGCCTTCAGCCTGAAGCGCATTCGAGAGTTTCTCCAGCACTTCCGGATAAAAGTAATTCTCGAGGTAGGCGACCATAAGGCCGATCATGCGGCTCTTTCCGGTAATCAGGGATCGAGCAAGCACGTTCGGGCGGTAGCCAAGCTCCTCGGCGGCCTTCTTGACTTTGTCCTTGGTCTTTTGCGAGACGCTGGCGCCGGGCGTAAAGACACGGGAGACGGCGGACTGGCTGACCCCTGCCCTTTTCGCAACCTGGATCGATGTCACCCGAGCGCCGCCCATCAGTCCGCTGTCCAGCCTCCATCGATGAGGAGCGACGTACCGGTGATCAGGGCGGATGCGTCGGACGCGAGGAACACAACAGCGCCCATGATGTCTTCCACCTCACCTACTCGGCCGAGCTTGATTTTCTCTTCGATCCAGCGAACGCGTTCGGGACGCTCAAAGGTTTGCTCGGTAAGCGGTGTGCGGATGAAGGTCGGGCAGATGGTGTTGACGCGAATGCCGTGCGGTCCCCATTCGATCGCCATCGACTTGGTCATGCCCTCGACCGCGTGCTTGGAGGCCGCATAGACCGAACGATCGACGCCGCCGACATGCCCCATCTGGCTGGAGATGGTCATGATAGAGCCGGACCGCGTGGCTGTCAGCATGGCCTTGGCGACGGCGGAGGCGAGGAAGTGTGCACCCCTAACGTTCGCCGACATGACGGCGTCGTAGTTCGCGAGGTCGGTTTCGACAGCCGGCGCATGACGGGCGATGCCGGCGGAGTTGACTAACACGTCGAACGTACCGAACGGCGCAAGCTTGTCGCTCATGGTTTCGATGTCGACGACGTCGAGGATCAGTGGTTCGACAGAATGTCCGGCAGCCTGCATCGCAGCAACCGCATCATGTAAACGCTCTTTGCCGCGTGCTGCCATCACCACATGCGCGCCGGCTTCAGCGAGGGCCACGGCGGAACCGAGACCGATGCCGGACGACGCGCCGGCAACCAACGCGCGCTTACCATCAAGACGGAAGGATGGCGTGGTCGGCAGCTGCATCAATCAGCGGCCCCACCATAGGGAATGTTGCGGCCGCCATAGCGACGCACGCGCACATTCGCCTGCTCGGCGTGGCCGGCAAAACCTTCCATGATGCAGAGCCGCGAGCAATATTCGCCGATCATCGCCGACGCCTCGTCGGTCATGACCTTCTGATAGGTGTGGGTCTTCAGGAACTTGCCGACCCAGAGACCGCCGGTATAACGGCCCGCTTTCTTGGTCGGCAGCGTGTGGTTGGTGCCGATGCACTTGTCGCCATAGGAGACGTTGGTGCGCGGGCCGAGGAAGAGAGCGCCGTAGGCGGTCATGTTTTCCAGGAACCAGTCGTCGCGATCGGTCATGATCTGCACATGCTCGGACGCGATATCCTCGGCGACTTCGAGCATTTCATCGTAGCTGTCGCAGAGGATGACTTCACCATAGTCGCGCCACGACACGGACGCTGTGGGCGCGGTCGGGAGGATCTGCAAGAGCCGTTCGACCTCCGCCATCGTGTCTTCGGCGAGGCGGCGGGAGTTGGTGACGAAGACGGCCGGGCTGTCGTAGCCATGCTCCGCCTGGCCGAGAAGATCGGTCGCGCATAACTCAGCATCGACGGTTTCGTCGGCGACCACGAGCGTCTCGGTCGGGCCGGCGAACAGATCGATGCCGACGCGGCCGAAGAGCTGGCGCTTGGCTTCCGCAACGAACGCGTTGCCGGGGCCGACCAGCATGTCGACGGGCGCAATCGTCTCCGTACCGAGCGCCATGGCGCCGATCGCCTGCACGCCGCCGAGCACGTAGATCTCGTGCGCCCCGCCCAGATGCATCGCGGTGACGATGGCGGGGTGCGGCTCGCCCTGTTGCGCCGGCGACGTGGCGAGGATGCGCGGCACGCCGGCGACGGACGCGGTCAAGACGGACATGTGGGCAGCGGCGATCAGCGGGAACTTGCCGCCAGGGACATAGCAGCCGACCGACTGCACGGGGATGTTCTTGTGACCGAGAATGACGCCCGGCAAGGTCTCGACCTCGATGTCGGTCATGGACGCCCGTTGCGCCTCGGCGAAACGGCGGATCTGCGCCTGGGCGAACTTGATGTCATCGAGGTCACGGGGCGACATCTTGGACATCGCGTCTTCGATGTCCTGCTCGCTCAGGCGAAAGCTCTCGGGCGCGTAGTTGTCGAATTTCTCGGAGAGTTCACGAACGGCCGCATCGCCGCGCGTCTCGATGTCGGCGAGGATGCCTTCGACCGTCGCGCGCACCTTGGCGTCGTCGGCAGCGCGGTCGGCTTCGGGTTTGCCGCGTTTCAGATATTCGGGCATAGCCTCAGATTACTCCACGTCAGTTTTATTTGGCCGGGGGGCGACCTTCGCCCCGCTGTCGTAGTGCTCCCAGCCTTCGCCGTCGAACAGGTCGACGCCGAGTTGTGCTAGCACATGTGGAAAGTCGACGCTGACCCAATTTTCGACGATCTTGCCGTCGACCACTTTCCAAAAGTCCATGTAGCGGATCTCCACCTTCTTCCCGGTCGCGGGCACGCTCATGAAGGCACCGCTGTGCACGGCATGCTGTGCGCCGAAACTCGCGGCCCACTCGCCCATAAAGAGCTGCGCTTCGTCGATCGCGCGTTTGCCTGAGAATGCAGCCTGGAAGGGTCGCTGCCAGTTGTCCTGGAATTCCTTGAGGCCGTGCTTGGTGCCGCAACCGGTATTGCCGCGCCAGACGAAGTCGTCCGCGAAGAACTCGCCGATATCGTCGATGCGGTGATCGTTCAGCGCTGCGACCATGCCTTCGATCACGCGGCGCGTGTCGTCCGTCTTGGACATGTCCGTGTCGCGGCTAAGAAAGGCTTGTTCGGGAAACGAATCGTTCATGCAAGGCTCCGGAGCCAAGTAAACCCTTTAGTGGCACTACCCTTTGACGGCGCCTGCGGTGAGGCCGCTTACGATCTGGCGCTGGAAGACCATGACCAGGAGGAAGAGGGGTGCGGTGATCGAGACGGCGGCGGCGACGGCCTCGACCTGATCGGTGGTCGTGGTCTCACGGTTGAAGTAGCCGACGATCGCCGGGACCATGGTCTGGTTCTGCGCGTCGAGCAGCAGTGAGGTGACAAGAAAATCGTTATAGGCGAGGAGGAAGCTGAACAGGCCTGTGGTGATCACGCCCGGCCACATGACAGGCATGATCACGCGGCGAAAGGCTTCGAAGTGCGAGCAGCCGTCGACGCGCGCGGCTTCGTCCAGCTCGGTCGGGATGTTTTGGAAAAACGAGCGCAGCATCCAGATGGTGAAGGGCTGGTTGATCGAGACGAGCACGGCGATCACCGCCCAAGGTTGGCCGTAGAGTGTGGGTGCGGCGTCGCCGAGGAACGGGCGGAGGATTTCCGCTGAGTTGATGAAGGGTGGAAGGTAGCCGGCGACCAGGACGGAGTGCGGAAGCGCCCGGAAGATCAGCGCTGCGATCAGGAGCCAGAACGCGAGCTGCGAACCGTAGCGCGCAAGGCCGTAGCCTGCGAGCGTGCCGACGGTAAGCGAGATGGTAACGACGCCGGCGGTGACCAAAAGCGAGTTCAAGAAATTTCGGTAGAACTCGTTGTCCCACCAGACGGCCTGATAGTGCTCGGTGGTGAGTCCGATGATCGGGCTGCCGAGCGGGCCGAGGATACCGTTCAGGATGTTGAGGATCGGTGGCAGGAGACCGAAGAAGGCGATGACGAAACCGATGCCGAAAACGAGCGAGCCTATGATCCAGCCGAACGCTGCGAAGCCGATCGGCGTGTAGCTCCGCACCATCCTCGGCAACCAGCGCGTCGCGAGCATGGCGGTCGCAACGAGCACGGCTCCGCCGATGATGATGTCGATGATCGAGAGGCCCTTGCCGGCAGCGCGTGTCGCCGGGCCGAAGATCACCGAAAACGGGTTTGCGGCAAAGCTGTCCACCGGGATCTTGAAGCTCATCACCAAGATCCAGAACAGCGGAAAGGCGGCGAGCAGACACCAAAACGCGAGGAAGGCCGCGGAGCCTAGGCGAAGGGCGAGCGGCTGCTGCAGCGCTCTGGACGTGCTCATAGCCGACCTCCGCGATGGTCGCGCCAGGTGCGCATGATCAGCGGAATGAGGATGATGACGATGCCGACCATGGTGAGCATGGCGCTCGCCGAGGCGCGCGAGATCGAACGGTTGCCGCTGTCGTCAGGCACGAGGAAATCATAGGTCAGCCATTGCAGCGAGATGCGGTGCGCCTGGCTTGAAAAGCCGACGATCGCCTCGAACTCGCGATAGGTGTCCATCAGATGGATCAGCGAGATGAAGATGATGAGCGGCATGAGATGCGGGATGATCACGTAACGAATACGTTCGAAACGGCTGGCGCCGTCGACGATCGCACTTTCCAGCGTGTCCTGGTTCACGGTCTGGAGACCGGCGTAGAAGATGACGAAGGCGAAGGGGGCGACAGCCCAGACACGGAAGAACAGGATCATCAGCTCGATGGTCCAGCCTTGCGCGAACATCGCAATGTCCCGCTCAAGCCACCATTCGAGAAAGGCGGTCATGATGCCGTCGCCGATGAACAGCCAGCGGATCGAGAGTGCTCCGATCACCGGCGTGATGATGAAAGGCAGCAGCGAGACAAAGATGATCGGACCGCGGATTGCACGCACGCAATTATTGACGGTGATCGCGATAAGAAGGCCGACGCCGATCACCAGCGGTAGGGTGACGAAGGTCAAGGTGAGCGTGAAACGAAGGGCCTTCCAGAAGTCGATCGTGAGCAGTGAATTGAAGTCGAACGCGCCCAGTGCGGCCAGCGCGCGTTCCGGCTGCAGAACGTTTCTGTAGCTCTCCAGACCGACGAAACGCGTGACCGTCTGCACCTGCCCGTTCTCGTCAAGCGCTGGCCTGGTCCGTGTCTCGATGGTGCAGATCGGATCGGGAAAACCGGGCGTACAGCTCTCGACCTCTGCCGTCTCGATGACGGGCTGATCGAGATAGAAACTCTGCATAAAGACGCTGATCAGCGGCGCCGCAATGAACAGCAACATCAAGAAGAGCGAGGGGCCGACGAACGCGGCAAACGTCTTAAACTTCATCGGTCCCTTCCTTCTTGAGTTTGCCGGTGGCCAAACACCGAACAGGGCAAGGCCTCTTGATGCATCGTCAGTCGCCGCAGAGAAGCTTGGTCTTCATCGCTTCCCACCGGCTGTTTGGTGTCAGTTTGGTCGACATCCAACTCGCTCGATGCTTCCGTCGTCGCCACTGGTGGGAAGTGTGTCCGCAAACCCGTCCCACCAGCGACTCCAAGTCAACGAAGTCGACGATCGACCTATTGAACCAAGCCTGCTTCCTTGGCGGCGGTTAGGTATTCGGCTTCGATATCGGCGAGGGTGGTGGCTGCGTCCTTGTCACCGTTCAGGAAGTCGGCGATGCCGTTGCCGAGGGCGGTGTGCATCAGGCCCATCTCGGCGCTGGCTGGGTAGGAGGCGGTGCCGGCAACGACGGTCTCGATCACGGGAAAGATAACGAAGAGGGATATGTGCTACATTATGCAACTATTGGTGGCAATATTGACGTAGTAAAGTTTCTTATAGATCGTAGCGCAAAAGTGGA
>JBCCIN010000289.1:0-6866 GCA_039028235.1 Pseudomonadota bacterium
AAGGATGTTCCCGGAACGGCTATACAGCCCCGACCTTAAGCCTTGGTTAATTTTGAACAAACTATACCAGTTTTCCTCTTTTGCTTAAGCCCCGATCGTCAATTCTCACTTGAGATAGAGTTTGTAGCCGACATGGGAGGGCTCGAAGCCCACGCTTTCGTAAAAGCGCATCGCGTCGGCACGCTGACGGTTGCTGGTAAGCTGCACCAGATGGCACCCGGCGGCGCGCGCTTCGTTGATGGCCCAGGTGATCATGCGCCTTCCAACCTGTTGGCTGCGGAAGGCTTCCTTGACACGAACGCCTTCGATCTGCATCCGCTTGCCGCCTGTGAAAGTCAGATGCGGGATGGCGGTGAGCTGCATGCAGCCGACCACCTCGCCGTCATGCTCGGCGACGATCAGGCGGTTGTTCGGGTCCTGCTGAATGGCATCGAAAGCCTTTCGATAGGCAGGATCGATATCGCCGCCGGCGGCTTCGCGGGTGCTTCCGAGCGCGTCGTCTGCGAGCAGATCGACGATGGCGCCGATGTCGTCCTCCCTGGCCTCACGGAAGGTCGGCGGGGTGTTCGGGGCGATCATGATCGTCGTCTCCAACAGGCGACATGGTGAATTTCAAGTGCATCATCTCGATGCAAGAAGCTGCATTTAGTGTCGATGTGAACCATGACTGAGACAAGTTATCAACAGCCCGACTAAAAATTGAGCAAGTTGACCACACTGAATCAACTGACATCTAAGGAAAGTGGTTCACAAGGCTCATTTGTCGAGATAATTGTGGAAGTTCAAATCATGCTTTCAGATTGGACAGAAACATGCCGCGAGCTTGGAACACCGGCCTGCCGACTGCCCTGCTGCTTCTGGGCGCGCTGGTGATGCTGTCGGGGTGCAACACGATTAGTGGAACGATCGGCGGCGTCGGCAGGGACATCAGCATGATCGGCAATACGATTTCGGGCGTTTCCGGCGATTGCCGCCACGAACGCTGCAAGAGCCATAAGTCGGAGCGTCGCACGACCCGGCGGGTGGTGTCGGAATGCGTAGGTCGGGGCTGTGGACATGGCCATCGCTCGTCGCGCTACGAGCGAGTTTCCTATCGCGATCGCTATGCTTATCGCGACCGCTACAGCTATCGCCGGGATCGGCATTGCTGCTGACGGCGGCCGTTCCCCTGTGACCTGATCACATCCGATCGGGATCCGCTCTAGCCCGCGAGCGTCCACACACCGAGCCGCCCGGCGCGGCCGCGCACCTCCTTCGGCGGTCCCTCGAGCAGGCCGCGCAGATCGGGCTCGTCGGTTTCCCGACGGAGCTGATCGATCAGTTCTTTGCTGACGGCGAGCGAGGTGCCGAGCTCACGGGTCATGGCTTCGAGTCGGGAAGCGACGTTCACCGTATCGCCGAGAACGGTGAACTCCAGCCGGCGGCCGCCACCGATGTCGCCCTGAACCACCGGACCGTAGTGAATGCCGATGCTGAGACGAAGCGGCGCCTCGCCCTCGGCCGCGCGCTCGCCGTTGAGCTCGTCGATCTCGGTCAGCATGCGTCGCGCGGCCAGCAGCGCATGGGTGGCGTCCAGCTCGGTCGGCGCAGGCGTGCCGAAGGTCGCCATCAGCCCGTCGCCCATATATTTGTCGAGGGTGCCGTCATGCGAAAACACCGCCCGCTCCATGCGTTCGTGAAAGCCACGTAGCAGCTCGACCATGGCCTCCGGCGCCATCGCCTCGCTCAGCGTGGTGAAGCCCTGGATATCGGCGAACAGGACCGCGACCGACTGCCGGCGGACGGCACCGAGCGGCTGATCCTGAGCGGCGAGCTCGTCCACCAGGTTAGGGGAGAAATAGCGGGCGAGATTGGTGCGCGCGCGCTCGATCGTCACCTGGCTCATCACCAGGCGTCGCGCCCGCCAGACCACGGCGGCGAGAAGGGCCGTGACCAGCAGGACAACGAACACCTTCTTGTCCTGCATGTTCAAATGGACGAAATCGGGGTCGAGAAACAACCGGACCGTCGCCTCCATGCCGAGCGCCTCGTTCCAGGCTGGGTCGGCAGAGGTGATCGCATCGGGCTGCGATGCAAGGATCGCGACACCGATGCGCCAGACCAGGACCGCGCTGACACCGGTGCAGAGTACCAGGCCGGGATTGTAGCTGAACGCTGCGCCGGCGAGCAGGACGAACACGAAAATGATGTTGGCATAGCGAAGGATCATCGCCGGCGGCGGCGGCTCGGTGAGGAGCGGATTGGGCATGACCAGCGCGATGCCGACCAGAATGCCGTCCAGGGCTGCGAACAGATAATGCAGCCAGGCACCGCCGATCCGACGCTGCAGAAAGGAAAGCTGAAGCGCGCCCAGCAGCAGGAAGATCAGGATCCAGCCGTGGTAGAAGATCGTCCAGGTTTCGAAGACCGCGATCAACAGCCAGATCTGGATCGTGATCAGTGCGGCGAGCCTGATCCAGAGTGCTGTACTCAGGCCCTGCCACTCGGCGCGCGCAAAGGCGCCTTTGATCCGTCGTTCTGTCTGAACTGGGCTCGGCAAGGCCGGTTAATCTCCGTTTCGCGTTCTAAGAGCCCGTTTCAAAAGCTATCGAGTGATTTCATGGGCTTGTCCACGAGCAGATGCGAGGAGCTCGACGCGCCGCAGCCGGCTCATGCGTCGTCATCGGTCTCGACCGGTGTCCCGCACCGGTCTTCACCCTCTTTCTCGCCTGACCTCGACTGCAACACGATGAAATCACTCGATAGCTTTTGAAACGGGCTCTAAGGCCTGGTTACGCATTAGACGAATGACCAAAGCCGCTGGATCACAATAGCTTATGCCTTGCGGATCGGCCAAAACTTACGCATAACCCCGCCCACCCGCTCGGCACGGCCGAGAACGCCCGGCGACGGCCGGGAGCGTCGACCTGACAAAGCGCCTTCCGGAGTTCCGTGAGATGACCGACTGGATCGAAGAGACCCTTCATGCCGACTTTCGCTTCAAGATGAAGGTCGACCGCGTACTGTTCGAGGGGCGCTCCGAGAACCAGCATGTTGCCGTCGTCGAAAACGGCACCTTCGGGCGCACGCTCTACCTGGACGGCGTGCTGCAGACCTCGGAGCGGGACGAGTTCATTTATCACGAAATGCTCACCCATCTGCCGATCTTGGCCCACGGCGACGTCCGCGACGTCCTGATCATCGGCGGCGGCGACGGCGGCATGCTGGAGGAGGCGCTGAAGCACCGCGCGATCGAGCGCGCCACCATGGTCGAGATCGATCCCTCGGTGGTCGAGATGTGCCGCGAGCACCTCCCCGCGATCTCCAACGGCGCCTTCGACGATCCGCGCACCGATCTGGTGTTCGCAGACGGAGTCGATTTTGTGAAAACAACGGAAAAACGCTTCGACGTGGCGATCATCGACAGCACCGATCCGATCGGTCCGGGTGAGGTGCTGTTCACCGACGATTTCTACAAGTCAGCCAAGGGCGTTCTGAAGGAAGGTGGCATCCTGGTCACGCAGAACGGCGTTCCCTTCGTCCAGTCAGACGAACTCGCCAACTCCATGCGCGCCCTGAAGGCCCTGTTCGCCGACGCCACCGCCTACACCGCAACCGTGCCGGGCTATGTCGGCGGCCCCATGGCCTTCGGCTTCGCCAGCGATGCGCTGGACCATCGACAGAGGCCGCTGGAGACGTTGGAACGCCGCTTTGCCGCGTCGGCGATCGACGTGCGCTATTACACACCGGCGGTGCATCAGGGCGCGTTTGCGCTGCCGGGCTATGTGTTGGATCTGGTCGAGGGCCGCTAGCCGCTGGAAGGCGGCTGGTCGATCATTCGTTGAAGCGGCGGCCGTCACCTCCGGCGATCGCAGGCGTCTCGGCTCGGTCGTTCAGAACCTGCAGCTCATTGGCAAGCTGACCCTTTTCCAGCGTGATGACGCGGTCTGCCGAGCGGATGGTTTCCGGCCGGTGGGCGACGATGACGCGGGTGATGTTGATGGTCCTGATGGCCTCGCTGACCGCGGTTTCCCGTCGCACGTCCAGGTGGCTGGTCGCCTCGTCAAGATAGAGGATGCTGGGACGGCGATAGAGGGCGCGGGCGATCAGGACGCGTTGCTTTTGCCCGCCTGAGAGAATGGTGCCCATGTCGCCGATCAGCGTGTGGTAGCCCATCGGCATCGCCAGGATGTCGTCATGCACGGCGGCAAGCGTCGCACAGCGCTCGATCATCTCCTGGTCCGGATGTTCGGAAAAGAAGGAGATGTTGTCGGCGATCGATCCCGCGAACAGCTGATCATCCTGCATGACCACGCCGATCATGCTGCGATAGGTCTCGCTGCCGATGCGAGGAAGCGGCGAGCCGTCGATCAGGATCTCGCCGGAGCTCGGCGGCAGCAGACCGGTCAGGAGCTTCAGGAGCGTGGTCTTGCCGCAGCCTGACGGACCGGCGATCGCCACGGATTCGCCGGGTGCGATGCGAAAGCTGAGATCGTCCAGCACCAGCGGATCATTCTCGCCATAGCGAAAGCTGAGGTGACGCACGTCGATCGATGCGGGTGCGGCGGCATCGGCGCGTGGCCGCGCGATGTCGCGTGGTTCGGGTGCGGTTAGCGCGATATCCGCCAGGCGTTCGGCATGCAGCTTCAGCATCTGCAGCTCGACCAACCGGTCGATCAAATTGCTGATTCTCGTCAGGAACTGATCCTTGTAGGCGATGAAGGCGAGCAGCATGCCGACCGAGAAGGCGTTCGCCAGAACCTGCCTCGCCCCGAGCCAGACGACCAGCAGCGTCAGTGTGCCGAGCAGCAGGGCGTTGGCGGTCCTGAAGAGGATGCCGAGCTTTTGCGTCGTCAGTTGCCGATTGACGGTCTCCACCAGGAGATGGAGCCAGTGGGCGCGGCGGCTGTCCTGGGCATTGAACAGCTTGATCGTCTTGATGCCGCGAAGGGTCTCGAGAAAATGGCTGTCCCGCCTCGCGCCCCAGATGATCGCCTCGGCCGATGCCTGGCGAAGCGGCGCATAGAGCACCCAGCGCATCACGCCATAGAGTGCGGCACCTGAAAGGACCAGGAGCGCCAATGTCGGCGCGTAGAGAAACATGATGGCGAGGGTCAGTCCGACCATCAGCCCATCCAGCACCACCTCGATCAGTTCGGTGGTGATCGCTTTCAGGATGGTGTTCTGCGAATCGAAGCGTGACATCACGTCGCCGAGATGGCGGGCTTCGAAGAAGCCTGCCGGCAGGGTGACCAGGTGGGAGAACAGATTGGTTCTGGCCTGCACTTTGAGGGAGGCACCGAGCGCCATCAGCATCCAGCCGCGCATCGCCATGACCGAGGTGCGGATCAAAAGGAGCATGCCGAAGCCGATCACCAGGGTCAGCAGCAGATCGTAATCCGCCGAGAGCAGCGCGTGGTCGACGACCCACTGCATGAAAAGGGGACTGGCGATCGCGAACACCTCGATCGCGAGCGCCAAGGCGAGGAGTTGGGCGAGCGAGCGCTTGAGACCGGTGAAGCGACCGAGCATCTCGCGAAGGCGAACCCTCGGTGCCTTCTCCGCGCGCGAAAATCCGCCGGACGGCGTGGCCTCCAGGGCGATGCCGGTGAAGTGTTTCGAGAGCTCGGTCATGGACAGGCGGCGCACGCCGACGGCCGGGTCGTGAATCACCGCGCTGGATCGGCCAACGCTCTTGAGCACGACGAAATGGTTCAGGTCCCAATGGAGAATGCACGGCGTCTTGGCCAGGGGCAGCTCACCAAGCTCGAGCCGCATGGGTCGCGTCGCAAGACCGATCTGATCGGCGACCCGGATCACGTCCTTGAGCGTAGCGCCCTTCAGCGAGACGCCAAAACGTCGCCGCAGATCGGCGAGGTCGGCATGCCGCCCGTGAAAGCCGGACAGCATGGCGAGACAGGCGACGCCGCATTCGGCGGCCTCGGTCTGCAGCAGCATAGGCAGGCGTCGTCCAATACCGAGATGGACGCCCTCGAGAACGCTCACCCCTGGCCACCGTCGGCGGTCTGCATGCGACCGGTCAGCGTATACAGCGGCTCGAACATCCACTCGACCAAGCGGCGGGTTTCGATCTGCACGTCCGCTTCGAGCTGCATGCCCGGCTGCAGCGGCACGGATTCACCGTAGGCGGTGGCCGTCTGGCTGCTCAGCGCCACGGTCACCGGATAGACCGGTCCGGCTTCTGCACGGGACAGCAGATCTGCACTGGCCGGAAGCCGCCGGGCCAGTTCCTCCGGCATGATTGCCGCCTGGGCGATCCCAACGATCTGCCCTTCGTGATGGCCGAACTTCTGATAGGGGAAGGCCTGGTAACGAAGCAGGACGCGCTGTCCCGGTTTGATGAATCCACGCGCCCGTGTGGGCAGGTAGAGCTGGGCCTGAAGCGTCGAGCCGTCGGGAATGATGCTCACGAGCGGGACGTCGGTCTGGGCGCTGTCGCCGAGCTTGGCCTGAACCGCCGTGATGATCCCGGTCTCCGGCGCGGTGATGACGATCCGCCGCCGCGCTTCAGCCTCGGCGATTTCCTGCTCCAGTGCTGCGATATCGCGATCGATCCTGGCGATCTCGATCTGGTGGTTGAACGGCAGGCTGTTTTGCTCGGCCTTCAGCGTAAGCCACGTCTGATCGGCCTCGGCACGCTCGCGCTCCAGGGATTCCAGCCGTGCCAGATGATCGAGGCGTTCATCTTCCACCTGCTGCCATCGCTGGCCGGCGATCAGCCCGCGCTCACGCAGATCGATGAGGCGTTCGACATTGGCGGTCGCAAGCTCGACCCGCTGGCGCTGCACCTCCAGTTCCTTGTCCCGATGGTTCTTTTCGATGTCGAGCGCCACGAGACGGCTTTTGATCGATAAAGTCGTTTGTGC
>JBCCIN010000290.1:0-6850 GCA_039028235.1 Pseudomonadota bacterium
CGAAGAACAGACGCGAGCGCCGGGAGCGCGCGGCCTCTTCCGCGAGCACGCCTTCCAGCACGTCGCGCTCGCGGTCCAGCCTGCCGAAACTGCGCACCAGCTCCCAATTGTTGATGGTGTCGACCAGCCGCCCGCTCACCTTGGAAATCGCATTCTGCACTTTTCGGAAGAGCTCGATGCCAAAGCTGCCAAGCCAGGCGGTGAGCCCGAGGAAGACGACGATCCAGACCGCCAGGACCCAGCCATAGATGGCGGAGAGCGAGCCGAGCAACAGGCTGGAGGTGACCATCAGGATGACGGTCTGTACGCCGTCGATAGTCAGCGTGGTGACCACGCCCTGGCTGCTGTTGGCCGCCTGGGTGACCTTCTGGGCGAGCCTGCCGGGCAGGTTGACCTGGAAGAAATGGGGTGCGTGGCCCATGAGATGCTGAAACAGTCGCGCTTTGATCGCGACACGCAGCGCCGGCAGCAGATAGACATTGATGAGCTGCGCCATGTGAAAGAACAACGGGCCTCCGATCCAAAAGCCGAACAGCACGAAGACCCAAAGGGTGGCGCGTCCACTCTCTCCTTGGAGTTCGGCTGCCAGATCGTCGATCAGCTGGCTGAGCGCATAGGGCTGCAGCGAGAACATCACCTGCGAGATGATGGCGGCCACGATCACCAGAAGGGCGCGCCCGAAGACGGCCGAGCGGACGACGTCGTAGAGAAAGGGAAGCGCGCGTCTGGTCTGGTAATCGGCCGGCAGCGGCTCGATCACTGGCGGGGCGTCCAGGCGCATCAGGCTGACGAAGCGGGCAGCCGATCGGTCGAGAAATCCTGGCGGGGCGATGGCGTCCTGATGCATGGGCGGCCTCGGCTTGGCTGGCACCGATCCCTCCTGCGGATCGGCCTGTCGATCATGCGCCCAGGTCAACCTTTCGTTAACCCGAGCCTGCTATCAAGGCTCCGGTTTGCCGGTCCATGCGATCCTGGGAATCCGAGTCTCGCCTCACTTCTTCTTGCGGGCGGACTCCCAGGATCGCATGGACCGGCACCAGGATTAGCACGAAGAACTTAACGCCTGGTTAAATCATCCTTGGTCAAATCGGGTCGATCCGGCGGTGTGATGTCGCTGGGCATCCTCCGCGAGGGAAAACGGTCATTCGCCCGGCGCGTCGTTTCGTTTAACCTGTTCAAACGCCTTGATGAAGGGGAGACCGGCATGACGGCCTATCTGATCGTGCGTGCGGACGTCGCGGAAGCTGACCGAGACGCTTTCGACCATTGGTATGAGACGGAGCATTTGCCGGATGCCAAGAACGCCTTTCGGGCGAATGCTGCGTCCAGGGGCTGGAGCGATGGCACACCAGGGATCCATATCGCCATTTACGAATTTTCCGATCTGGCGAGTGCGCGTGCGGTGATCTCTTCCGATGAGATCAAAGCCCTGATTGCGGAGTTCGATCGCGTCTGGCAGGGCCGCATTCCGCGCACGCGGGAGGTCGTCGGGATCACGCAGACGGTCTGAGCGGCCGGCTCATCCATAACGTGCTTTTCTCCGGATCGGGGAACGACACAGCGACAGGCTGTAAGACCGACCGCCCTAGAGCTTTTCCCGAACAGGTGGAAGCACCTGTTCGACAAGGAAATGCGGTGAAACAAAGAGATAGATCGTGCATCCCGATCACATCCGATCGGGATCCGCTCTGGTAGATCGATCCAAACATAGCGATCAGCGAAGTTTGGAAAAATTTATGCAAAACCAAAGACCTAGAGCAGCGACATATGACTCATATGATGGCGCCGCTGCACCAGGTTTCCAGCGATGGTGCCCAAGGTCACGTCGCCGGCGGTGGATACTTGTCCGACTTTAGGTTTTCGTTAACGTCTCGATGTCACGCTGCCTCCAGGTCCATGCGATCCTGGCAATCCGTCCGCCGGCTGAGGGGGTTGGGCGAGGCTCGGACTCCCAGGGTCGCATGGACCTGAAGGCAACAATGCCAGGAACAGGTTAAGATCGTATCAACAGTTGTGTTGGCAAGGAGTGACGATGTCGCCACCGTACTTGCCTGTAGGTCTGGGACATTGTCGGACAGGCGTCTGGCTCCTCAGTCGTCTGGGACGGTCGGACGTTGATGATCGGAGACATGCCATGCCGCCGAGCTCATCTTTCTTTCGGTCCTATGCTGACGCTTACCTGGCTTTCGAGGCCGATAGGCTTTTGCGCTTCTACGATTTGCCCTCAATGATCGTCGACAAGCGAGGCGACCACCTCATTGTTCAGGAGGCGGACCTCCTGGATTACATGCGTCCTTTTCTTTACCGTCTCGAGGAGAATGGCCTAGGAAGGATCGATCCGGAAATGTCAGCGACGCTGGCTTTGGACGAAGACGCCTGCTTCTCTTCGGTCCGCTATCGGTTTTTCAGCAGGCAGCAGCAAATGTTTGGCGATTTCGTGGCCCACTACATGCTGACGGCGCGGGACAAGAACTGGCGCATCAAATTTGCCAAGGTTGGCCAAGTACATAGCTGGACCAGCTGAAGCCATAGGTGCTGATGCACAAAGTGACGTTTTTCATAGCCAATCCGCCCAGGTTGCCGCGATAGTGCCAACTATGAGCACCGGACCCAAGTTTCAGAAAAAGTTCTCCTGGCAGAATTCCGAGATCCTGCTTTACGTTCTGGCGGCCGGCGTGCCGTTGTCCTTCGCGACCTGGCAAGCGCTCCTCAATAATTTCGCGATCGAGCGAGCGGCTTATACCGGCGTCGAGATCGGCATTCTGCAGTCCCTGCGCGAAGTGCCGGGATTTCTGGCGTTCACCACGATCTTCGTGCTGCTGATCCTGCGCGAGCAGACCTTCGCCTTGATCTCCCTCGCCCTCCTGGGCATCGGCACGGCGATCACCGGCTTTTTTCCAAGCGTCATCGGGCTCTATTGCACCACGGTCCTGATGTCGATCGGCTTTCACTATTTCCAGACGCTGCAGGTCTCGCTGTCGCTGCAGTGGGTCAGTCAGGACAAGGCGCCGGAAGTGCTGGGGCGGATCATCGCGGTGGGCGCGTTCGCGTCCCTTGCCACCTATGGGCTGATCTATCTCACCAAGACATTGCTCCATCTCGATTATGTCTGGGTTTATGTCGCGGGTGGCGGGGCGACGGTGCTGGTGGCGCTGTTCGCCTGGCTCGCCTTTCCGCGCGTCGACGCCGAATACGAGCAATACAAGCATCTGGTGCTGAGGCGGCGCTACTGGCTTTATTACGCGCTCACCTTCATGTCCGGGGCGCGGCGGCAGATCTTCATCGTGTTCGCAGCCTTCATGATGGTCGAGAAATTCGGCTATTCGGTCGAGGCGGTGACCCTCCTTTTTCTGATCAACTGCCTCTTCAACATGTTCTTCGCGACGTGGATCGGCCGGCTGGTGGGCCGTTTCGGCGAGCGCCTGGCACTGACAGTCGAGTATATCGGCCTGGTGATCGTGTTCACGGCCTATGCCTTCGTCGAAAGCCCGCTGATCGCTGCCGGGCTCTACATCCTGGATCACGCCTTCTTTGCCATGGCGATCGCGATGAAGACTTATTTTCAGAAGATCGCCGACCCTCGGGACATCGCGCCGACCGCCGGCGTCTCCTTCACCATCAACCACATCGCCGCGGTGTTCCTCCCGGTGCTGATGGGTTTCGTCTGGATCTTTTCGCCGGAGCTGGTGTTTCTCGCAGGTGCGGCTATGGCGTTCATCTCGCTGCTGCTCGCCCGGCTCGTGCCGGAGCGGCCTGCGCCCGGGACCGAGGTGATCTGGACCGAACGCGCCTCCTCAGTACCCGCCGAGTAAACGGGGTCTCCTGAAAACGCCCTCAAATTAAGCGATCAACCCGTCGGCAATTCGTCTATAACCATCGGCACGGTCGCCGCTTTCCCCGGAAAGCCCGCCGTGAAAGGAATGACCTTGCCGACGCCGAGCACCGACGCCATCGGGACACCGCCTAAGGCCGTGATCAACAGTCCGATCCGCGGCATCGCCCTGATGTTCGTCTCGACCTTCTTCTTCGCAGCGATGCATGCGGTCATCCGTCATCTGACCGAAACGCTGCACCCCTTCGAGGTGGCGTTCTTCCGCAACCTGTTCGGGCTGATCTTCGTCATCCCCTGGTTCGTCCGCTTCGGTCTCGAACCCCTCAGGACCAATCACCTGAAGCTGCATGTGTATCGTTCGCTGGTGAACGTGGTCGCGATGTTCTCTTTCTTTTACGCGATCAGCATCACGCCGCTCGCCGAGGTTACGGCGCTCGGCTTCACCGCACCGATCTTCGCGACCGTGCTCGCCGCGATCTTCCTCGGAGAAGCGGTCAGGCTCCGGCGCTGGACCGCGGTCATCGTCGGTTTTGTCGGTACGCTGATCATTCTCAGGCCCGGCTTCAACGAAATCGGCCTCGGCCAGCTTCTGGTACTGAACTCGACCGTGTTCTGGGCGGTCGCGCTGCTTCTGATCAAGTCGGTCGGGCGCTATGATTCGAGCGTCACCATCATCACCTATATGTCGCTCCTGCAGCTGCCGCTCTCCCTGGTGCCGGCGCTGTTCGTCTGGACCTGGCCGTCTCCCGAGCTCTGGCTATGGCTGCTGGCGATCGGTATCCTTGGTGGCGGCGCGCAGTGGCTGATGACCGAAAGCCTCCGGGTCGCGGACACCAGCGTGGTCATGCCGATCGACTTCTGTAAGCTGCCCTGGACGGCGCTACTCGCCTATCTCGCCTTCGCCGAGGTGCCGGACATCTTCACCTGGCTCGGTGGTGCCGTGATTTTTTCGAGCGCGCTCTACATCGCCTATCGCGAACGGACGGTGAAAGCGGCGAAGACCTGAGGTTAACCATCCCGCCTCAAAGGCGCCAATCAAGGAATAAGCCCCGAAAGGCGCCGTTCATCTGAAGTACAGGCTCGCATCGCTATTTGACGTCCATTGCCCAATTCAGGCGGCCGCCACGCGTGGCCAGACAACGAATGATCGACATTTTAAAGGGGACGGCCATGTTCGGAACGACATCTCGATGTGCAATCGCATTTTTCGGCACGCTGGCTGCGGGACTGCCGCTAAAAGCCGATGACGTGACGGAACGCGCCATCTTGGTGCTGGATGCCTCCGGCAGCATGTGGGGGCAGGTCGACGGCACGCACAAGATCACCATCGCCCGGGACGTGATTCAGGGTCTGGTGGACGACTGGAACCCGCATGTCGAGCTTGGCGTCACCGCCTATGGCCATCGCGAAAAGGGTAACTGCGCCGATATCGAGACGCTGGTGCCGGTCGGCCCGGTGGATGGCGATGAGGTTATGGGGGCGATCGGCGATCTGAACCCCAAGGGCAAGACGCCGCTCACGGACGCCGTCCGACAGGCTGCGGAAACACTCAAATATACCGAGGAGCGTGCGACCGTGCTTCTGGTGAGCGATGGCAAGGAGACCTGCGATGCCGATCCCTGCGCCGCGGCGGCGGAGCTTGAGGCCAGCGGCATCGACTTCACCGTGCATGTGGTCGGCTTCGATCTGACCGCGGAGGAGAAGACACAGCTGCAATGCATCGCCGACAACACCGGCGGCAGATTCCTGAGCGCTGACAATGCGCCTGAGCTGCACGCGGCCATGGAGCAGACGGTGCAGCTGGTGGCGGAGCCGGAACCTGCTGCGGGCATCGCGCTCTCGGCGGTGCTGATCGAAGGCGGGGAGCCGGTGCGCGCGCATTTCGCCATCTATGAGGGGCCGAAGTCGCTTTATGACGGAAAGCAGCCGCCTATCGTCAATCTGACCGGCGAGAGGGTGACCGAGGCGATGCCGGCCGGCACCTATCACGTCGTCGTTCGCTATGACAAAGCGAAGCTCACGCGGGACATCGAGGTGACCGACGGCGACATGATCGAGCATGTTTTCGCCCTCGGCGCCGGCGATCTCAAACTCGCTGCCGTTCTGACCGCCGCCGGCGAACCGATCGGCGCCAACATGCGCGTCTGGACACCCGATGCGGATGCCAACGGTCAGCGCACCCTCGTCGCCAGCAAGTCGAGCAAACCGGAACGAGCCGTCGCCTTCACGCTGCCGGCCGGCGATTATCTGGTCGAGGCGATCTATGGTGACGCCGAAGTCACGGGCGATGTCCAGGTCGAAGCGGGCGAGATCACCGACAAGGTCATGGTGATGAACACTGGCTTTCTCGAGGCCTGGGGAACGCGCACCGAAGGCGGCGAATCGATGCATGCTCATATTGCCGTGCATAAAGCCGACGCCGGACTCGACAGGCTCAAAAGTCATGTGACCGGCGGCTACAGCAAAGACTACAAGAACGCGCGTTTTGCGCTGGCGGCCGGGCGCTATCGGCTCATCGCCAAGGATGGTAGTGGAGACGAGGTGACGGTCGAGGTTGACGTGAAGCCCGGCGAAACGATCGAGGTACCGATCGTCATTCCCGCGGTTCAGTGACAAGGTCGGGCGAGGCTGCCGGCGACGCTAAAACAGTTGGAGCTGCCGATCCGTCGGCTTTCGCTTGACCTCGGTTCGGGATGTGTTGAACAGCTCGTCGCTGACATCCCTGAGGAAGGGTGAAGCCGGCAGCTCACGCTCGGCACCGCGCCAGGCCCGTTTCTCGGCGTGGGTCAGGAACAAGCGGTCCATGGCGCGGGTCATACCGACGAAGGCGAGCCGTCGCTCCTCGGCCAATACCGCATTCTCCGTGCCTTTCCCGAACGTGAGCGGCAGGATGCCGTCCTCCATGCCGGTCATGAAGACGATCGGAAATTCCAGGCCCTTGGCGGCATGGATAGTAAGGAGCGAAACGCGATCGGCGCGCGGATCGAAACAGTCGGCTTCGGTGGCGAGCGGCACGGC
>JBCCIN010000291.1:0-6849 GCA_039028235.1 Pseudomonadota bacterium
ACGTGAACAGGAAGCATATTCTCAGTTCAGCTTTCGCGGTCTTGATGGGCAGCACGATCTTGGCTGCTCCTGCAAGCGCCGTTGATGTTAATCTCGAAGAAGTCGCATCGGGCCTGACGGCGCCGCTCGGCATCGCCCAGCCGGCGGGCGACGATCGCATCTTCATCTTCGAGCAACCGGGCAAGGTCAAGATTCTGCAGGGCGGCGAGGTGCTCGACGAGCCGTTCCTCGACATCCGCAACCGCATTGTCGACCTGGTCCCGGACTTCGATGAGCGTGGCCTTCTCGGCATGGCGTTCCATCCGGACTTCGCCAGCAACGGCAAGGTTTATGTTGCCTATAGCGGTCATCTGAACTGGCAGGGTGATCTCGCGAAGAAGTTCTGGTGGTCGCACACCAACACCGTTTCCGAGTTCACCGTCTCCGCCGACGACCCAAATAAGGTTGATCTCACCAGCGAGCGCATCATCTCCGAGATCGACTGGCCACAGTTCAACCATAATGGCCATTGGATCGACTTCGGTCCGGACGGCATGCTCTATATCTCCACCGGAGACGGCGGCTACGCCAATGACTGGGGCATCGGGCACAACGTGCTTGAGGGTAATGGTCAGGATAACGCGACCCTCATGGGCAAGATCTTGCGGGTGAACGTCGATACCGACGACGGCTCTGCCTACAGCATCCCAGAAGGTAACATGTTCGCTTCCGAGGAAGACGGTCTGCCTGAGATCTGGGCGAACGGTTTCCGTAATCCTTGGCGCTGCGGCTTCGACATGGGCGGTGACAATGCACTGATCTGCGGTGACGTCCAGCAGAACTCCTTCGAGGAAATCACCCTGGTTGAGGCTGGCACCAACCACGGTTGGCGCGAGATGGAAGCATCACACTGCTTCGATTTCGAGCAGCCAAATAACCATCCCGAGGATTGCGACACGTCCGGCTATGTCATGCCGATCATGGAGTACAACAACTGCAACGTCACCGACGACTGCAAGGGCCTCTCGGTCACGGGCGGCTACGTCTATCGCGGCGACCATGCGGATTGGGACGGTGTCTACTTCTTCGGCGACTGGTCCAAGCAGTTCGCGGTGCGCGACGGCCAGCTGTTTGCCGGCATCAACAATGGCGGTGAGTGGACCATGGAAGACGTCAACGTCGCCAACATGGACGGCTTCAGCAGCTACGTCCTCGCTTTCGGTCAGGACAATGCCGGTGACGTCTATGTGATGGCGACCGACACTACCGGACCAAACGGCGGTCTGGACAAGATCTACAAGATCGCGCCAGCCAACTAAGGTAGCGAATATCGGCCGAAATCGTCGAGATTGAGGCCAAAGATCGAGCCTCCCTCTTGCCTGAGGGAGGCTCGATTGCATTTAATGGAAAAAAGCAAGGAAGAACGTCAAAGGGAGGTGTTCCTTGAGGATCTCGTTGATGCTGGCGGCTGCGGCGGCGATGGCCATAGCCCTTTCTGGTGTGGTGTCGAAGGCCGACGAGACTGAGCTGACCGAAGAGTTCATGGCCAATGAAGAGAACATCGAACTCGGTCGCACCCTTTTCCAGAAACGCTGCAAGTTCTGCCACGGCAAGGGCGCTTATCCTGGTAAGGCGCCAAAGCTGAAGCCGAAAAAGCTCACTACCGAGCAGGTTTACGACCGAATCACCTACGGCTTTCGCGCGATGCCCGGCTGGGAGCACGAGTTCGACGATCACGAGAGGATGTCGCTGACCGCCTATATCAAAAGTCCGATCTTTTCGAACTAGAGGCAACAAGAGACAGGCGTCACTGCGGTCCTTTCTGGCCAATTCTTTGGACCAGTTCGTGGGAGGGAGGGGCAGATGATCCGTTTGATCTTTTCTTCGGCTGCTGCAGCCATCTTGACGATTGGAGCCGTCACCGATGTCGCTGCGGATACGGTCGCGTCCGATGCGTCGGTTTATGAAGACGTCGAGCGGTTCGAAGACGGTGACGTCAAGACGGGTGCCAGGCTTTACAAACGCTATTGCCGAGGATGCCACGGCGAGGATGGGCGTGGTGGTGCTCACACCTTCATGCCGCATATCGAAAACCTGACCAAGAAGGGCTACATCGAATTCCTTCCTGACAGCTATCTCTACCTCGTCATCGCCGAGGGTGGGGAAGCTGTCGGCAAGAACGCCTATATGCCAGCCTGGAACGTCAAGCTCACGGACCAGGAGATCATCGACATCATCGCGCATCTCCGAGCGATGCCGACCTTCTGACGGTTGGACACGCTCCGCTCGTCAATTCTATAACTAAAACCAATAGTCAGTATTGGTGACGAGCAACTTGTGCGCGTGTGCTGCCTTGATGACTATGAAGAGTGGCGGTCAACGCCATCAACACATCAGGGAAGCAACAGGCCGGCGGCAGTCGGCCGAATGGGGAGACGTCATGAGACCCTCGTCATACGTGATCGCGTCGGCGAGCGTGTTGCTCGTTTCGACCTCTTTGGCATGGGCCGATATGCAAGGCACCGGGGAATCCGGCGGATGGGAAAAGCGTGTCGCCGTCAAGCCTGATCCCTCGAAGGTCGTGGTGCCAGACGGATATGAAGTCGGAATCTTCGCAGATGGCTTGAGCGCGCCCTCTGCCGCGACCGTCGACGGCGACGGCAATCTCTGGGTGGTCGTCTCACCACCGCTCCTCGGCTCGCCAGAAGCCGAGGAATTCGAAGAGGCGCATATCAAGGTCTACGGACCCGATGGCTCGATGATCAGGGAGATCGGCAAGGGCACGTTTACGACCGTCATGAACGAACTCTCCTACTGCCCGGATAACGGCAAGATCTATGTGCCGGAATATGCCGAGAAGATCTGGGAGGTAGATGGCGTCGATGGCGAGCCGAAACTGATCATCAAGGACCTGTTTATTGGCGATCACCGAAATGGTGGCGTCACCTGTAAGGACGGCTTTTTATACTTTGCGCTAGGATTTCCTTCGAACACCGGCTTCGCCGACCCAGACAACCACGGCTGGACCGACATCCCAGAAGATCCTTATTGGCTGATCCACGATACCGAAGGCTGGGGCACCACGCCGCATGATCCGCCCTGCCGCGACATCGAGCATACCGGCCTGAACGTGCGCTCCGCCGACGGCCGTCTCACCGGCGCCTACCTGCCGGTCGGGGTGCCAGCCGAGCCCGGCATGATCATTCCGGGCAAGGTGCCCTGCGGCGGCTCCGTCATGCGGGTGGCGATCGACAATGCCGGCGAGGACGGGATCTACGCCCATGAGAGCATGGAAGTCTATGCCATGGGCTTTCGCAATCAGTCCGGCGTCGAGTTCGGCCCCAAAGGCTCGAAGTTCGAGAACGCGCTTGCGGTCAGCGACAACGGCGCCAACGATCTCGGCAATCGCCGCATCGCCAATGGTGCGGAAAAGCTCTGGCTGGTCACCGAGATGGGTCAGGACGCCGGCTTCCCGGACAAGGAGGGCTTCCTGTTCGTCACCGGCAAGCGCTATGGCCACGAGACCTATAATGGCAGCCCGATCGATCGGCCCTATCCGAACCTCTATATCGGCGAGGAACCGTTCGTGCCAGAGACATGGCCCTATCGTTTCCAGCATCACGTTTCCGGCAATCGCGGTGTGCCTCTGATCGTCGCCAATCCGAACCCGGACGGCTATATCAACCCGATCCTGGAATGGGACACCAACAACCCGATCGATGGCATTGCGTGGAGCGCTTCGAACTTCGGTGCCGACAACCATCTGTTCGGCGCGGTCTACGGCATCCTCGACACCGGGCCTGAAAGCCTGGAGCCGACCTGGCCGGCGATCCTGCAGGTCGAGTTCTTAGAGCCGAGCGGCGTCAAGTGGTCCTACTTCATGCGTAATATCGAGATGGGGCCGAACGCCTATCAGACGGAGGAGAACCGTGGCGGCATCGAGCGGCCGAACGATGTGGTCTTCTCCAACGATGGCAAGACCATGTACGTCGTCGACTATGGCGAGGTCTACACCGACTTCGAAATGCCGTCGCCCTTCTACACCGTGCCGAAATCGGGCGTGATCTGGACGGTCACCCACACCGGCGGGTAGCAGGCAGGGGCTGCAGCCCGGACGTCAGGGCGCCGGAGCTTCTTGAGCTTCGGCGCCCTTTCTTTTGCACGGCGGTCAGACTCTTTGCAGTTCGCGTTGGCTTTCGCTATGTCCTCCTGATCGTGACTGATCGGACAGGGGCGAACGTGGCGAGAAGACGAGAACTCTTGAAGGCGGCATCCGCTCTGCCGGTAATACTGGGGCTTCCCAACTGCCGATCGGCGATCAGTTGTGACGATCCGCCGGCCCCGGCCGCTGACGAACCCCTGAAGGTTCAAGCAAGTGCGCGCGGGCTCCTGTTCGGCACCGCCGCCGATCGCTATCTGCTCGAATCCGATTCACACTACGCCGAAACCATCGCTTCCGAATGCTCCATGATCACGCCGGAAAACAGCATGAAGTGGCAGTCGCTTCAGCCAACGCCGGACCGCTACGACTTCACGCATGCCGACTGGCTTTTGCGCTTTGCCGAGGAAAACGGCCAGCAGTTTCATGGCCACACGCTTGCCTGGCACTACCAGATGCCGGACTGGTTCGAAGAGAACGTCGACAAGTCCAACGCGGAAGCGTCCCTTCTCGCGCATATCGAGACCGTTGTCGGCCGCTACGCCGGACGCATCCGATCCTGGGACGTCGTCAACGAGGCGATCGAGCCCGAGGAGGGACGGGACGACCGCCTGCGTATCACGCCCTGGTTTCGACGCCTCGGTCCCGACTACATCGATCTCGCCTACCATGCTGCCGCCGAGGCCGATCCCGATGCGTATCTCGTCTACAACGACTATGACATCGAATACGAAGGCGGTTACTTCGAAGACCGTCGGCGCGGTGTCCTGGATCTTCTGACGGGCATGGTCGAACGTGGCGTGCCGGTCCATGCATTCGGTATCCAGTCCCATCTCCGCGGGCACCATCATCCCGACTTCGAACGCCTGGCTGCGTTCCTCGCGGACGTGACCGACCTCGGCCTCGACCTCATGGTCACCGAGCTTGATGTGCGCGACCACGAACTGCCAGCGGACCCATCCGAGCGCGACTGCCTGGTCGCCGCCACCTACCAGGGCTATCTCGACGTCGTTCTGGATCAGCCCAATCTACGCTCGATTGCCGTATGGGGCATGAGCGATCGCTATAGCTGGCTTCAGGAATTCCAGCCGAGGGACGACGGAAAACCCGTTCGCCCCCTGCCGCTTGACGCGGAGATGAACCGCAAGCCCGCCTGGAACGCCATCTCCAACTCGCTGGCGAACGCTTAGTAGCCTCGCTTGTAGGGGAATTTCTCAGGCAAGGTGATGGTCACGCCGTAGCGGCTTTGCAACTCTTCGTCGAAATAGCGGCGAAGGGACGCGTCGCAAATGGCGTAACCCCAATTGATCAGCTTTTCCTGCAACACGTTGCCGATCGCCTTCAGTCGGGTCGGCGTTTCCGCAAGCCGTCTCGGATCGCGGTCGGCACAGCCAAGCGGATCCTCGCTAAGCCCGTAGTCCTCGAAATCGGTGCCGATGCCCCAATAGGTGCCGTCATGCCGGTCGCGGCTGATGAACTCCTCGATCAGATTGCGCTTGCGTAGGCTGCGCACCTGGTTGTCGATCAGACCGATCACCCGGATGGAATGGCGTATCCAGTCGCCTTTGGGCTTGGTCTCCGGCGTCAGCTTCTGGCCGGCATTGCTCACCAGGAGCGTGCGGCAGCGGCCGAGTGCTGTCTCGAGGCCGAGATTGTCGTAAACACCGCCGTCGCTCAGCACTGCCTTCGAGATGTAGGGCTGCTTGTGCAGATCGGCGCCTTCGAGCTTTTCCATCGGCTGCCTGATCTTCAGCGTCATCGGTGAGAGCACCGGCGGAAAGGCGGAGGACGCGGTCACCGCATCCGCCAGACGGACCTTGGGGCGTCTGACCTGGCCGATCCGGTAGTCCGCCATATATTTGGGCGAGAAACGGAAGAGGGCGCCGGTCTGCACGTTAGCGGCGTTGATCACGAAGCGCGGGCTCTCGCCTGGCACCTCCTGCGGCAGATCCTGCAGCGTGGCGCCGTGGAACAGATGCTTGTCATAGGCTTTGGAGACGCGCTCGCTGATGGTATCCGACGAGAAGATGCCGCTGACGATCGAATCCTGATCGATGGTCTCGCCGGCAAGGCCGCGCACCGCATCGATCACGCGATCCAGCCGGCGCGCGACGCCATCGGGTCCGAAGTCGAGATCCTTCCAATGCAAAGCGAGGGCGCCCGCCGTGATCGAGCCGCCGGACACGCTGGAAACCCGGATCAGCTTCTTCAGAAGGCCGAGCTCGTTCAGACGCCAAAGTGCTCCCAGATGAAACACCATCGCGCGATAGCCACCGCCTGACAGGCAAAGGGCGATGCCATCTTCAATTCCCGATTCTGGGGCAGGCTCAGTCATAAGGGGTCTCCGTAAGAGGATGTCGGGTGTGGACCGTCAGGCGAGGGGGATCGTCATCGAAGATGCGCCATCCTCGGGATAACGGAGGCGAAAGCGAGCACCGTCATCAGCCGCTTCGTCGAAAAGCTTCTCCAGCTCGTCCGTCGGATAGCGGCGCAGATCCTCGGGCGGGTAGGTGAGGTGGAGCGTGTAGGATTTACCGTCCTCCTTGCGTGCCTTGAACAGCATCTTGAAAGTGTCGATTTCGGGATTGTGATGCCTGCCGTCGCCTGAAATCACGTAGTGATCGGCGATCACCTTTTCGAAGAAATCATCATCGACATTCCGATCGCTGCCGTGGTGGGGCAGCTTGACCAGATCGAAATGCACCTGGTCG
>JBCCIN010000292.1:0-6833 GCA_039028235.1 Pseudomonadota bacterium
GCAGGAAGTCGTGGCTGGCGTAGTCGCGAAGGAGGTTCACCGCATCGACCACCGTGACCATTGTGTCGAGGCGGGCGACGTCCGACAGGCTCTCGCCCTCCTCGTCCCGGAACTCGAAGGTGGCGGCAACGGGCAGAGGCTCGGAGATGCCAGTCGATTCGATCAAGAGGTAGTCGAACCGGCCTTCGCCGGCGAGGCGCCTGACTTCGGCGAGCAGATCGTCGCGAAGGGTGCAGCAGATGCAGCCGTTCGACATCTCGACCAGGGTCTCGTCGGTGCGGCTGAGTTCAGTGTCCGCGCGCACCAGATCAGCGTCGATGTTGACCTCGGACATATCGTTGACGATCACAGCGACGCGTCGGCCATCACGGTTGTTCAACACGCGGTTCAGAAGCGTCGTCTTGCCTGCGCCGAGAAAGCCCGAGAGCACGGTGACGGGAAGGCGAGCGTCTTCGATATTCATAATGTCAAGTTCCCATTCCTTAAGAACTCAGTGTCTGCGTCAACAAGAAGAAGGCAGGCCATCGACCGGTACCCCGTCATACAGACACCTTCTCCTGAACCTTCTCCCCCTCTTTGTTCATGCCATTCCTCAATCGACAATCTGTTACTTGTTATGTTATACTATAACATAAATCAAGAGTGTTCTGTTCCCTGTTTTCCCTCCGGTCGGAAGCGGAATCTGTCCCGCTGTTGATGCCCTTGCTGGGCCGTGGTGACAGGCCGGCGGGCACTTTCCGTTTCTCTCCAGAGGAAATTGAAAAAGCAGCTGCAAGTGATCTAACGCTGCGGTGCCCCAATGGCCATAAGATACCTCTGCATAAAACAAAGCATAGGCGCCATTTTTGGGACTTTGTAACTATAGTGAACTCACCTAGTCAGGCAGTTGGCCATATAGAAACAGTATCGATTTATGAAACTATGGAACTGCCGGAAGCTCCACACTTCGAACGCTACTTAGAGGCAGATCCGGAACAAGTTGTGAAAGGTCCGAGCCACCTACAATCTGAAGATACATCATTAAACTAGCAATTCGTTGCTATCTCCAATTATTGCCAAGCGAAGCTGTCTAGACTCTGCCGAAGTTTGCTCAACCCTGCAGGAGTTTGCGCGTCTTTGCGTTATTTAGCTCCCATTTGCTTACCCTAAGCTTACCAGCGTGTGGCACATGAAAATCAAAAGCCGCCTGTGTAGGCGGCCATGTCATTGCAATCATTGCGTTATTCTTGGTTGCGGGGGAACGCAAGCACCGAGAACATACTTTCCTTAGAATTGCGATCTGACGTTACGAGTACCCCAAGCCTACTTCTGCAGGGCCATTCAGCCACTGACTTCGTGGCAAGCGCTGCCAACCTCTCGGAAACTAACGAGTCGTTGCCGCCGCTCATCCCAAAGGGCCAAGCGGAAGCACCTTAAGCTTTCGGCGAGGGTCAAACGGCCGATGTTGCGCAGTTCCGGATGGTGGCGGAGAACTTCATTTAGGCGGTAGCTCGGGATGCGGCTGACCAGGTGGTGTACGTGGTGAACGCCGATATTGGCGGTGAGCCAGCGGAGCACGGCGGGCAGATCGTAGTGAGTGCTGCCGCGGAAGGCGCTCTTGTGAAAGGACCATTCGGGGTCACGCGCCCAGTAAGTGTGCTCAAACTGGTGCTGCACATAAAAGAGCCAGATGCCGATCGCCGAAGCGATCAGGATGATCGGGACATGTACCAGAAGGAGCGGGCCGAAACCGATCAGGAGGCCGAGGGCGGACAGCAATGCGGCGATTGCGAAGTTGGTCGAGAACGTGCTGGTCCATGCCCGCCGATCGGCGTGGAACAGGTCGCTCGGCAGGCGCTGACGGAGAATGAAGACATAGATCGGCGCGATTACAAGAAGAACGATGGCATTCCTGGACAGGCGGTAGGCGAGGCGGCGGCGAAACGGCAGGGCTCGGTATTCCGCCACCGTCAACAAATCGATGTCACCGACGCCGCGTCGGTCGAGATTGCCCGAACCAGCGTGATGCTTGGCGTGGCTGCGCCGCCAATCATCATAGGGCGTGAGCGTTAGCACGCCAATGACGCGGCCGAGCATGTCGTTGGTCCGGCGGTTCTTGAAGAACGAACCATGGCCGCAGTCATGCTGAATCGCGAAGAGTCGCACGAGGAAGGCGGCCGCCGGCAGAGCGAGCAGAAGGCTCGGCCAGTAGCCGAGTTTGACGCCGATCAGCGCGCCGACCCAGAAAGTCAGAAAAGGGACGGCGGTTACGATGAGTTCGAACAGACTGCGCCTGAGCCTTGGCGTGCGATAGGCGGCAAGTTTTTGCGCCCATTCCTTTTCGCAGATTGATGCAGCAACGGATTGAGATTGATCGACGGGCGAAAGGGCCCAGCCGTCGGTCAAGGTCGAGGGCAATGTCTGGTGCTCCGGCTACTGTGCTTGAACCAAAGAGGGATCGAGTGAGTGGACGACGTGCGCATCCACGCTTCAGATCGCGCCTGACGAGGAGATCTGCATGGCGACACCCGCGTGATTGAGGGTGTGCCGTCGAGTAAGAGGCCGCTGCTCAGCTTTGAATGCGGCCAGCTTGCCTGGCCTCCGCAGCATAAGCGCTGAGCGGCCTGTCCGCCTGGAATTTGTCATCCCAACGGACCGACAGGTGACCGAAGCGATGGGCAAGATCCTCCAGGCTGACATGCCCGAGAACAGGCCGGCCATCCCCCTCGTCGCACAGGCCGAAGGCCTTGTCCTTGTCGTTCGGGTCGATCTGGGACAAGAGCCAGACGCTCTTACCCAGAGGCGTGAACAGGCGAACGACCGGCCATTCTTCTGATTTTTCGGCCCCACCTCGTCGGTTGGCTTCGAGCGCAGCCCGAAGGCGGGTGAGTGGCATGAGCATGATCATGACCCCTTTAACGAGATCGAACGCGTGGTCGGGCTCATCAAAAAAACGCTCTTCGATGTTGAGAATGTCGCCAGGCAGGACCGTGCTTGCGAGCCCCATGCTCCGGCGTCCATCCTCGCTTCGCCAGCAGTCCGTTGCCCGACAGCGCCACGCCGCGTCTAGCCATTGTGCATCGGTTGGTCTGTCACCCGGTCCTTACCGGCTGCAGACCGTTGCCGGGGACGCGTCGGCTTACTGCCAGACGGTTTGAGCGTTTGCTCGGCAGCGGCCAGTCGCTCGGCCTCTTCCTCCTCCGAGCATTCCTTGTCGGCAGCTTCCTTGGCGAGCCGAAGGGCGCGAAGACGCGCCGTTTTTTTGTCCCGCGCCTTTTGCTCCTTTTCGATATCCTGCATGACGGCCCGGTCGCGTGCAGCAAGATCGGCGGCCCGGCCCTGGGGGCTTGATCTGTTGAAACGCATTGCTCCATCCTCCCTTGGTCGCTGACGTGGCGCAGCGATGAGGTCGCCATGACCAACTGACGAATGCTGCTCGAAGCCGGCGAACCGTCATGCGCACAGCACCCGCCGGTCGTCCGGCTCAGTCGGTCTTCAGGTTCACCGCCGACGACTTTCCGCGCTGCTGGTCCACTTGGACGTCATAGGACACGGTCTGGCCTTCGTTCAGGCTGCCGAGGCCGGCTTGCTCGACCGCGCTGATATGCACGAAGACATCGCCGCCGCCATTGTCGGGGCTGATGAAGCCGTAGCCCTTAGTGGCGTTGAACCATTTGACGGTACCCTTGTTCATGTTCTCGATCCTCTCTCTTGTTCGCGACGGGGGCATGCTTGCTCCCGTTTCATGGATGATAGCGTCGTCAGCGCTCAGACATGCGCCTGAGCCTGCCGATCGACCGCCCTGTTGCGACGGGGCCGGCGATGATTGCCGCTCGTGCCGCCAGTCGACGCATGTCAGGCTTCAGGCTTGGCGCGATGGCGTCGCACGCGGCCTCGGCGCTTCGCTGTGCCTTCGGCAGCCCGCCTTTCCGAATGCTTCGGCGACGCATTGATCGAGCCTTGACCCGGTGTCACGGCCTGTCCGGACGAGCTGTCGAGCGATCGGCCGATCAGCCGTTCGATGTCGCGGAGCTGCCCACGTTCGCTGTTGTCGTAGAGGGAAACGGCCGTGCCGCTCTTCCCCGCCCTGGCCGTCCGGCCGATCCGGTGGACATAGGCCTCCGGCACGTCGGGGAGTTCGTAATTGACGACGTGGGAGATATCGTTGATGTCGATGCCGCGCGCGGCGATGTCGGTGGCAACCAGCACCTTCACCCGGCCCGAGCGAAAACCGGCGAGCGTGCGCTGCCGCTGCCCCTGACTTTTGTTACCATGAAGCGCATCCGCGACCAGCCCGGCTTTCTGCAGGTGCTGATTGACTTTGTCGGCGCCGCGTTTGGTTCGCGTGAACACGATGGCCCGTTCGACATCCCGGCCTGCCAGGATATCGAGCAGCGCCTGCCGCTTGGCGGGGCGATCGACATGCATCGCTTTCTGATCGATCTGCTCGATCGGCCGGGCCGCCGGCGCCACCGAGATTTCGAGCGGATCGCAGAGAAATTCGTCGGCGAGCCGCCTGATCGGTTTCGGCATGGTGGCGGAGAGGAGCACTGTCTGCCTGTCACTCTGGACCTTGGCGAGGATGCGGCGAATCGCCGGCATGAAGCCCAAATCCAGCATCTGATCGGCCTCATCCAGCACCACGATGTCGGTATCGCCAAGATCGACGGCGCCGGATGCGAGATGATCCAGCAGCCGACCGGGCGTGGCGACGACGATGTCGACGCCTCTCGCCATGGCGCGAATCTGCGGCCCCGGCTTGACGCCGCCGACGATCACAGCGGCCGAGTGGCGGGTGAAGCGACCATAGGCGCGAACGCTGTCCGCGATCTGGGCGGCGAGCTCGCGAGTAGGCGCCAGGATCAGCGCGCTGCAGCTCCGGGCTGTGATCCTCCTCCGCCGCCGGGCGAGCCGGTCGAGCAGCGGCAGGACGAAGGACGCGGTCTTGCCGGTCCCGGTCTGGGCGATCGCGAGAATGTCTTTTGAAGCAAGCATGGCGGGAATCGCCGCCACCTGGATGGGCGTCGGCGCTTTGTAGCCTTCAGCCGACAGGGCTTGAAGGAGCGACCCGGCGAGGCCAAGGTCATTGAACTGTTTCAACTGGTGACTTTCGTTCGTCGAGGTGCAACGACCAAGCGGCCAGGAGCGCTCGACGGCATAGTGCCGTTCAGGCTGTCAGTATGGATGGACTGCCGGTGGGGTTTGCTTGGGTACACTGGCAACATGGCCGATCGGCCATTCACGTATGCCCTACAAAGGCCGTCAACGAGTTTTTCGTTGTCCACACACGGCAATTGATGCGCGAAAAAAGCACACCCCTATTCAAATAGCAAACGAATTCGTCGAGCCGGAAGGTGTTATTATCGTACTTGGGTGCACATCTCCACATTATCCCCAAAAAACGAAGAGATATTTCTTATGAAATACTGAAATAAAGACATGACATCAAAATATTTCCAAATTCGAATTGAACAAAAATCTAGCGAGGATTAAATTTTAAACATACGAAGAGAAAATATTGTGATACTTTTTTTCTTGATGCGCAGGAATGTACTTCTTGCGTCTGACCGAAAGGACGTCCTCATGATAAGCGTTGAACAGGCAAAGCCCATTCTCATGGGCGCGGTTGGTGGCGCCGTGGTTCTGGCGATCGTCGGCTTCGGCTTTGGCGGTTGGGTGACCGGTGGCACCGCCGAGGAGATGGCCAATGACAGTGCAGAGTCAGCTGTCGTCGCCGCTCTTGCGCCGATCTGCGTCGCTCAGTTTCAGCAGCAATCCGACCCGGACAGCAGGCTGAGCGAACTCAACGACATCCGATCCTATCAGCGCGCCACCTTCATCGAAGAAGGAGGATGGGCGACGATGCCCGGCAGCGATGCCGGCAGCAAGGACGTAGCGCGAGCCTGCGCCGAGATGATCGCCGAGCTTGGAGACTCGTGACCACAATCGACTGATGAAGAAGGAGGCAGGCACCGCCCCTGTTGGCATAGTGCCTGCCTCCCAGTTCCGTGCCGCATCAGATCACGGAAACGACAGCGAGATCCATGCCCTCAGACAGCTCACAATTTCACTAAAAATTGCAACGCTTCTTGCTTAATCTCGCCGAATGGTTAAGTTCTGACCGGACTTCAAAGCACATCCGCGGCAATCCTTCGCAATCCAGCCAAGCTTGCCTCAGTGCAAATGCAGAGCGAAGGAGCAGATCATGGCCGCAGGCACCGTGAAATGGTTCAACCCCACCAAAGGCTACGGATTCATTCAGCCGGATGACGGATCGAAGGATGTGTTCGTGCATATCTCTGCCGTCGAGCGCGCCGGCCTTCAGGGCCTCTCCGACGGGCAGCAGATCGAATACGAGCTTGTCCCAGGACGCGACGGCAAGTCGTCGGCCGAAAATCTCCGCGTCCAAGGCTAGTTTTTTCGTTGGAAAATAGGGACGGTGCCTGACATCGAGGCACCGCCTTTTCCTTCCATGATGTCGCGAACTTGATTGGGAGTTCATGGCACGCAAGCCGAACTACCGCTTCGAGCGTCATGAACGCGAGCGGGCCAAAGCCGCGAAAAAAGCAGCCAAAATGGAAGCCAAGGCCGAAAAGAAGGGTGAGCTAGAATTGACCGACGACGCTGGCGGCAATCAGTCACCAGTCCCAGCAGAGGGTTCTGAATAGGGTGCTACCGAGCACACCCGACAGCAGCATCAAGGCACCGCCCAGGGGCTCGACTTCGTTGGCCTTGACCCTCCTGTCGGGCGTGCTGTTTGGCTATCCATGAGCTGTTTGCGGAGAACCGCAAGCCAGCTCGCCAGTTGATAACAAAACCTCGGAAGCGCATCGATCTTGCCTCCAATGATGCGC
>JBCCIN010000293.1:0-6819 GCA_039028235.1 Pseudomonadota bacterium
CCGCGCACACCGACCCAGCCGATTCCTGCCTGCCGCGCCTTCGAAATGGCGAGATCGGCTGCGGCCTTGAGGGCCAGGTGGCCGAGCCCGTTGTCGCCGTCGATCAGCGCCGTCGCCATGGACTCGGTGATGACGCTGACGTCAGCCATAGGATTGCAGCCGCCGTCGCGCAGGCGATTGACATATTGGCGAAGGCGAAAGACGCCGTGGGTGTCGTAGCCGAGCAGGTCGGCCTCGACCATCTTAGCGGCGACGGTACGGGCGTCCTCTTCGGGTACATCGAGTGCGGTCAGGACCCTCATGATGAAGGCCTGAAGATCGCGGGATCGGATCGGTTCTGCCATCGATCAGACCTCCGCCCGAGTCAAGCTGGCCTTGTGCCAGAAAACCAGGCGGCGTTCGGCCCAGACGACCAGGGCGAAAAGGGCGAGGCCGACGAAGCTGAGATAGAGAATGAGCGAAAATACTCTGGGCGTGTTCAGCTGGGATGCCGCGACCCGGATGAGTTCGCCAAAGCCTTTGCCGCCGCCCAGGAACTCGCCGGTGATCGCGCCCGCCATGACGCCGACCGCACCAATCTTGAGGCCAGTGAAGATATGCGGAAGGCCTGTCGGCAGCTTCATTTTCCATAAAGTCTGCCAGCGGGACGCCCCCATGGTCTTGAACAGCATGCGTGCGTTTTCGTCCGCAGCGTGCAGGCCGGCCGCGGTGCCGACCACGATCGGGAAGGTCGCAATGAAGGCGGCCAGCGCCACCTTCGATGAGATGTCGAAGCCGAGCCAGGCGACGAAGAGCGGGGCGAACGCGACTTTGGGCATGGTGTCGATCGCCACGAGGTAGGGCATCACCGCGCGCTCGCCGAACACCGTCTCGCCCACCAGGACGCCGAGGGAAAAGCCGATCATGATCGCGAGCAGGAAGCCGTAGATCACCTCGAGGATGGTGATCCAGAGAGCCCCCAGCATATAGCCGCCGCTTAGCAGATTGCTGCCCACGAAGATCATGTCTTCGAGCGTTTCCCAAGGTGTGGGCAGGATGATCGCGGAGACCAGGCCGCTTCGCGTCAGGAGTTCCCAAAAGGCGATGAAGACGACGAACACGAACAGCATCGAAACGCTGCGCGGCACCCGGTCGATCCAACTGACCTCCTCGACCCAAACGGTCGAAACGTCGACTTCGTTGACGGCCGCGCCGGCCCCGGCCGATCTGTTGTCGCCATGAAGGGAAGGGGCATGTGTGTCCAGATCGCTCAAAGCGGACCCTCCACTTCAAGACGGTTGCGGATGCGCTCGACCAGGCCACCGAATTTGGGCGTGGTGATCATGTCGAGCGTGCGCGGCCGGGGCAGATCGATCACCACCTCTTCGGCGATGCGTCCAGGACGGGGCGCCAGAACGTAGACGACATCGGAGAGAATGACCGCTTCTGGAATCGAATGGGTAACCAGGAAGGCCGTCGCCTCCTTCTCCTTGCAGATGCGCTGGAGCTCCATATTCATGAAATCGCGTGATAGCTCATCCAACGCGCTGAAGGGCTCGTCCAGAAGGAGGACGGCGGGGTCCGTCACCAGCATCCGGCAGATCGCGGCGCGCTGCGCCATGCCGCCGGAGAGCTCGTTCGGATAGACGCCTTCGAAGCCCTTGAGGCCGACCAGTTCGAGCAGCGCTCTGGCCTTATCGTGAGCGGCGCGGGCCGCCGTCCGCCCGTCCCGGATTTCGATCGGCAGGACCACATTTTCGATGGTCGTCCGCCAGGGGAAAAGTGTGGCCTGTTGGAACATCATGCCGATGTCCCGGCGCGTGCCGGTTACCGGCCGGCCGGACAGCATGACGGCCCCCTTCGAGGGCGGGATCAGGCCCGCCATGATCTTCAGTAACGTGGATTTGCCGCAGCCGCTCGATCCGATCACCGAGGAAAAACTGCCCTTGTCGAGACGGAGCGTGATGTCCCGAAGCGCCTCGACGGCGTTGCTGGCATAGGTCTTGCCAACACCCGACAGGGCATAGACGGTCTCGGCCACCGGTAGTTCGGGCGAAGCAGCTGCGGCTGGCTCCATTACTTCAGGCTCTCGTTCGCTGCGGCCGTGAAGTCGTTGGTGTAGGCGGCGTTCAGATCGTCGAGCGGGGCTTCGAGGTCGCCGCCTTCGACCATGCTGGTCTGCCATTCCTCCCAGATCTCGTGCGGCAGGTAGCCAAGGCCGTTGGACATATCGACCGGAATGGTCTTGGCGCGCACCGCGTCGAACAGGGCAGACTGGAACGCTGCGTCCTCACCTTCTTGCGGGTTGCCTTCGGCGAGATGAGCGAGCACGGTCTCGCGGTTGGCGTCATCGAGGGCAAAGGCGTGGCCGCGCATGAAGGCGCGCACGAATTTTTCGACGAGCTCCGGATTGTCCCTGATGGTGTCTCCCATGGTCGCGAGGCCATTGCCGAAGAACTTCTGGAACTCATCGGGCGTGATGTCGCGCACGGGAAGCCCGCGCTGGGTCAGGATCGCGGCATCGGCGACCGAGGCGGAATAGGCCGAGATGTCGCCGCGGGTGAAGGCGGCGGTCGCGGGGCCGCCATCGCCGACGGTCAGGAATTCGTAGTCACCTTCGCCCATGCCGGAACCGGTCAGGACATTCCGCGCGAAGCCGACCTCGGCGCCGTCAGCCGTGCCGGTGCCGATCACCGTGCCTTTCAGATCCTCGATCGCCTGATACTCGCTGTCCTCAGCGACCACGATGCCGAAATTGGTGCGGGCCGCTACATTGTAGATGAAGACCGCATCCACGCCGCGGGAGCGCGCGCCGAGGACGGGGGCAGGGCCGGGGCGACCGAAGTGGGCCTGACCCGCGGACATGGCCTGAAGCACCGAGGCCGAGCCATTGACCGCCTCGACCGTCACCTCCAGACCTTCGTCAGCGAAATAACCCTCACCGATCGCGACGAACACGGGATAGGAGTTGATCGCCGATGGGCTCGGCTGGGCGAATGTGATCTTTTCCAGGTCCTGGCCGGACGCAGGCAGCGTCAACATCACTGCGAGCGCGGCAACGGCGCCGGTCACCATGGCGGAACGCCGGTTGACGGGATGTTTTTTCGTCGACATGTCGTTTCTCCCTTTCTTCAGCTGGTTGATTGTCACGGACAGGGTGCTGATGCCTGTCCGATCTCGTCGAGCGCCTATACCCCCGACGTCATGGCTTTCATCCGGTTCTCCAGCCTGCCGATCCCGTCGATCTCGCAGACGACCAGATCGCCATCCCTCAGGAAAACGGGCGGATCCATGGCGTAGCCGACTCCCGAAGGCGTCCCCGTCGCGAGTATGTCGCCGGGCTCCAACGTGAGCCCCTCGGACAGCGACGCGATTTGCGTCGGGATGTCGAAAATCATGTCGGCGGTATGGCCGTCCTGGCGCATCTCGCCGTTGACGCTAAGCCGAATGCCAAGGTTCGCAGGATCGGAAAGCTCGTCCGCCGTGACGATCACCGGTCCGAGCGGGCAGGAGCCGTCCAGCCCCTTGCCTTTGAAATACTGGCCGCCATGGCGTCGCTGGACGTCGCGGGCTGTGATGTCGTTCAGGATCGTGTAGCCGAAGACATACTCCATCGCTTCGGCTGGCGCGACGTCCCGGCCTGCCTTGCCGATCACGACGGCGAGTTCGACTTCGTAGTCGATGTTCTCCGAAACATGCGGGAAGATCGGCACGGCGGTACCCGGCCCGACAACGGCGGTCGGGGGCTTCGTGAAAAAGACGGGATGCTCGGTGACGCCGATGGTCTTGTTCTGCGCGCGCTCGCCTTCGGCGATATGCTCCCGATAATTGCGGCCGACGCAAAAGACGTTCTTCCGGGGCCGGGGCAAGGGGGCGAGCAGCCGAACGGCGGCGGCAGGCTCGGCGTCACGCGCCAAACGTCCGGCGGCGAGCGCAGCCTCGATCATCTGGGCAGTGCCATCAGCAATCGGATCGGCCTCGATGACCGTCTGCAGGTCGCCGCTTGCAAACGCGTCGTGCATCGCTGCTGGCAAATCGCCCGCCAGCAGCGATGCAACGCGTGCAAGCGGCAACGCTGCGCCATCCGCCAAAATCATCGCAGCAGCTGGACGTCCTGCCAGATCGATGGTCGCAAGTCGCATGAAGCCTCCCTAAGCTCCGCCGCTTGGCCGGCCTTGTTTCTTGCCGCTATGAGACGCGGTCGTTTTGTGCCGGACAGATCTTTATTTGGATCATCATGCGCCTAAAGCACGTGATTGGGTGAAACCAATATCGAAATTGATCTCTGGCGCCGCCGGCTCTAGCTTTGGAGAGCGGATGAGGCTCCTTTGCCTTCATCGATAGAGGCGAGACCGGCGATGGAGAAAGACGTCAACGAACGCGTCGTCGAGCAGATCAAGCGCTTCATCGACGAGCATGGGCTTGGCCATTACCAAAGGCTGCCGCCGGAACGGAAGTTCTGTCCGCTGCTCGGCGTGTCCCGGAGCGAGTTGCGAAAGGCCCTAGCCAAGATGGAGGCGGACGGGCTGATCTGGCGGCATGTCGGCCGCGGCACGTTTGTCGGCGCCAGGCCCGTGCATAATCTCGGCGACGTCGATTTTCTCCGCCAGGTGGCCAATCCGGCGATGATGATGGACGCACGAATCGCGATCGAGCCGGAACTGGCGAGGCTCGCCGCGCGCGATGGCACAGCTCAGGACTTCGCGAAAATCCGCGACTGCAATCGGCGCTGCCGGGCGGCCGAGGAGTGGCGAAGCTACGAGGCCTGGGACAATCATTTCCACGACGCCATCGCCAAAGCGACCCACAACAAGGTGCTGCTCTATCTCTTCGACACGTTCAACATCGTGCGCCGCTCCGTCGTCTGGGAACAGGCGCGAACGACCAAGGGACCGAAGCCCGACCACCACAGCTTCGGCGAGCATGACGCAATCCTTCAGGCGATCGCAGAGCGCGATGCCGACGCCGCCGCGCTTCGCATGCTTGAGCATTTGCGCTCGGTCAGCAAGCGTGTACTCCTGAAAGTTGCCCCATGTCGCCACGATGCATCATCTCTAGGGGCACGACACTGAGTCCTGCAAGAAGGTTCCCCTGGTCGACCGTCGACTTGGTTCAGCGCGGTGGTCGTAGCTCAATGAAGTTGCCGTAGCTGCGTAAGACGGTCTTCGAGCAGGTGCTCGAATCAAGAAGGTCGGGTCTTGGCACGTTCGAGAAGAATCGCTTCCGACAGATTTCGGTCCGAATGCTGACATACCGGGTAGTTTCTGACCGTAGAGGCATTGCGCGAAACAAGCCAAATCGCCTGCAATAATTCGTTTATACTTCTTCTGCAGACATGGAGGGCGACAATGCGCCTGAGCGTTCACGACGACAAAAAGATGCTGGGCGAGGTTGCTGCCCGCGAAGGTGCTGATGCCATCCGCGCTGCTATCGGCACTAAGGGCAGCGCCGCCATCGTTCTCGCCACAGGCGTGAGCCAGTTCGAGATGTTGGATGTCCTCGTTCGTGAAGATATCGATTGGTCGAAGGTTACGGCCTTCCACCTCGATGAGTATGTCGGCATGGGCAATGACGACCCAGCAAGCTTTCGCCGCTACTTGGAGGAACGCTTTGTCCGGCAAGTGAGCGAACTCGGCGAATTCGTGGCCATCGATGGCAAAGCGACCGCAACCAGTGCTGAACTGGTCCGACTCAATCGACGGATTGCCAACGAGACAGTCGACGTCTGCTTCGCCGGTATTGGCGAGAATGGTCATCTCGCCTTCAATGATCCGCCGGCGGATTTCGACGTCGATGAGCCGTTCATCTTGGTCGAGCTCGACGATGCGTGCCGTCAACAGCAGATGGGCGAAGGATGGTTCGAGACCTTTGACGATGTCCCTTCTCGGGCAATCTCGATGTCAGTTCGACAGATGATGAAGTCCAAGAAGCTGATCTTGTCCGTATCGGACGCGCGCAAAGCGAAAGCCGTCTTGCACGCCGTCAAAGGTCAGGTCAACAATATCCATCCCGCATCGATTATTCAGAATCATGGTGACTGCAGTCTTCATCTCGATCCGGCCGCAGCCGCCATGCTCGGTGCGGACAGGCAGGCTTAATGCCGTGATTATGGACGGGCTTTTAGACCTGCAGGTCAACGGCCTATGCCCGTGTCGACTTTAACGCCCACTCGATCACGCCAGACATGGTCAACCATGCTCTGGAAGCCATGCTTGCCCATGGTTTCACCGGATGCTTGCCGACGATCATCACGGCCTATGCGGAAGAGCTTGAAGAGTGTTTTCGAGCGCTCGATTCGGATGTGACGGACAGCCGCCTGGGCCTAACGATGGTGCCGCGCTATCATGTGAAAGGTCCATTTTCGGAAGCGTGCTAGCGGGTTCTGCTCTCCAACTCGATCAAGCCTTGCGCAACATCGTCAACTGGTCAATTGCGGAACCGGACACTGCATCTCTGATGGCATCCGAGCAGGCGCGAGCGGCGAGATAGAACCTTAGCAAGACGATATGGTCGTCATCAATGGATCTCCGAAGCAGCATCAGCAAAGAGGTCGCGCGAACCAAGACAGCCGCTTGGCGGCCTGACGATGTCGACGCAAGACGATGAAGCACCAGGCAGGTCTAAAATGTCCCAGGAACTGGGCTCACACGACAGCGGCGCCACATGTTGATCCATGGGGACACCGAAGGTTCAGATTGCCAAGGTGAGAATTTCACCGACAGTCAGTCACCAAATTCCATCTAACCCATTGAAAAGATGGTGCCCAGGGACAGAATCGAACTGCCGACACGCGGATTTTCAGTCCGCTGGGAACCTAGGAGAATCAATGCCGTTGTGGAC
>JBCCIN010000294.1:0-6817 GCA_039028235.1 Pseudomonadota bacterium
CGGTTATCTGAGCCCCGTCATGCCGTGCTGTCGTCGCTCGACCATCGGGATCGACGGCGCTCAGCCAGACCAGGTGCTCCAGATAATGGGCCAGACCATCCGGCTCATCCCCTTCATCAAAACCGCCTGATTTGACGATAAGATAGACCTCGATCAGATCAGGGGTCTTGTCGGGATGGAAATAGGCGTCGGCCAGCCCGCCACGCTGATCGATCGCCAAGAGCTCAGCGTGAAGCTGCCTTGGTAAGCTGAGCAAGAAAAGCAGAAGCAAAATGAAGAACAACGTAAAAGCCTGCGGAAAATTCAGCGTCACTGGGGATCGATGTTTCATAACTTCCCCTTTCAAGTAGAAATCGTCTTTGTTTATCCAAATATACTAGCATTAATTTAATGAAACGTCAGCGATCGAATTGGCCTTTGTTTGCGCGGAAGCGACCGGGGTTTTCTGACTCTTTGCAGCGGCGGCTAATGCCTAAAGCTGTTGGCAAGAACGAGCGCAAGCGTCGTTGCCGCGATCAAACGACGGCTTTCCTGATCCAATTGATGACATGAGAGAAGCCGGCCCTTGGCGAATTCCTCAGCCAATGCAATCATTGCGGAAAGCGCTGTGCGCTAGTTCTCGCTAATCGACGGGGGCTCCAACAGATCTTCGAAGAACCAGGCGGCAAGCTCATTTCGACTGGCCACCCCGGCTTTTCGGTAAACGCTGGACGCCTGTTGACGCACTGTTTTCTCCCGCGTTTCCCGGAGTTCGGCAATTTCCCGAAATGACAGTCCCTTCAACAGCCCGATGACGACATCCTGCTCACTCGCCGTTAGCTGCCAGGCGTCAAACTGCTTTTGCATAACCGCACGATATTGGTTGGCGATTTGCTGGGATTGGGTATCGATTTGGGCAAGCCGACCGCGAGCCTTGTTGAGCTGCCCGCGGAGGTCCCGGAGCGCTCGTCGTTGCGCGAAGAACTCATGAATGAACACCGCCAACATCATTACGCTAAGCGTGAACCTCGATAGATCGTCACCCATTGAGTCCAGAGTCTCGCCATCTGCGAATTCGGAGGCGATTTCGACCGTGCTGGTGCCGAAGACGAAAAGTACAAAAATAGCAAACGCCGTTTGCCGGTACGGAATCTGCCCTATCGCATCGAACATGCGTTTTGCTCCTAAATCCCATTTGTAATCAGGATATTAGCGTGTCACCGTATCGCCGCAATTGACCTTATGCCGGATGTCTCAGGACAGCGGATCCGGCATTCGTCCGATTGATCGTTGCGTTCAAACCCGTCAATCATCGTGGCCGCCGGGATCATGACCCTGATGGTCTGAAGACATAACGTTTCGGCGTGTTCGCAGGTTATCTTTTGGTTGGAGGTTGATATGTCGCTTATCCTTTCCCGGCGGCGGTTTCTTGCCGGCAGTACTGCTATGCTTGGCGCCGCCTATGTTCAACCTGTCTGGTCAAAAGCCACATCTACCAAATTGCCGATACCGACGCTTGTTGACGGAACCCAAGGTGAGCCGATCGATCTGCAGATCCGCGCCGGCTCGTGGTCGTTCAAGCCTGGTGTCAAAACGCCGACCTTGGGGATCAACCAAGACTACCTGGGACCAACGATTCGAACGCGGCGGAACAGCGAACTGAACCTGCATTATCACAACACGCTGACTGAAGCTGTCTCCATTCATGGCCACGGCCTCCATGTTCCAGGTGAGGTTGATGGTGGCCCCCAGCTGGAAATGGCGCCAGGAGATCGATGGCAGCCCACTTTATCCATCGTGCAACCGGCGGCCACCTGCTGGTATCACTCCCACACCCACGGCAAGACTGGCCATCAGGTCTATCGCGGATTGGCCGGCGTCATCATTATTGATGATGATGACGCCGATGAAATGGATCTCCCACAGCGCTATGGCGTCGACGATCTGCCCGTGATCATTCAGGACCGAACCTTCGATGCCGAGGGTCGTCTGGTGTATTCGCTAAATGACGCAGGCGAAGACGGCTGGTATGGCGAGACCGTGGTCATCAACGGCGCCATCGCACCGGTCGCGAACGTTCCCGCTGGCAATGTAAGGCTGCGGCTCCTGAACGGTGCCAATGCGCGGTTTTACATTGTTGCGTTCGCTGACAACCGCACGTTCTACAAGATTGCCAGTGACGGTGGATTGCTCACGGCGCCGGTGCCAATGACGACGATGGAAATGTCGCCCGGCGAGCGCTGCGAGATCATCGTCGATCTGTCGGATGGCAATCCCGCCGAGCTTCTAACGCTGTTCGAAGACGATTTTGATGAGGATGAAGAAGGTATTATCAGCGGCTTGCTCGATCTGTCAGGCCTTACAGAGAAGCCCCTGCCAAAGCCATCATTGACCTTGAACGTCGATCCCACGCTGCCTGCGAATACCGCACCGTTACCTGAAAAACTGGCGACGATTACCCGCCCCAAAGAGAACGAGATCATGCGTAAGCGCGACTTCATGCTGACGATGGACGAAGGGGACGGCGGCGGTCACGGTGCGCATTCAGGCCATGCCATGATGGACATGACCATCAACGGCGCGGTGATGGATATGAGCGTCATCAACGAACGGGTTGAACGTGGCGTCTGGGAGCGTTGGCGTATCCGCTCCGATATGGGCGCGCATCCGTTCCATGTGCACGGTTGCTCATTCCTGATCGAGCAAATGGAAGGCGCTGCTTCGCCGCCTGATCAGCAAGGTTGGAAGGATATGGTGGTGCTGGATGACGACGACTGGTCGGAAATTGTCGTTCGTTTCGATCATCCGGCGACCGAGCAATTTCCCTACATGTACCATTGCCACATCCTGGAACACGAGGATCGCGGAATGATGGGGCAGTTTACGGTGAGCTGACTGTGCTCCATGATTGGGTGGCCAGCCACCCGCTATCCGAGCGTCATCTCAGATTGGCTTTTCCTGCTCATCGCGCAAGGGAACTTCACACCTTCGGCGCCCAGAACCACGGGACGGATGATCTCCTTGATGGCGAGATCGCCTTCAATCCGCCAGAGGCACCGGCGAGCGCGACGTCGTTCGCTTTGCCCACACTTTGAGATCAGCCATGACCTTGATGGTCGCTGCAAGGACGAGTGCGCAAAGGGCGACCTTCGATATCGTCTCCATCGCCCCCTCGATGAGAACGGCGTGGACTACCGTTCCGACAACGATCACCACCGCCAAGGACGTATGACCGCGGCGCCAGGTTCGCGGTCGCAGGCGTAGTCGCCGGCGGAATGTGACCATGAGCGCGACGGCAAAGACGGCCCACATGGCGATTACGCCCCAGGCGGAGAATGGCGTCGGCGACACGAAGAGAAGCGCATCGATCACATCCGGCGGGCTGGTAATCCAAAGGCCGCCGATGTGAATCACCATTGCCAGGACCAGCAAACCTCCGGTCCAGCGATGGACGCGTCGTCCGTAAGGGCCTGCCAATCCCGGCAGATATCCGCCAATCAGCAGGGGCTGAACGAGCATGAGACCGAGCGCGATAACACCCGCAAATCCAGCCGCGATATAGATGGGGTCACGCCATGCCAGCAGCGGGCTCATCGCAGCGGCGGCGATCGGCACGGCCAATGCAGCCGCAAGCGCAGCCCAGATCAGAATGACCCGGGCCCTTCCCATGTCCTTTGAAGGCAAGCCGGTCAGACCGGCTGGAGCACGAAGTGCGCCTCGAGGCTGGTGTCACTTGAACTCGGCATCACTGGACGCAGAAAGACGGTTTCGAATTCGCCGCTGTCATAGGCGAGGTGACCATGCGGCTGGCCGAAGGCCGGGACGATCTGCGGCATCTCCAGACGGAATTTGCCGTTCTCGTCAGTCAGCGTGGCCCCGTGGCTATGCGGGTCTCGCTCGTGCCCTTCGGTCGTGTGCGCCCATATTTGAATACGCTGACCCGCGAGCGGAGCCCCGTCGCCCGCACGTCGTACGGTGCCGGACATCCAAAAACCCCCGCCGCCGATGCGGTCCACGATAGGCGCGCCCGGGTGGTAATTGTTGGACCCGCCGCGCATCGAGGGTGTCGGTGCGAGGCCTTGCGCGTGGGCGGGCACAAGAAGGCCGGCTGCCCCAGCCGCCACAACGCAGCCACCAGCCGCCAGGAGGCTGCGGCGATTATGCAAGACGGTCGTCAAGGCTATCCCTCCTCGTCAAGTTTTCCGTCGCTTGGCTGATATGAGGGCATCAGACGGAGCGACGCCTTATACTTAGCTCGTTTGCAGGCAATTCCAACCAGGTGGACAACAAGTCTGGGCGAAACGTCGCCGTCACCGGCCCTTGCCAAAATGGGCCGCTTTCAATCGGAATTGCCCGACACGTTCATCCTGCACGACCAGGACCCTGGGCAGACATCAAGTGGCGGCGGTAACTGCTTGTGATCTCTGTCGATCAGGCACCACTCATCCTGGCGGTGGGTGTCGATACACCAGATGATCCGGCAGACCTTCGCGAGGATGCCGGCGCTCGAAGGTACAGCCCATTCGTTCTGCCAATCGAATTGAGCGCTCGTTACCCTCAGCGATACAACTCGCCGCCTCCTTCCATTTCAAGACGTCGTAGGCATAGGCACGCGCCTTCAGCGCCGCCTCATAGGCAAAGCCCTTTCCTTCATGCTCCGCCATCACAAGCCAACCGATTTCCTTTGCCGCCCAGCCCTCGGGAAACCAGCACCCGACCTGTCCGCAATAGGCGCCGGTCTCTTTCTCCTCGACGGCCCAAAAGCCGTAGCCACGAACGTCCCAATGCCCGATCTCCGCACAGAACTGGATGAAGGCTTGCGGACGAGACTTCATGCCGCCCCTCAAGGCAGCCCTGTCCGACGCATAGAAGGCAGCATAGGCGTCGAAATCCGCCGGCACGTTGGCGCGCAAGATGAGCCGCTCGGTCGTCAACGTCGGAACCTGCACGTGGTTTTCGATCCCTGTCATAAATCTTGCACGTGCCAGCCTGAGCTCAGATCGAAATGGCGGATCGAACACGCCTCGATCAGGTCTTCATAGCCTGAGGGCAGGTAGGAGCTTTCCCATTCCTCGCCAAATCGAGCCTTGACCGCCTCCAGGTCCTTCCAGACGGAGACGAACAGGACGACGTCTTCGCCGCCCTGGACGCAGCGGCCGAAGAAGTACCCCTTGTTGCCGGGCTGGTCTCGGACGACGTCGGCGGATGTCGTGGCAAAGTTCTCCAAGAGCTTGTCGACACAGCCCCGTTTGGTTTGAACCTCGAAGATACGCAGCACCGGCCCGCCTGCTGACATGTCGCGCTCCGCTGGAAACGTCTGAATGTTCCAAACATTGCCCGATTGCTACCGAGTCGTCCGAAGGATCGCAATCGGCACGATCCAAGCATCGGGATCACGACGCCGGCTCACGACGCAATCGAGTCTTTTCTCGCCTCTGGATCGTCGTCGTTAAATGAGGCCCCGACATCTCCCCTTGAGCTTGCCAAGGCCCAGTGCCTATGCGTCAAACTGATGGTGACCGACAGCCATGCCAGTCTGTCCTGGCGGGCAGCGGACATAGCCGCAAACAGTGCGGCGCGCACCATGCTGCCATGCGCCGTCGGGATCGTGACGTCGACCGTTCGAAATTGGGAGTGCAGTCATGAGCGACTACAAGAAGCCGGTACGTTGGTTCGATCCCGCGAAGAAGCTCTTTCCGCATCAGATCGGCTTTACGGCGCCACCGCACGACTTCGACGCTGCCCCGACAGATTTCCTGAAGATCGCGCCTGAGACGGTCGGCGTGCATGGTCGCTTGATGCATCTGCCCGGCTATACCCATGAGCTCGAGCAGCGCCGCAAGAACTTTCATCTTCTCGAAGAGTTCGTCGAATGTATGGCCAATAGCGGTGTCGATGTCTGCGGGCAGGTCGGCACCAATTGGGTCCATGCGACCGGGACGACGCCCGATGATATCCGCGACTATTGCGATCGGCTGAGCGATCGCTACCAGACGCCGCTGCACATGGCGGGCATGTGCCTGGTGGAGGGCCTGCGTGAGCTTGGCGCGGAGCGAATCGCGCTGAATTCGGTCTACTACTGGCCGGACTGGCGGGACGGCATCGCCCGCTTCTTGAGACAGTCGGGTTTCGATCTGGTCTATGCCGGTAACTTCGTCGATCTCGGTCTCTACGACACCCAAGAACAGGTGAACGACCAGGTCTGGATCTTCCCGGACGAGATGGCGGCGAAGTCGATGCAGCGGGTCGCCGAGCGAGCACCCGACGTCGACGCCTATGTGGTCAATGGCATGCCCAATTTCCGGCGCGCCGACGGTCTTCCCGAGCGCATGATTTCGCGCGAGGTCGGCCTTGAGGCGTTGGTCGGAAAGCCGATCGTATCCTCCGATGCCGCCCTCTACTGGCGGATCTTCAAGACGCTTGGCCTTGCACCAACGGGCACCCACGGGCGATTGCTGTCGACCCTGTCCTGAGGAGCCCGACGTGACACACAAAATCCTTGCACTTTGGGCGGTTCCCCGGTCGACCTCCACGGCGTTCGAATGGATGATGCGCCAGCGCGGCGACATGACCTGCTTTCACGAGCCCTTTGGCGAGGCCTGGTATCAGGGCGAGACCCCGCTCTGGCCGCGAGCGACGCCGGACAGCATTCGAACCCCCGGCCTCACGCTCGAAACCGTGCTGGAAAAACTGAAGACGACCGCCGCCGAGGCGCCGGTATTCTCCAAGGACTTTCCTCACTATGTCGATCATATGTGGACCGAGGAGATGCTGGATCTCTTCACCCACAGTTTTCTCATTCGCGATCCCGCGAAGACGATCACCTCGATGTTCGACA
>JBCCIN010000295.1:0-6786 GCA_039028235.1 Pseudomonadota bacterium
ATCAATTTCTCCCCCAAGGAGGTGGCTGACTACAACATCGTGTTTAAGTGGGACCGCCTTCAAGGTAGTCAATGGGGTTGCCTTGTCTTTGCTGACTTCATCAGCGGTAGTTCCAGGTCGCCTGGCTGTCCGATCCGACACTCGCTTTCGCCGTCTGCGTGATGGCGGATGTGTGGGGGTGGATACCGTTCATCACGCTGGTGCTGATCGGTGGCATCGCCGCCCTGCCCAGGGAGACGATCGAGGCGGCTTATGTGGATGGCGCTTCCGGCTGGCAGGCGTTCAAGGACGTGACGCTCCCGCAGCTCATGCCGGTGCTGGCGATCGTCACCATCCTGAAGTCGATTTTCTCGATCAAGACGTTCGATCAGATCTACATGCTGACCAATGGCGGCCCCGGCACCGCGACACAGACCCTCGCCCACTACGCCTACTTCAACGGCTTCAAGTATTATGACATGGGCTTCGCCGCCTCGATCGCCTGGATCATGGTCCTGCCCATGATCGTGCTCACGTTTCTCTACACGCGCTACGTGTTCAGACGGGACTAGGCCATGGCCGTTTCAAATAAACAGAAGCAAAAGGTCTACGCCGGCATCCGCGATGCCCTCGTGCTGCTGGTCGCCGCCGTGATGATGATCCCGATCTTCTGGATCGCCATGGCAGCGTTCAAGACCCACGTCGATGTCTATCAGCTAAAGCTGTTCTTCACGCCGACCTTCAAGAATTTCGAGACCGTCTTCCAATCCCCCTACGACCTGCACGAAAAGCTGTTCAACTCGACCATCGTCGCCTTCGTGACGGTGCTGATCGCGATCCCGCTCGCCACCATGGCGGCCTATTCGTTCTCGCGCTTTCGGCTGAAGGGCGAGCGCATCATGTTCGTCATGATCCTGGCGACACAGTTCGTGCCGGCTGTGGTCATCGTGCTCCCCTTCTTCCTCATGTTCCGCGACCTCGGCATTCTCGACACGCGCCTCGGCCTGATCATCGTCAATCTCTCGATCGTCATGCCGTTTGCCGTCTGGATGATCAAAGGCTTCATCGACGGCATCCCCATGGACACCGAGGAAGCCGCTCTCGTCGACGGCTCGACCCGCTGGCAGGTCATCCGCAACATCGTCCTCCCCATGGCGGCACCCGGCATCATCACCGCAGCCATCTTCTGCTTCATCATCGCCTGGAATGATTTTTTGTTCGCGCTGATCCTCACCACCAACAAGGCCGTCACCCTCCCCGTCGGCCTCGCCCTCTTCAAAGCGGAGGAAGGCGACCTCTGGAACCTCCTCGCCGCTGCCGGCATCATCATCATGCTGCCGATGTTTGTTTTGGCACTGATCATTCAGAAGCATTTCGTCCAGGGCATGACGATGGGAGCGGTGCGCTAGTGGCCGGGGTTCGTCTGGAAAACATTACAAAGCGCTGGGGCGATGTGGTTGGCGTCGACAACCAGTCGCTCGACATCCGGGACAAAGAGTTTCTGGTGCTGCTCGGCCCTTCGGGCTGCGGCAAGACGACGACCATGCGCATGGTGGCGGGGCTGGAGGAGCCGACATCGGGAGAAATCTGGATCGGCGACCGCATGGTCAATGACGACCTGCCAAAAGACCGGGACGTCGCCATGGTCTTTCAGAACTACGGCCTCTACCCCCACATGACCGTGCGCGAAAACATTTCCTATCCGCTGAAGGTGCGCGGTGTTCCCAAGTCCGAATGGGACGACCGCATCGCCCTCGCCGCCCGGCGCGTGCAACTCGGCGAACTGCTAGACCGCAAACCGCGACAACTCTCCGGCGGACAGCGTCAGCGCGTAGCCCTCGCCCGCGCCATCGTCCGTGAGCACAAGGTGTTCCTGATGGACGAGCCCTTGTCCAACCTGGACGCCAAGCTGCGGGTGTCGACCCGCGCCGAATTGAAACATCTGCAGCATGAGCTTGCCACCACCACCATCTACGTCACCCACGACCAGATCGAAGCGATGACCCTCGCCGACCGCGTCGCCGTCATGAACCACGGCGTCATCCAGCAGCTCGCCCCGCCCGAAGAAATCTACGACAGCCCCGCCAACCTCTTCGTCGCCGGCTTCATCGGCTCACCAGCGATGAACCTCATCGTCGGCAGCACCAACAACGGCGCGTTCGAGGCCGAAGGCATCCGCGTACCCAATGTCGGAGGCGACACCCGGACGAACCTCGTCTTGGGCGTGCGCCCCGAAGACCTCACCGTCGTCGAAGCCGGCCAGGGCGATTTCGACGCGCCGGTCTACGCCACCGAACTCACCGGCGAGTCCGTCCTGGTCACCATCACCGCCGGCGACCAGCACATCGCCGCCCGCGGCTCAAGGCATATGCGAAAGGCGATCGGCGAGACCGTCGGCATCAAGGCGGAGACCAGCCACGCCCATCTTTTCGATCGGGCGACGGAACGGCGTATAGAGAGAACGTGATTTTTCTGATACTAGCAGACTAACGTATTCAGAGTTGGACTCAGAGAATTCAGTGCTCATGGCCGATAAACCAAAGCAAGTACTGATAAGTTATGCCCGCGCCGATTATGATGAGCTCGTGCGAGCTGGTATTTCCGATTTATGCGATGAGATTGCAAAAGCAATCCGGGCTTCGCTCGGCACGTCTTCGGAAATCGTGTTGCAAGCGGATGCCGATTTCTTCGACTGGGATTCGCTACACCGCGTCAAATACGCACAAAGCGACAATTGTTTTTTAATTCCACTCCTAGCCCCATTTTTTTTCGAAAGTACAGAATGCTTAGATGAGACATTTGATTTCCTCAATTTGGAAATCAGGTCTGGGCGACGAGATCTAGTTTTTCCGGTGTATTTGCGTCACACGGAGAAATTGGAGGATGAGAAACAGCGTGACAGGAACATAGTCGCTCAAGCTCTTTATGAGCATGACCCCGCAGATTGGCGGGAGGTGATAAAAGATGCCTATGACGTCAAACGCATCCAGCAACTAGCTTTGGAATTGGCCGAGCGGATCAAGGTTACTTCCGAACGTATCGTCAGCGACGCGCCACCCGACATCCCCGAACAAGGTCCAGGCGTCCGCTTTCGCATCAACGAAGACGGGCTGATCGATCGGGCGCCGGATGAGCCGCATGATGCGGATGAGAATGAGGCGCGGCTGAACTCGCTCAAAGCAGGGCTGATCGAAGCCTGCGACCGGCTGCTTGGATCGTCCGGACACAACACGCTGGGGTTCGTGCTCGATACTATCCGCGCCTATCGCGGCTCCATCGACCGGCCGCTCGTCGACGTTCAGTACACCGACATCTGGCGTCATGGTCAGCGATTGCAGAATCTGGCGGACGCAGCGACGCGCGAGGTCGATCGGCTGGAGCCGAGCCTGGAGGACGATCAGCATGCGGCGCTGAACGATCTGCTCAATCTCCACGGGCCGTTCATGCTGTCGACCGAGGAGGGACGCGCACTTCAGGCCATGGCGGATCGCTATCAGGCGACCCGAGAGGAGCAGGAGCGGCAGAAGGCGGCGGTTCAGGCGTTCAAAGAGGCGATCGAGGACAGCACCGACCTGGCAACGGATGCCGTCAAGCAGGTGATCGCCGAGGCCAGCGACGAGTTCGGGAAAGGCCGCTATCCCGAACGCACGGCGATTATATCAGAGACTACCAATCGAAATTTTCTGTCGACGGCCGGCAAAGCGGCCGCCTATGTCGGCAACCATGCGGCGGGCGGGATCATCGGCGGCGTGGCAGTCGGCACCGCGCTTGGAAGCGGACTCGTCGGTGCCAGTATCGAAGCGCTGAACGCGGCCGGCCAAGCCTCCACGCAGTTCATCTTGAGTCATCAGATGATGCTGAAAGGCCTAGTCGCCTGTAGCACCGACAGCCTTGCCTGGCTCAATCATCTCATTGGCTGGCTCCGTCGGAAACAGGCAAATCAGCCGAAGAAAAGGCGAATAGTTGAAGTTGGGCTAGCTGCAGAATTCGATAAGGCTGAGCCACTGGCCTCAGACAACCTCTGGACTCCCGGACGTATCTTCCGCGACATCGATGAATCTTGGTGCCCGGAGATGGTGGTGATTCCGGCGGGCGAATTCCTGATGGGCTCTCCTGACGACGAGAACGGTCGTTTTGATAGCGAGAGTCCATTGCATCCAGTTACGATTGCAAAGCCCTATTCTCTCGGTCGTTGTCCCATCACCTTCGAGGCGTTCGATCATTTCTGCGAAGCGACAAGCCGCGATAGGCCGGATGATAAGGGCTGGGGTCGCGAACAGCGGCCAGTCATAAACGTCTCCTGGGACCATGCAACAGCTTATTGCGCCTGGCTAAGCAACAAGACAGGCTGTTGGTATCGTCTGCCAAGCGAGTCTGAATGGGAGTATGCCTGTCGGGCGAAGTCAGAGGTTGCCTATACGTTTGGCGAGACGATCGATAAGAAAAAGGCCAATTACGATCACAATGTCGGCAAGACAACTAAGGTTGGCATCTACCCAGCCAATGCGTTTAACCTCTTTGATATGCACGGCAATGTCTGGGAATGGTGCGAAGATCACTACAAAGCCAGTTATGACTACGCACCAACCGATGGCCGCCCCAGGCTCTTCCCTAATGCAAGGTCTCGCGTCGTGCGCGGCGGGGCCTGGAATTACGACTCGCGGATGGTGCGTTCCGCCTCCCGCTATGCGAGCGAGCCTGGAAACAGACGCCTCAACCTTGGCTTTCGCTGCATCCGAGTTCTGGAATAGGGAAACAAGCAAAGAGAGCTTGCGGAGCTATCACTAAAGCTTGCCTCAACCACTCAACCACCCCGGCAGCCAGAGCGTAATCGCCGGGAAGGCTAGCAGAAGGACCACCCGCACCAGCTCCGCGCCGAAGAAGGGGGCGACGCCTTTGAAGGTGTCGATCATCGGCGTGTCGTCGGCCATGGCTGAGATCACAAAAACATTCATGCCGACGGGTGGGGTGATGAGGCCGAGTTCGACGACGATAAGTGCCAAAATACCGAACCAGATCTTGAGGTCTTCGGTGCTCATGTTGAAGCCGGCGCCCTCGGCGCCTTGGTAGAGGCCGCCATTGATTTCGACCAGGACCGGCCAGAAAAACGGGATCACCAGGAGGATCATGGAGAGGCTGTCCATGAAGCAGCCGAGGAAGATGAGCGCGATCAGGAGGAGGATCATCACGGTCATCGGCTCCATGCCTGAGGCGACCACCCATTCCGCCATCGCCTGCGGAAGACCGATGCGGGACATGAAAATTTTCATGAGCTCGGCGCCCAGCAGGATCAGGTAGATCATGCCGGTGGTGCCGGCGGTTTCCTTGAGCGCATCGGTCAGGGATCGGAGGCCGACGGTGCGTTTTAGGACTCCGTAGCAAAGTACGAGAAAAACGCCGACGGCGGCGGCGGGGGTGGGGTTGTAGAAGCCGGCATAGATGCCGCCAAGGACCAGGCCGAAAATTACCAGTACCGGCACGACGCCCAGCGTCGCGGCGAGGAATTCGGCTCGGTCTTCGGTGCCATGGGCGGGACCGGCGTCCGGCCTGATAAGAACGTAGAGGGCGATGGTGAGCAGAAAGAGAATGACGGCGAGGAGGCCCGGGATCAGGGCGGCCGCGAACATGGTGACAATGTTGGCCTCGACGATGATCGCGTAGATGATCAGGACCACCGAGGGCGGAATCAGGATGCCGAGGACGCCGCCTGCGGCAAGTGAGCCGGTGGCGAGCGCGCCTGAATAACGGTAGCGGCGGAGCTCGGGAAGAGCGACCTTGCCCATGGTGGAGGCGGTCGCGAGGGACGAGCCGCAGACGGCGCCGAAGCCCGCGCAGGCCGCGATCGCCGCCATGGCGGTACCGCCTTTGAGCCAGCCGAGCCAGGCATTGGCGGCGCGAAAGAGGGCCTGGCTGAGACCGGCTTTCGAGGCGATCGCGCCCATCAGCACGAACATCGGCACGACCGAGAGGTCATAGATCGAGAACTGGCCATAGGCGAGGGTTTTCAGCTGGTTCAGCAAGAGCGCCGGGCCGTTGACGATGGCGACGCCGACCCCGCCCACCAGAATCATGGCGTAGGCGATCGGCATCCTGATCGCGATCAGTGCGACGAGCACGGCGAGACCGATGACGCCGAGCGACACCGCCTCCGTCACGGCCGCGACCCGCGGTGGGGTAACTCACCTCTGTCCAACAGGGTGATGACGGAGGCGATCGCGAGGAGGACAAGTGACAGAAGGATGGGGAGGAAGGCGAGCCAGACGGGGAAGCTCAGGATGGCGGTGGTGTAGCCATATTGCCGCTGGTCCACCATCCCCTGGAACATGCACCAAAGGAGGATGAGGCTAAAGGCGAGTGCGATGCCGGCGGCGAGCTTTCGCAGATGGCCGACGGTCCTCTCCGAGGCGCGTGCGGTGAAGATGTCGGCGGTGACGTTGGCGTTTTCGAGCTGGCAGTAGGGCAAAAACGCGAAGGCGGCGACGGCGACGCCGATCTGGGTGGTCTCGAAATCGCCGGGAAACGGCCGCCAGACGACGCCGCCGATCACCGAGAGCACGTTCACCAGGATGATCCCGAGAAGCAGCACCCCGCCCATGAGCGCCCATCCATGAATCGCCCGCCTGGCGAAGTCCAGGTAACCCACGGGGCGGGTCGCCCCTTAGCGGGAGGCGTGCTTTTGGATGAGGGAGCGTGCCTTTTCAACCAGGGCGGCGCCGTCGATGCCGTTGGCTGTGACCTCGTCGACCCAACGCTGAGCCACCGGTTCGAGGGCGGCGTCGAAGGCGGCGGTTTCGTCTTCGGTCAGCG
>JBCCIN010000296.1:0-6785 GCA_039028235.1 Pseudomonadota bacterium
CTCGTATTCGACGTGAGCGGTATTGATCGTGATACCGCGCGCCTTCTCCTCAGGCGCCTTGTCAATCGAATCATAAGCCGAAAACTCAGCTCCACCAGCCTCAGCCAAAACCTTCGTGATCGCCGCCGTCAGCGTCGTCTTGCCATGGTCAACATGACCAACCGTGCCAATATTCGCATGCGGCTTGTTACGCTCAAACTTCGCTTTCGCCATTGCTCATGATCCTTGACTGCAACCCATCGCAGCATCTGGAAAGATCAGGCGGGGGCTGGAGCGGGTGATGGGAATCGAACCCACGTAACCAGCTTGGAAGGCTGGGGCTTTACCATTAAGCTACACCCGCACAAACGCCGCCCAAACGATCCGAGACACGTTCTGCGTTTGCTTGGTTTTATCAACCTGCTCATGTCGTCGCTCATGGTGCGATGTCAACCATCGATCCATCAACGGCATGCTCTCTCTTCCGGCAACGCTTGACTTGGTGGAGGGGGTAGGATTCGAACCTACGTACGCGTACGCGGGCAGATTTACAGTCTGCTGCCTTTAACCACTCGGCCACCCCTCCCCTACCCTTGCCAAATCCTTGCCCGGAAGGGAAAAGAACGCCGCGAGTATCGATAATGCCCAGCCTTTGTCAATAAGGGTGCCCCTTAACGCCGAGGATTTCTCTGGATTATGCCCAAACGACCGGCAAGCGCCCGCCCCGCCGCCAAAAAACGACGCTCCTCCCCTCCTACAACGCGGCACCGAGACAAGCCGAAGCCGGCCCATGTCCAATCACCACCCAGTCGACCAACTGCCGGCGGCAGCGGCGGGAGGCTTTGGTTGTATGGGCGGCATGCGGTGGAGGCAGCGCTGCTCAATCCGAGACGCACCTGTCACCGCCTGCTGGCAACCGACGAGATGCTGGAGAGACTGGACGTGACGGCGCGCAAGCGGGCGCCTGAGATCCAGCGGGTCGACCGCGCGGACCTGGATGCCAGACTCGGCGAGCATGTGGTGCATCAGGGCATCGCCCTTGCGGTCGCTCCCCTGCCCTCTCTGTCGTTGGAAAAAGCTTGCGCGATCGAGGCGCCGGAGTCGGGAAAAGACACCAACCCAAGTCAAGGCCATATCACCTTGGTATTGGATCGGGTGAACGATCCGCACAATCTCGGTGCCATCCTGCGCTCCGCGGTCGCATTCGGGGTTCGCGCCGTTGTCGTCCCGCACCGGCAAAGCGCGGAGCTCGGCGGAGCCACGGCGAAGGCGGCATCGGGGGCGCTCGACATGGTCCCGATCGTCGAGGTCACCAACGTCGCGCGCGCGCTCGACCAGCTCAAAGATCTCGGCTATTGGCGCGCCGGGCTCGACGGCTGCGGGGCGCAGACCCTTGACCAAGCGCCCAAGTTCGAAAAACTCGCACTCGTGCTCGGCGCCGAAGGATCGGGCATCCGCCGGCTCGTCACAGAGAAATGCGATCTGCTGTTGCGGCTACCCATCAGTGAGCGCATCGAGAGCCTGAACGTCTCGGTCGCCTGCGGGATCGCGCTATATGGGCTAAGAGCCTCCTCATCACCGTCAAGCTGAGAAAGCACTGGACAGAGCCACTCAAGAATAACATCAATTACGCTGGCAAATCGATTTATTGGGTCACTACTTCCAGTGCCTTTAGCTTTGAAAGACGGGATATGATCAATTTTCAAAGAGCCATTTTAAGAGGGTTAGCGAGTTCGACAGCCGGGCCACGCCCGATCTTTCCGCGCTGTGCCGCGGTCGCGACGCTTCTCTTGATTGCGGGATGCTCAACCAACTGGCAGCCGCTGCCACCACTCGCCAACCAGGCGCCGGAGACGACCAACCTCGCTCTTCTGGCGCATGTCTATCAATATCAGGGAAGCGGTGTGAAGAGCACCGTGAACAGAGTGCGCGAACTCGTGCCACCGGCGAAGACGGATCGCGTTTCGGACGTTCAGACCGTCAACGATCAGTGCCTCGGCGCCTTTATCAAGGGATATCAGGACGAGGGCGGCAACACCTTTGATCGCAATACGCGGGGACGGTTCAAATGTGTGATGCGCGGCGCTCTCGCCTGGCATGCGGCACGCTACGGCGCCGCGGCGGCAAGCGAGCCGCTCGAGCTGATGCTCTACTTCAACGGGGGACTGAACACCAAGAACGCAGTGCTGCAGACGGCGTTCGACAGCTATCGGCACGTCATGGCTGATGGCTACTATCCCGTCTACATGCCCTGGCCGACCGGACCCTTCGACACTTATTTCGAAGACTGGCTGCATGTTCGCGCCGGCCGCTACACCAAAACCTCCGCATGGCCGACCCTGGCTTCAGTGCCGATCCGACCGCTGAACGACCTGCTGCTCGGCATCGCCGCCACGCCCGGCGCCTGGTCGACCTCGGCAATCGAAAGCGCGCGCGCAACGTTCTTTCGCGACAATGCCGGCTTTAACGTCCGGGTCGACGATCATCTCATCCCGATTTCGAAGACGCCCGGCGGCGTAGGCCGCATCGACGCCAACAACAACCTCTATTTCGAGGACGGCGTCGATATCTCGACGCGCAACAGTCTGCTGTCGCGTACGACCGATCAAGCGATCTATTTCGGCCTGACCCCCGTTCGCCTCGTTACCACGCCGGCCATCGGGCCAGGCTTTGCCCTTTGGCGCAATATGGTCCGGCGCAGCCGCACCGCCTTTCGCAGTAGGGACGAATTCCCCGAGGAACATAACATCGTGATCGACGGCGGGCGTGCCGTCGATTGCGTCCAAGGCTACGAAAAGGACGCCCACGCGCGTCAAACCTGTCATCCGCAAGGGTCAGGCGCGTTTGGCCAGTTCTTCGAATGGCTGTACGCCTGCATCGAGGGCGACGACGACTGCCCTCTGGAACGCAACGAGCGCGATAAGCTGCAAACACTGAGGCTTACGCTGATCGGGCACAGCATGGGCACGATCGTTATCAACGAGGCACTGAACGCTTTTCCCGATCTGCCTTATAGCAATATCGTCTACATGGCGGGGGCTGCGTCAGTGCGCGCGAGCGCTGAAGCCGTCTCGCCGGTGCTCGTGCGCAATCAAGGATGCACAAGGTTCTACAATCTCATGCTGCATCCGTTGAATGACGCGCTCGAGCGCACAGCAGGCGGTGCGCTCTTGTCCGGTTCGCTACTCTCTTACATCGACGAATATCTGGAACAGCCCAAGACGCTTCCCGATCGCACCGTCGGTCAATGGCGCAACCTCCGGCAGACGAAGCATCTCTTTCCAAGAGAGGCGCGGCACTGGAGTCTCTACCGAGTGTTCGATCGCCAGGCAGCCGAGGCCGACGACGGCAGCGGCGCGCTGAGCTGGAACCCGATCACGCACGGTAGCTTCAACGACAAGAACATGCCGTTCTGGCGAGAGGATTTCCGAAAGCCGGTTGGTGTCAGTTTCGATCCGCCCCGACAAGCGTGCGAAAAAGTTTTCGGACGGGTTTCTTCCAACTAGAGCGCAAGCGAATCAGTCTTTGCGCTCAAGAACGTCCCGGCCGTTTCCTTTGGCCAGCGCTTCGCTGTGCTCAGCCATTGTTCGGGATGTTCGCGGATCCAGCTTTCGAACAGGCGGTTCACGGATTCGGTCATCTGGCGCGCGCGGTCACGGTCGTCGGCCGCGTCGGCATCGGGTGTGATCATCGGGTAGAGCGAGATACGGAAACGGACGCCGGGCAGACGCTCGGTCCTGACGGGAACGAAAGCGGCGCCGGTCTTGAGGGCCAGCCTCGCGGCGATCGTCGGCGTGGGTGTGTCGAGGCCAAAGAACGGAAGCTGCTCGCCGTCGCGTGAGCGGCGATCGATGAACAGGCCGATGCAGTTGCCGCGCCTGAGTTCGTCGAGCATGGCTTTTGGGGCGCGCGTGCCGACATCGATGAAGCCGCATGGCATCTGGTTTCGCCAGTGCTCGATCACGGCTTCGAGATGCGGGTTCTTGCGTCTGCGGTAGAGAACGCTCAGCCGCCGGCCGGTACGCAGGCCGACGACGGCCGGAAGGTTCCAGTTGCCCTGATGTGCTGCGACGAAGACGATCGGCCTTTTCTCGCGCGCGAGCGCCTCCGTGCCGGCATGATCGACGACGTCGATCCTGGAGCCCTCGACGTTCCCGCAAAGGTCCGGAAGATAGGCGTATTCGGCGAGACTCCGTCCGAAATCGCCCCACATGGCGACCGCCGTCCGCTTGCGCCAGGCATCGTCCTTGTCGGGGAAGGCGATGTCCAGATTGTGCATCACCTTAGAGTGGCGCGGCGAGCGCGGACCGAGCAAACGCAAGAGCCGGTTGCCAAGGTCGGACGCGCGTTTGATGCCAAGCGTTCTAACACCTCGGAGAAAGAGGCGAAGACCGAACGCTTCTGTCTGATCACGTATGGCGGTCATCGAGCTGGCACCCGCTCATCGCTCCAATCGTGAAGCCTTTCGGCGGCTCTTAGCGTTCTTAGCCGGATGTGACAAATCCGATCAGCAGGAGGGCCGCAGAAAGGTCAGGCCGTGTGCTTTTGCGCCTCGCTGTGGTCGAGGGCGTAGCCGGCGGCGCGGACGGTTCTAAGAAGGTCGGTGCGGCCGCCTTCGTTCAGGGCGCGGCGGAGGCGCCTGATGGTGGCGTCCACGGTGCGCAGTTCGACGTCCTGATCATGGCCCCAGACCAGATCAAGCAATTGATCGCGCGAGAAAACTCGGCCCGGACGTTCCAGGAGCTGACGCAGCAGGCGGAACTCGGTGGGGCTCAGGTGAACCTCCTCGTTGCCGCGCAGGACGCGGTGGGAGGCGAGGTCCATGGTGAGGTCGGCGAACGACAGGAGTTCCTCGGCGAAGGCCGGGCGCACACGGCGCAGAACCGCGCGCATGCGGGCGATCAGCTCCTCGACGGAGAACGGTTTCGTGACGTAGTCGTCGGCGCCCGTGTTCAGTCCGCGCAGCCTGTCCGCTTCCTCGGCGCGGGCTGTGAGCATGATGATCGGGACATTGGTGGTTTCGGATTTTCGTCGAAATTGCCGACAAAGCTCGATGCCGGAGACGTGGGGAAGCATCCAGTCCAGCAGGATCAGATCGGGGGTGCGCTCCGCGACCAGACCGAGGGCCTGATCACCGTCGAAGGCCTGTTCGACGTCGAAACCGGCGCGCTGGAGATTATAGGTGAGAAGTTCCTGAAGAGGGGCCTCGTCTTCGACGATCAGGACCAGAGGCTGCATCATCGATCGCTTATCCCTGATGTTGCTCTAGCGGCATGCGGTTGATGCGCTCGCCATGCACCATGTAATGGATCTTTTCCGCGATATTGCAGGCATGATCGCCGATGCGCTCGACATGCTTGGCGACCGACAGGAGGTCCACGCAGACGGGGATGTTACGCGGCTCCTCCATCATGTAGGTCATCAGCTCGCGGAACAGGCTTTCGTAGAGCTGGTCGACCTCGTCGTCGCGGTGCCAGGCGGCCATGGCCCTTTCGGCGTCGCGCTCGACATAGGCGTCCAGGATCTGCTTCACCATCGCCTGGGTGATCTGGCCCATATGGGGGATGGTGTAGAGCCGCTTCAGCGGTGGATGCTCGGCTAGGCTCAGCGCGCGCTTCGCCATGTTGGCGGCGTAGTCGCCGATGCGTTCCAGATCGTTCGAGATCTTCATCGCCATGGCGACAAGACGGAGGTCGACGGCCATGGGCTGGCGGGTCGCCAGGAGCCGGATCACCTCCTTGTCGATGTCCTCCTCCATCTGGTCGACCTGATCATCCTGCTCGATCACATGGGCCGCGAGTTCAACGTCGCGCTCCTTGAGGGCACGGATCGCATCGGAAACCTGCTTCTCGACCATCCCGCCCATCTGGATGATCTGGCGCTGCAGCGCATTGATCTCGTCGTCATAGGATTTGACGATATGCTGGTGGTCGTCGGCTTGCTGCGCCATCAGTCTCTTCCTCAGTTCCTCAGTCGCCGAACCCTCGGCTTATGCTCAATCAACGAACTCGAAAAACAACTCACGAAAACTTGGCCGCAAACCGCCAATCCAGGCTATGGCGGTCCGAGTCCATGATGTGGCCACGCCACCACTAGCCGAAGCGGCCGGTGATGTAGTCCTGGGTCATGGACTCTTTGGGGTTGGTGAAGATCTGATCGGTGTCGTCATGCTCGATCAGCTTGCCCAGATGGAAGAACGCGGTCTTCTGGGAGACGCGAGCCGCCTGCTGCATGTTGTGGGTGACGATCGCGATGGTGAAGTTCTGCTTGAGCTCGTCGATCAGCTCCTCGATATGGGCGGTGGCGATCGGGTCGAGGGCCGAGCAGGGCTCGTCCATCAGGATCACCTCAGGGCTTACGGCAATCGCGCGCGCAATGCAGAGGCGCTGCTGCTGACCGCCGGAAAGGCCGTTGCCGGGGTCGCCGAGCCGATCCTTGACCTCGTCCCAGAGGCCAGCGCCCTTGAGGCTGATTTCGACGATCTCGTCCATCTCGGTCTTGTCGCCGGCAAGGCCGTGAATGGTCGGCCCGTAGGCGATGTTCTCGTAGATCGACTTCGGAAAGGGATTCGGCTTTTGAAACACCATGCCGACCCGGGCGCGAAGCTGCACAACGTCGACGGCCTTATCATAGATGTCCCGGCCGTCCAGGCGAATGTCGCCTTGGACCCGGCAGATGTCGATGGTGTCGTTCATCCGGTTCAGGCAGCGAAGAAAGGTCGACTTGCCGCAGCCGGAAGGGCCGATGAGCGCTGTCACCTGACGATCGGGAATGTCGAGATCGACGTCGTAAAGCGCCTGCTTTTC
>JBCCIN010000297.1:0-6778 GCA_039028235.1 Pseudomonadota bacterium
ATCACCGATAAAACGGCCGAAGAGCCCAGCAATGATCGCGCCGATCAGGGGAGAAAAAACGATGAGGCCGGCGGTCATGGCTCAGCCCTTCATGAGGTTGATGTCGTCAACCTCGATGCTGCCGCGATTGCGGAAATAGACGACGAGGATGGCCAGGCCGATCGCAGCCTCGGCGGCAGCGACGGTCAGGATGAACATCGTGAAGACCTGCCCCGCCAAGTCGCCGAGATAGGCGGAAAAGGCGACGAAGTTCAGGTTAATGGCGAGCAGCATCAGCTCGATCGACATCAGGATGACGATCACGTTCTTCCGGTTCAAGAAGATGCCGAAAATGCCCGTCGTGAATAGGATCGCCGCCACCGTCAGGTAGTGGCCGAGAGGGACCGCCATCTCCATCAGGCACCGCTCCCCGGCTGGATTTTCTTGATTTCGATCGCGTCCTTGGCGGAGCGGTGCACCTGCTCGCCGATGTCCTGGCGGCGCACGCCCGGGCGGCTTCGAAGGGTGAGCGTGATCGCGCCGATGATCGCAACCAGAAGGATCAGACCGGCTGCCTGGAACAGATAGAAATAGTCGGTGTAGAGGAGGTTGCCGAGGGCTTCCGTATTGCTGATGTCGGATGGCACAGGTCGCTCCAGGCTCGCGACCTCGGGCGACAGTGCCCAGCTACCGATCACCATCATCAGCTCGACCATCAGGATCGCGCCGACCAGCAGGCCGATCGGCAGATATTGCATGAAGCCTTCGCGCATGCGCACGAAATTGATGTCGAGCATCATCACGACGAACATGAAGAGGACGGCGACCGCGCCGACATAGACGACCACCAGCACCATCGCCAGAAACTCGGCGCCGATCAGAACGAAGAGGCCGGCGGCATTGAAGAAGGCAAGGATCAGGAACAGCACGGAATGCACCGGATTCCTGGCCGAGATCACCATCAGGCCTGAGGCGATCGCGACAAAGGAAAACAGGTAGAAGACAAGCTGTTGAACGATCATCTCTTCCTCAGGGCACGGGCCGTGCCAAGCTTTACATCGTCGCCCGTGGACTTCGCGGGTCCCGGTTTATCGATAGGGCGCATCCGCCGCAAGGTTGGCGGCGATTTCCTTCTCCCAGCGATCGCCATTCGCGAGCAGTTTTTCCTTGTTATAGAAAAGCTCCGCGCGCGTCTCGGTGGCGAATTCGAAGTTCGGCCCTTCGACGATCGCATCCACAGGACATGATTCCTCGCACATGCCGCAATAGATGCACTTCACCATGTCGATATCGTAGCGCGTGGTGCGCCGCGTGCCGTCTTCCCTGGGCTCGCTCTCGATGGTGATCGCCTGGGCCGGACAAATCGCCTCGCAAAGCTTGCAGGCGATGCAGCGCTCCTCGCCGGTGGGATAACGACGAAGCGCATGCTCGCCGCGAAAGCGCGGGCTGAGTGGTCCTTTTTCATAGGGGTAGTTCAGGGTCACGCTCTTCTTGAACATATATTTCAGGGTGAGCGCGAATCCGGAGACCAGCTCCTGCCAGAGGAGTGTGCGGGCGGCGCGATCGAGAAAGGCCATCGTTCTCCCCTACTCCGGCAGCATGTCGAAGGCGACCAGAAAGCCCGAGGTCAGGACGACCCAAAGCAGCGACAGCGGCAAAAAGACCTTCCAGCCGAGGCGCATGAGCTGATCGTAGCGATAGCGCGGCAGGGTGGCGCGTGCCCAGATGAAGATGAACAGCACGAAGCAGATCTTGAGGATCAGCCAGATCGGCCCTGGGATCCAGTTGATGGGCGCGATGTCGATCGGCGGCAGCCAGCCGCCGAGGAACAGGATCGCCGCCATCGCGCTCATCAGGATCATGTTGGCATATTCGCCGAGGAAGAAGAGCGCGAAGCCCATGGACGAATATTCGACATTGTAGCCGGCCACCAGCTCAGCCTCAGCTTCTGGAAGATCGAAGGGATGGCGGTTGGTCTCGGCCAGGATCGAGGCGATGAAGATCATGAACATCGGGAAGTGCGGGATGAAATACCAAAGCCCTTCCTGAGCGCGCACGATGTCCGAGAGGTTGAGGGAACCTGCCGTGATCAGAACGTTGATGATGATGAGGCCGATCGCGATCTCGTAGGACACCATCTGGGCCGCAGAACGAAGTGCGCCCAGGAAGGCATAGCGCGAGTTGGATGCCCAGCCAGCCATGAGAATGCCGTAGACGCCGAGGGACGAGATGGCGAAGAGGTAGAGGACGCCGACATTGATGTCCGCGATCACCAGCCCCTCGCCGAACGGGATCACCGCCCAGCCGATCATCGCAAGGGTAAAGGTGATGACGGGTGCGAGGATGAAGACGACCTTGTTGGCGCCGGTCGGAAAGATGGTCTCCTTCATGAGGAGCTTCACGGCGTCCGCGATCGGCTGCAGGAGCCCCATCGGGCCGACCACCATAGGACCCTGGCGAAGCTGCATCGCGCCGATCACCTTGCGCTCTGCGTAGGTGAGGTAGGCGACCGAGAGCAAAAGCGGGATCAGGATGACGACGATCTGCAGCACGATCCAGATCAGCGGCCAGAGGAAACCGGACCAGAATTCAGCCATGGGTGCCGGTCCCCTTCTCGTCACCGGCGTGCAGTTCACTGCACGCTGCCATGGTTGGGGACGCACGGCTGATCGGATCGGTCCTATAGAAATCATCGACCGGCGACTTGAACGGCGAGGCCAGGAATTTCCCGACGCGACCGACGCCCTGCCAGGGTGCCGGCTGGATCATGTCGATGTCGGCGAGTTGCGGTGCGATCTCTTCCATGCGGACCCGCACCTGGGACAGCGTGTCCAGCGGTAACGTCTTGCCGATCGCTTCGGAAAGTGCGCGGAGGATTTTCCAGTCCTCCTTGGCGTCGCCTGGAGGAAATACCGCGAGCTTCGCGCGCTGTGGGCGGCCTTCGGTGTTGACGTAGGTAGCGTTCTTCTCGGTGTAGGCCGCACCCGGTAGGATCACGTCGGCTCTAGGGGCGGCAGCATCACCATGATGCCCTTGGTAGATGACGAAGGCATCGCCGAGCGCATCGACGTCGACCTCGTCGGCGCCAAGGAGGTAGAGCACCTCAAGATCACCCTTGCCCGCCGCCTTGATCATGCCGGCGACATCAAGGCCACCCTTGCCCGGCACGAGGCTCAGATCCAGAGCGCCGACGCGGCTGGCGGCAGTGTGCAGGACGTTGAACCCGTTCCAGGCCGAAGCGTCGGCCCCGTCGACTTGTTCCTTCAAAAAACCGTAGCGTTTGACGATGTCCCGAACCGCAGCCAGCACGGCATTGCCATCGGAGCGCGTGACAGCTGACGCACCAAGGATGAGCATCGGGTTCTTCGCACTCTTGAGTGCATCAGCGATCTCATGGGTGCCGTCGGCGATTTCGGCCAACGTCTGGCCGCCTGCACCGAGTTCGGTGACTGGATAAGTCAGATCGGCGGGCTCACCGACGCGGGCGACGGTGTAGCCACCCATGCGCTGGCGTTTCCTGATCCGGGCATTGACAAGTGAGGCCTCCAATCGCGGATTGGTGCCGATGAGCAGGCAGAAGTCGCTGTCTTCGATGCCGGATATGGTGGTGTTGAAGAGGTAGGTGCCACGGTGCTCTGACGTGAGCTTGGAGCCGTCCTGGCGACAGTCTACATTGGTGGAGCCAAGGGCATCCATCAGGTCCTTCAGGACGGTCATGGCCTCACAGTCGGCAAGGTCGCCGACGACGGCGCCGATCTTCTTGCCGTCCAGGCCCTTGACCTTCGACGCGATAGCCTCGAACGCTTCTTTCCAACTCGCAGGCTGAAGCTTGCCGTCACGTTTCACCATCGGCACGTCGAGGCGGCGTTTTCTCAGGCCGTCGAAGGAAAAGCGGGACTTATCAGAAATCCACTCTTCGTTGATCTCCTCGTTCAGGCGCGGGACGATACGCATGACGGCGGGCCCGCGGCTGTCGACGCGGATATTGCAACCGACCGCATCGAGCACGTCGATCGATTCGGTCTTTTTCAGCTCCCAGGGACGCGCGGTGTAGGCGTAGGGCTTGGAGTTGAGGGCGCCGACCGGGCAGATGTCGATCATATTGCCGGAGAGTTCGGACATGACCGCGCGCTCGACCCAGGTGCCGATTTCCATATGCTCGCCGCGGCCGGTGGCGCCCAGCTCCTCGACGCCCGCGATCTCGTTCGCAAAGCGGATGCAGCGGGTGCAGTGGATGCAGCGGGTCATGTGGGTGGTGATCAGAGGGCCGAGATTTTTGTTCTCGACCGCGCGCTTGTTTTCCTGAAAGCGCGAATGATCGGGCCCGTAGAAGAGCGTCAGGTCCTGGAGGTCGCACTCCCCGCCCTGATCGCAGATCGGGCAATCGAGCGGGTGGTTAATCAGGAGCATTTCGAGCACGCCGCGGCGCGCCTTGTGCACCATCTCCGTGCCGGTGCGGATGACCATGCCGTCACCTGCAGGCATGGCGCAGGACGCGATCGGCTTTGGCGATTTTTCCATTTCCACCAGACACATACGGCAGTTTCCCGCGATATTAAGTCGAGGGTGAAAACAGAAGACAGGGATCTCGCGGCCGGCCGCCTCACAGGCCTGCAGAACGGTCGAGCCCTTCGGGACCTCGACCTCCTCGCCATCGACCGAAAGCGTGATGGTGTCGCTCATGCTCAGGCGGCCCTTCCCGACTTTTGGAATTCTTCAAGCCGGCGCTCCAGTTCCGGGCGGAAATGGCGAAGCAGGCCCTGCACCGGCCAGGCGGCGGCATCGCCGAGCGCGCAGATGGTGTGGCCCTCGATTTCCTTGGTGACCTCCTGCAGGAGATCGAGCTCCTTGACCTCACCCCTGCCCTCGCCGAGGCGGGTCAGCATACGGTAAAGCCAGCCCGTGCCTTCGCGGCAAGGGGTGCACTGACCGCAGCTCTCATGCATGTAGAACTTCGAGAGCCGGGCGATCGCTTTTACGATGTCGGTGGACTTGTCCATGACGATGACCCCGGCGGTGCCGAGGCCGCTTTGCACTTCGCGAAGGGCATCGAAGTCCATCAGGACGTCGTCGCAGATCTCCTTCGGGATGACCGGAACCGAAGCACCGCCTGGGATGATGCCGAGCAGGTTGTCCCAGCCGCCGCGCACGCCGCCCGCGTGCTTGTCGATCAGCTCCTTCAGCGGGATGCCCATGGCGTCCTCGACCGTGCAGGGCTGATTGACGTGGCCGGAGATACAATAGACTTTGGTACCCTCGTTCTTCGGGCGGCCGAAGCTCGCGAACCAGGAGGCACCCCGGCGAAGGATGGTCGGTGCGACGGCGATGGTCTCGACATTGTTGACCGTGGTCGGCCGGCCATAGAGGCCGCAGGCCGCCGGGAACGGCGGCTTCATGCGCGGCTGGCCCTTCTTGCCTTCAAGGCTTTCTAGGAGTGCGGTTTCCTCGCCGCAGATGTAAGCGCCTGCTCCGCGGTGAAGATAAAGCTCGTAGTCGTAGCCGGAACCGCAGGCGTTCTTGCCCAAGAGGCCGGCGTCATACGCTTCATCGATAGCCGTCTGAAGGCGTGCCGCCTCGGCAATGAACTCGCCGCGGATATAGATGTAGCCAGCGGTGCAGCCCATGGCGACGCCGGCGACCAGGCAGCCTTCGACCAACTTGTGCGGGTCGTGGCGCATGATCTCCCGGTCCTTGCAGGTTCCGGGCTCGCTCTCGTCGGCGTTGACCACGAGATAGACCGGGCCGCCGTCCGTCTCCTTGGGCATAAAGGACCATTTGAGACCGGTCGGAAAGCCAGCGCCGCCGCGACCGCGCAGGCCGGACGCCTTGATCTCGTCGACCAGGGCTTCGCGGCCCCGGGCGATGATGTCCTTCGTGCCGTCCCAGTCACCGCGCTTCCTGGCGGCGTCCAGCGATGACGACTGATCGCCGTAGAGATTGGTGAAGATGCGGTCCTTGTCCTGCAGCATCAGTCGTCCCCACCCTCAGCCGTCATCGAGTTGAGCGTGGTCCGGCCTTCGATCGGCATGGAACCCTGTCTGCCCTTGGCCGATCCCGGTGTTGGTTTTTTGCCGGCTTTGAGGTCCTGCAAGATCTTCTTGGTGCTGTCGTAATCCAGGTCCTCATAAAAATCGTCGTCGACCCAGAGGATCGGGGCGTTGGCGCAGGCGCCAAGGCATTCGAATTCGCGAAGGAAAAACTTGCCGTCCTCGGTGCTCTCGCCGATGCCAATGCCGAGTTCGTCCTTGCAGGCGCGGACGACATCGTCGGAGCCGCAGAGCCAGCAAGGTGTGGTCGTGCAGGCGCGCACCTGAACCTTCCCGATCGGCTTGGTGTTGTACATGTCGTAGAAGGAGGCGACCTCGTAGACACGGATATAGGGCATGCCGAGATAGTCGGCGATGTAGTTCATGACATCAGTCGAGAGCCACCCGCCCGCCTGCTTTTGCGCAAGATCGAGAAGCGGCAGAACAGCGCTGGCCTGCCTGCCCTCCGGATAGCGCGCGACGATCTTCTTGGCTTCCACCAGGTTCTCTTCGTTGAAGCTGAAGGCCTCGCCTTCTTTCATCGGTCGATTTCTCCGAAGACGATGTCCATGGCGCCGATGATCGCGGGGATGTCCGGGAGCATGTGGCCTTTGGAGACCGGATCGAGGGCGGCGAGATGGGCGAAGCCGGGGGCGCGGATCTTGCAGCGATAGGGCTTGTTGGTACCGTCCGAGACCAGATAGACGCCGAACTCGCCCTTGGGCGCTTCGACCGCGGTGTAGACCTCGCCTTCCGGCACGTGAAAGCCTTCG
>JBCCIN010000298.1:0-6777 GCA_039028235.1 Pseudomonadota bacterium
CTTTCTCTGGAGCTGGGGCCGAGCCTTGCAGTTCATCGATGGCCCGGACGAGGTCCATCTCCGCAGCGTCGCCAGGCGCGAGGTCAATATGCAGGCCGAAAGCGACCTTGATCCCTTTCGCTACTGCATGCCGCCCGAGCGGATGGCTGAAGGGGATGGATCGTGACTGATCCCTTCGATCTCGGCGGCAAGGCTGCACTGGTGACCGGTGCCTCTCAGGGCCTCGGTCACCGCTTCGCCCAGGTGCTGGCCGAAAAAGGTGCCAAGGTTGCGCTGGCGGCGCGCCAGGTCGAGAAGCTCGACAGCCTCAAGAGTGGCATCGAGCAGAGCGGCGGGGCGGCGAGCGTTGCGAGGCTGGACGTGACCGATCCCGCATCGATCGAGACCTGCCTCGCTCAGGTCGAGCGGGACCACGGGCCGATCGACATCCTGATCAACAATGCGGGCGTCGCGGTCTCCAAGCCAGCTCTCGAGCAGACGCCGGATGACTGGGACAAGGTCGTCTGCACCAACCTCAAGGGCGCCTTCTTCATGGCGCAGGCGGCGGCGCGGCGCATGGTCGATCAAGGCCAGGGCGGCGTGATCGTCAATATCGCCTCGGTGCTGGCCTTCGAAGTTATCGGCCATCTCGCACCCTATGCTGCCTCCAAGGGTGGCATCTGGCAGGTCACCAAGACCATGGCACTGGAACTCGCCCGCCATCAGATCCGCGTCAACGCGCTCGCACCCGGCTATATCGAGACCGATATCAATCGGGACTTCCTGAGAAGCGAGACGGGTCAGCAAATGGTCAAGAAAATCCCACAGCGGCGCTTCGGCGAACCAGAGGATCTGGACGGTGCTCTTCTCCTCCTTGCCTCGGACGCCGGGCGCTACATCACCGGCTCCGTGATCGCCGTCGACGGCGGCTTCATGGTGCAGTGATCGGGATCGAAATGGCTATTCGGAGCGAACCTCACCCCTGGCTGCGCCCGCTTTCGAGGCGGGTTGGCGTCACCGTTTTCTGCGCGCTCTGGCTCGGCTTCGAAACGTGGTCCGATCCTGGAAGCCTGTGGTTTTTGCTCGCCTGCTTCGCGCTTGGCTGGGCGATCTGGGATTTCTTCCTGTCGGGGACCTATCGGGACCAGGAGTGATCATCAGCTCTGTGGATGATTGCAAAAAAATCGCCGCGGCGGTGAATGCCCGCCCACGGCGATCGAGAAGTCTCGTGTGAAGAACGCTATCTCTTGGAAATGTCGGCGATCGCCTCAGAAGCGGTAGGCGAGGCCGACGTTGAAGTTGTGGGTCGCATATTCGGAATCGTAGGTCAGGGCGCCGTCCTGCCCATTGATGTCGTATTCCAGATCATCGGTGGCGAAGTACCGATAACCGGCGCTGATGGCAGCATTCGCGCCTATATTGTATCGAAGGCCCGCCATCAGCTGATAGGCGAGAGCCGTATCGGTCTCGTCGTCTTCATCAACAAAGCGAATATTGCCGAGGCCCAAAACGCCGCCGAAATCTGAAGTAACGATCGTCTCCACGCGCGCATAGCCGATGCCGGCCCCGGCTGTCACGGCCAATTGCGGCAGAACCCAGAGATCGATATGACCATTGGCCATGCCGCTCAACGCCGTGGTCTTGCTCTCCCCATCCGGATCGCCGTCGACGTCGATACCTCCAAGGTTGGTGTTGATCTCGTCAGGCTCATTGGCACGGTAGGCAATTTCGCCCTCCAGACGAAGATCGACACCGCCGAGGGGGATCGCAACGCCGAGCGCGGCGCCGATATTACCGCCAACCTTGTTCTCGATCTCGGCACCGATGATCGTCCCCGTCGGGTCGTCGAGCTCGTAGTCGTCAAGCAGGGTCAATCCGGCGAAACCTTCAACATAAAAGCCGGCGGCCTCCGAAACCGAAGGCAGGACGGCCAGAGAAATGGCCGCCAGAGGAATGGCCGCCAGAGGAATGGAAAGGCGTTTCATATTCGTTCCTATCTGTTGTCAACTGTAACTGTTTCGAGTTGTTGCACTGCTCGAAAGCGTGGCCGTTATCCAATACTTCACATTTTTTTGCTGTGTCTTTGTCGCATCAGCGAAAAGATTTAAGCATTATTTTCAGCTTCAAAGCTAATAACTTCGGATTGACTAGAAACAATCCGGCTTGTCACATTGGCTCGCCGACATGCGGATCGCTGAACCTGCCTTCCGGGCCGAAGCTGCCGATCGGCATGTGATGGGTGACAAGCCCGTCCCCGGCACTCCAATGATGAACAAGAAAGCCCGGCGGCTCCATCGCCCAGGGTCCCCTGCCCTCACCCAATGTCAGCTTCACCTGATGGGCCGTGCTCGGTGGAATCTGGGCGATGGTGCCGGCAAATCGGATCTGGACCGCACGGTGAACATGGCCGCAGAGCACCCGCTCGACCTGGCGATGGCGGCGAATGATGTCGCTCAGCTCGTCGCTGTCGCGCAGCATCGACCAGTCCATATGGCCGATACCGGTCTTGAAGGGCGGGTGATGCAGCATCACCAATGTCGGTTTCTCCTGCTCGGCGTCGAGCTTCTCCGACAACCAGCTGAGCTGTGCCTCACCGAGCCGGCCGTAAGGCTTGCCGTCGACTGAACTGTCCAGCGCCAAAATGCGCACCGGCCAGTCCTCGATCGCATAGTAAAGAGCCCCCTCGGGCGACAAAGCCGCGATCTCGGGAAAGGCGGCACGCACCAATTCCCGATCGTCGTGATTGCCTGGGATAGGATAGATTGGGCGACCGAGCAGCTTCAGCATATCGGCCAGGACCTGATAGGTCCGGAGATCGCCGTCATTGGTGAGATCACCGGATATCAAGACGATGTCCGGCCTCGGCTCGAAAGCCTGGATCGCTTCGATGCAGCGCTCCAGATGGGCATGCGTGTCCACTTTCCCGAAAGAGAGGACACCTTTGCACAAAAAATGTAGATCCGAGATGTGCACGATGAGCATGGATTGATGTCCCGACATTGCCAAGCGTCCTGCTGACGACCACGTCAAAGTCTGCTTTTATGCATTCCCAGCGACAAGATAACGATAGGGACCGAGACCGGCCCTCTTGGGAGAACGCCCGTATGAACCCCATCAAATCGACCCTTCTCGCAGCCCTTGCCCTCGCCGCACTCCAAGGGCCGGCCCTTGCCCTCGACGAGATCACCTTCGGCACCAATTGGAAGGCCCAGGCGGAGCATGGTGGTTTCTACCAGGCCGTCGCCGAGGGCATTTACGAAAAGCACGGCCTCGATGTGACTATCAGGCCAGGCGGGCCTCAGGTGAATCACCGCCAGCTCCTGCTCGCTGGCAAGATCGACTTCAACATGGCCGGCAACATGTTTGCGGCGTTCAACAATGCCCAGAACGACATCCCGACTGTGATGGTCGCCTCGATGTTCCAAAAGGAGCCGCAGATCCTGATGGCGCATCCGGGCTCGGGCAATGACAGCCTCGCTGACATGGTCGGCAAACCGATCCTGATCTCGAACGACGCCCGTCTCACCTTCTGGGCCTGGCTGAAAGCGGCCTATGGCTATACCGACGACCAGATCCGCCCCTACACCTTCAACTCCGCCCCCTTCCTCGCGGACGAGAACGCGATCCAGCAGGGCTATGTGACCTCCGAGCCGTTCGCGATCCAGCGTGAAGGTGGGTTCGAGCCCGTCGTGCATCTCCTCGCCGACAGCGGCTACACCAGCTACTCGACGATGATCGAGACGCCGAGCAGCCTCGTCGACGAGAACCCCGATCTGGTCCAGCGCTTCGTCGATGCCTCGATCGAGGGCTGGTACAGCTATCTCTATGGCGATCCCTCAGCCGCCAACGAGCTGATCAAGGCCGACAACCCCGATATGACCGACGAGCAGATCACGTTTTCGATCGAGACGATGAAGTCCTACGGTATCGTCGATTCAGGGGACAGCGAAGAGCTTGGCATCGGCGCGATGACGGAGCAGCGCTGGGCCGACTTTCTGCAGTTCGCCAAAGATGCAGGCATCTATCCCGCCGATCTCGACATCTCGGCCGTCTACAGCCTCGACTTCGTCAACAAGAAGGTCGGGCTTGACATGAAGGGCGAATAGACCGAGCCGCTGGCCTGAACGGAACGCCGCAAAATCTACCCTCGCTATCTTGGCGCGTGAGTGACAAGTCGCTATTTAGAGCGCTGGCGTTGAGTCCTGTCGCGTTGCCGAGGCCCGCCAAGGGGAGACGATGGCGTTGACGACCAGATCTTATGACGATGTGAAGACAGCTCTCCAGCAAAGCCCGAAAAGCTGGCTGGTGACGGGGGCGGCCGGGTTCATCGGCTCTAATCTCGTGGAAACGCTGCTTAATCTCGGTCAGATCGTGGTCGGTCTGGACAACTTCTCCACCGGCCATCAGCGTAATCTCGGTGATGTCGAAAGCAGCGTCGAGCCGTCCTCTCTGCAGCGCTTTCGCATGTTCGAAGGCGACATCAGGAGCCTCGATGCCTGCAGGCGCGCCGTCGCCGATGCCGACTATGTGTTGCATCAGGCGGCTCTGGGCTCGGTGCCAAGGTCGATCGAGGATCCGCTCTCGACCAACGCGGTCAATATCGACGGCTTCATCAACATGCTGGTGGCCGCACGTGACGAGGGTGTGTCGCGCTTCGTCTACGCAGCCTCCTCCTCCACCTACGGCGATAGCGAGGTGCTGCCGAAGATCGAGGACCGGATCGGCAAGCCGCTGTCACCCTACGCCGTCACCAAATATGTCAACGAACTCTATGCCGACGTGTTCGCGCGCGTCTACGGCTTGCCTTCGATCGGCCTTCGCTACTTCAACGTGTTCGGTCGTCGTCAGGACCCCGAGGGCACCTATGCGGCCGTGATTCCAAAATGGATCGCAGCCATGCTCAAGGATGAGACGGTGGTGATCAACGGAGACGGCGAGACCAGCCGTGACTTCTGCTATGTCGATAATGTTGTTCAGGCCAATATCATGGCAGCCGTCGCGGATGATGAGGCGCAGAACCAGGTCTACAATGTCGGCGTCGGCGACCGCACATCGCTCAACAACCTGCATGCGATGATCAGGACATCGCTCGAAGGTTTGGGTCTTGAGATCGGCCTGGAGCCGGTCTATCGGGAATTCCGCGCCGGCGACGTACGTCACTCCCAGGCTGATATCTCGAAAGCACGCCGCCTGCTCGGCTTTGCTCCCACCTACAACGTCGCCAACGGTCTCAAGGCAGCGATGCCCTGGTATCGGGACTTCCTCAGCGAAGGTTGAGCCGGATCACGACGAGATGCAGGTCATGGTTGACCTGATCGATCGGCCTACTTTGCGATCGACGTAGCGAAGCGCATCCTTACCCTCTATTCAGCGCATTTGCCGCTGCATGCCGTCTGTTCCTCCGATGCCGATCACGTAATATCGACGTTGACGCCTGTGTGCGTCGGCAAGGGTCCTCATCGGAAACGGTCGGATATGGAAACATTCGAGAAGCTGCTTGTCGCCAATCGCGGCGAGATCGCCATTCGTGTGCTGCGCGCCGCCAACGAACTCGGCAAGCGCACGGTCGCGATCTACGCGGAAGAAGACAAACTCTCGCTGCATCGCTTCAAGGCGGACGAGGCTTACCGGGTCGGCGAAGGACAAGGTCCGGTCAAAGCCTATCTCGACATCGTCGACATCATTCGCATCGCCAAGATAGCAGGCGCCGATGCCCTTCATCCAGGCTACGGCCTGCTGTCGGAGAACCCGGACCTCGCCGAGGCCTGCCAAGATGCGGGGATTACCTTCATCGGACCGAAGCCGGAAACCATGCGCCTCCTTGGCGACAAGGTCAGCGCACGCAACGTCGCGATCAAGGCGGGTGTGCCTGTCGTGCCCGCGACCAACATTCTCCCCGACGATGCAAAAACGATCGAGAAGCTTGCCGACGAGATCGGCTATCCCTTCATGCTCAAGGCGAGTTGGGGCGGCGGTGGGCGCGGCATGCGCCCGATCCGTTCGAAAAAGGAGCTGATCGACAATGTGCGTGCCGGCTCCCGCGAGGCTGAGGCGGCCTTCGGGCGCGGCGACGTCTATCTGGAAAAGCTGATCGAGCGAGCACGCCACCTAGAGGTGCAGATCCTCGGCGACAAGCACGGCCATATCGTGCATCTGTTCGAACGCGACTGCTCGGTGCAGCGACGCAATCAGAAGGTGGTCGAACGCGCCCCTGCGCCGCAGCTTGACGAAGGCCGGCGGGGTCAGCTCTGCGAGCTTGCACTCAAGATCATGCGCGAAGCGAGCTACGAATGCGCCGGCACGGTCGAGTTTCTCGAGGACGTCGACAGCGGTAACTTCTACTTCATCGAGGTCAATCCGCGCATCCAGGTCGAGCATACGGTGACCGAAGAGGTCACCGGTATCGACATCGTCAAGGCACAGATCCGCATCGCCGAGGGTGGGCGGATCGGCCAGCTCGACGAGACCGGCGTGCCACCGCAGCACGCGATCGCGCTGAACGGCCATGCGCTTCAATGCCGGATCACGTCGGAAGATCCGCTCAACAATTTCATTCCTGACTACGGCCGCATCACCGCCTATCGCGGCGCCACCGGTTTCGGCATTCGTCTGGACGGCGGGACCGCCTATTCCGGCGCTGTCATCACCCGTTACTACGACAGCCTGCTCGAAAAAGTGACCGCCTGGGCGCCGAGTCCCGAGGAGGCGATCGCGCGCATGGACCGCGCCCTTCGCGAGTTCCGCATCCGCGGTGTCGCCACCAATCTCGCCTTCGTCGAGAATCTGATCGACCACCCC
>JBCCIN010000299.1:0-6772 GCA_039028235.1 Pseudomonadota bacterium
CAGTGGCTGAAGGGTCGCTACGCGCCGGCGACGAAGTTCTCAGGCAAGCGCGCCGGCATTCTCGGCTATGGGCGCATCGGCGTGGCACTGGCCAAGCGCCTCGAAGCCTTCAACATGACCATCGGCTACTATGATCCCATGCCCAAAGAAGGCGTGCTGTACAAGGCCTATCCTTCAGCGAAGGCCCTTGCCGAGAACGTCGATATTCTGTTTCTGGCAGCGGCTGGCGGTCAGGGCGGCGGCCACATCGTGACCGCGGAAATCCTGGACGCGCTGGGGCCGAGCGGTGTCTTCGTGAACATCGCGCGCGGCTGGCTGGTGGACGAGGAGGCACTGGTCGATGCGCTTCAGAACGGGCGCATCGCTGCTGCCGGTCTCGACGTGTTCGAGAGCGAGCCCAAAGTGCCCGAAGCCTTGTTCGCGATGGACAATGTCGTCCTCACCCCACACATCGCCAGCAACACCAACGAGACGGTGAAGGCCATGGGCGATTGCGTGCTCGACAACGTCCGCTCCTGGTTCGCCGGCAACGGCGCCGTCACCCCGATCGCTTGAGCAGCACAGTGTCCTTTGCTGACGAGGTCTCAAGTCAACGGGGCGGCACGCTGCCGCCTAGCCGAGGACAGAGAAGCTGCTCTCCTTGTTGATCTCGCGCTTGCGTGAATAGAAGCCGACGTCGAGATCCCGGTCGAGATAGGGCATACGGAACTGCAGCGGCGTTTCGTCGTGGTCGTTGCCGTTTTCGCAATAGTCGACCAGAGCGGCCATCATCTTGCCGGCGATCGGCGCGTTCTTGAACTGGTTGCCGCTGGAGCCGCAGGCCATGTAGAAGCCGGGCAGGCTGGATTTGTCGTAGATCGGGATCCAGTCCTCGGTGACGTCGTAGAGATCGACCACGCCGCGCGTGCGCGACGGAATGCCCAGGGACGGCACGCGCTGGGCGTAGCGATGAACCTGGACCGTCCACTGATCCGTGAACTCAGGGTTGAAGTTCTCGTCGTCGACCCAGTCATGCTCGTCGCAGGGCGGATCTTCCGAGCCGATCAGAATGTGTGAGCCGTGCTCCGGGCGGATGTAGCAGCCGATGTCACTGTCCGAGACCACGATCCCGTCCTTCTCGAAATCGAAGCTCGCGGGTGACGGCACATGCGCCACCTCCTGGCGAAGGGCACGCGTGGTGATCGTCATGTCTCCGGTGACACCCGCCATCTCGTTGATCCGGCCGGACGCCGGCCCGCCGACATTGATGACGACTGGGGCGCTGATGGTTTCGCCACTTGCCAGTCGAACGCCGGCGCAGCGGCCATTCTCGTTTATGATATCCGCAACGGATTGGTTGAAGCGGAAGGCGGCGCCTTTGGCCTCGGCAGCGCGCATCAGGTTGTGCGCGGAGAGCTGCGGGTCGGTGATGTAGCCTGCCGTCGGGAAGAACACGCCTGAGGCGACGCGGCCGCCGTTGCTCTCGCCGAAAGCCGGATCGTCCATGCGCTTTGGCGGGGCGTAGCTGTCCATGCTGTAGATCGGTAGTCGCTCCTCGACGCGCGCGGCATCCCAGTCCTCGAACGGAATCCCGAGCTCGCGGCAAAAGCCTTTGTGCTTTTCGAGATAGCCATTGGCCTCGGTCGCCATGACCAGACAGCCGCAGTCCACGAAGCGCGCCAGCCCCTGCTCATCGCTGACGCCGAGATAGTCAGCCCAGTCGCGCCAGTAGAAATAGCCCTCATAGGCGAAGGCCGAACCCGCCAGAGTCGAGTAGTGCACACGAATGATTGCGCAGGACCCTCCTGTCGAGCCCGTCCCGGCATCGTGGTTGCGATCGACCGTGATCGTCTTGTAGCCGAGCTTGGCAAGCTCGAACGCGACCGCCGCTCCAATGACGCCAGCCCCGATGACCACAGCATCCGCATCTCTGTCCATCGCCCCTCTCCCCATCGATCAACGCGGCTTGCCGCGATACTTTTCGGTAAGCTCGTCCGGCACCTCGCTGCCGTCATAGACGCCGAGCAGGATGCCGCGCCGGCGTGAACGGCCGCGCATCGCCAAAATGTCGGCCTCCGAGCGGGTTATCCGCTGGGCATGGCGGCGCGACCAGCGAAACAGTTTCTGGTACATCTCGTCGCGCACGGGCTGATGCTCGGCGCTGTCGCCGAGATCGTCGAACTCGTTCGGATCGTTCTCGAGATCGAACAGCATCGGCCGGAAGCCTTCTGCGTGGATCAGCTTCCAGCGATCATCGGCAACCATGAAAAGGACAGCGTCCTTAGGCTCGATTCCCAGCCTCGCGGCCATGGGCGTGACCGAATAGTCATATTCGGAGATGACGAACTTCCGCCAGTCCTCGGGCGGCCTGCCGTGGAGGAACGGCCGCAGCGATCGCCCCTCGACGATATGACCTGGCACCTCGCCGCCGGCCGTTTCGATGAAGGTCGCGGCGAGGTCGATGCTTTCGACAAGCGTGTCGCACACCGTGCCGCGGGTCGCATCCGCCTCGCTCGACGGATCGTAGACGATCAGCGGGACCTTCACTGACGGCGCGTGAAACAGGTCCTTCTCGCCCAGCCAGTGGTCGCCGAGATAGTCACCGTGATCGGAGGTCAGAACGATCATGGTGTCCTCCATCCTCCCGGTTTCTTCCATCCAGCGAAACAACACCCCCATCTGATCGTCACACTGTTTGATCAGTCCCATATAGGCGGGCAAGACCTTGTCCCGGACCTCGTCGCGCGAAAAGGCCTGACCGATCGCATTCTCCATGAAGGCCTGATAGACCGGATGCGGATCGTCGCGCTCCTGCTCATGCCGGACAGGCGGCAGGACCTGATTGTGGCCATACATCGCGTGATAGGGTGCTGGCACGATATAGGGCCAGTGGGGCTTGATGTAGGAGAGGTGGCAAAGCCAGGGTTTTTCCGGACTTGCCTGCTCCATAAAATCGATGCCGCGGCGGGTCATATAGGGCGTTTCTGAATCCTCTTCTGCAATGTTCGCCGGTTTGTCCGCGTTCTTCATGAACCAGCCGGATGCGATGTCACCGCTCTCCTCTACCCCGGAATTCGCAAAATCGTGCCAGGGGTTCTCCGACTTATAGCCTTTTGCCCGAAGGTAGTCGTTATAGGCTTCTGCGCCGCGCGCATCGTAGAAACCGTCCGGCCCCTCTCCGCGAAGGCCATCATCGCGCTCAAACACGTCGAAACCGCATTCGGCCATCCGCGCGCCGATGATGCTGTCCGGTGCCAGGCCGAGCCTCGCCATTCCGGCTTCGTCGGCACGCATGTGGGTTTTGCCCACCAGCCAGCAGCCCATACCGAGCGGCCGGAGATGATCGCCAAGCGTCATCTCGCCGACCTTGAGCGGAAAGCCGTTCCAGGCAGCACCGTGGGAGTGCACGTAGCGTCCGGTGTAGAAGCACATGCGCGAGGCACCGCAGACGGGCGACTGCACATAGGCATTGGTGAAGCGCACACCCCTCGCCGCCAGACCGTCGATGTTCGGCGTTTCCAGACTCGGATGGCCGGCGCAGCTCAGATAGTCGAAGCGGAGCTGGTCGAACATGATGAACAGGATGTTTTTGGCGCGCCGGGTCATGGGCCTATGCTAGGCCAGTCCCGAAAGCGGCGGCAAGACGGCTTTCGCGGTCGGTCTTTCTCCGTAACTGGCACGGCACAGCGGGTATGCGACGCGAAGGACCGTTGGCTCGCGCTGGTGCCAGCGCTACTGTCGAGACACGACATTCTTCGTCGAAGCCCTCTGGAGAAATCGACGGTATGGACATCAGCAAGGTCGCGATCGGCGATAACCCGCCGGAAGAGATGAACGTCATCATCGAGGTGGGCCTGCGTGCCGACCCGATCAAGTATGAGTTCGACAAGGACTCCGGCGCGATCATGGTCGACCGCTTCCTCTATACGACCATGTTCTATCCCTGCAATTACGGTTTCATCCCGCACACTCTTGCGGCGGACGGCGACCCCGTGGATGTGATGGTCATCGGACGCATGCCGGTGCAACCGGGCGCTATCCTGGGCGTTCGGCCGATCGGCGTGCTGGAGTTGGAAGACGAAGCGGGCGGAGATGAGAAGATCCTGGCCGTGCCCGCACGCAAGATCACGCAGCTCTATGAGCGCGTGAACAGCTGGCAGGACGTGCCGGAGATCGACTTGAAGCGCATTCAGCATTTCTTTGAGCATTACAAGGATCTGGAGCCGGAAAAATGGACTCGCGTCGGCAATTGGCGCGATGCCGACGTCGCACACAAGCTGATCATGGAGGCGATCGACAAGGCGGCAATGGGCTGATCAGCGGAGCTTTTCCTTTGTCGAAACCGCAGCGCACCAAGGCACCCTGACCCTGCACGGCACCTGGTTCGACATTGTCAATGGCGGCCTTTGGGTGATGTATCACGAGACCAGCGACTTTTCGCCGGCGTCTTGATCTGACGATAGCGCTCCTGAAAGGCCGGATAGCGCGGGCTGTTCATGCGGAATGCCTGTGCTTATATGAGTTTTGCGGGGCGCGTTTACATTTAAGCGGTGGATTGTTGATCAGGCGCTCGGTCAATAGGGGTGATCGGCGCTTTCCCGTCACGAGCATGAAGCGATAACGAGCGGCTGCGCTTCGGACGTCCGAGTCCGCGCGTCCGTAAGCGCCTTTGCGCGGCCATCATCGATGAGGGAAACGATCATGACCAGAGCGATTGCGGCGGTGTTTGCCTGGTTCGAAGGCCTGATCGATTCCTTCACGGAGCGGCCCATCGAGCAGCCGCCGACCAGCCTGCTTGCGTTCTACTGGCATTTCATGCGCCAGGTCTGGCCCTTCTTTTTGGCGGTGCTCGCGATCGGTCTGGTCGCCGCCCTGATCGAGGTCTCTCTCTTCGCCTTCCTCGGCGAGATCGTCGATCTGGTGCGCGAAGCGTCGAGCCCTGAGGCGTTCTTCGACGAGCATGGCTGGACCCTGGCCTGGATGGGCTTCGTCGCGCTGATCGCACGTCCGATCGTCTTCTTTATCCATGATCTGCTGATCCATCAGTCGATGACGCCGACCTTCGTCAACATGATCCGCTGGCAGATCCATCGTTACGTGCTGCGTCAGAGCATATCTTTCTTCCAGAATGACTTCGCCGGCCGCATTACCACCAAGGTGGTTCAGACCGCCGGCTCGCTTCGGGAGAGTGCCGTTCAGACCACCGATGCGCTCTGGTTCATGATCATCTACATCACATCGGCCGTGGTCCTGTTCTCGGCCGCCGATCCCCGCCTAGCCTGGCCGCTTCTGATCTGGCTCATCGCCTTCATCGCGACCCTTATCTATTTCGTGCCGCGCATCAAGGACCGCTCGCGCATCATGTCCGAAGCGCGCTCGATGCTGACCGGACGCATCGTCGACAGCTACACCAACATCCTCACCGTCAAGCTTTTCGCCCATGCCGAACGCGAGGACGACTACGCGCGTTTTGCGATCACCGACCATACCGAAAAGTTCCTGGACCAGCTGCGTCTGATCACGGTGATGAAGAACGTGATCTATTGGATCAATGGCGCCCTGATCGTCGGCACGGGTACCATGGCGCTCTGGCTTTGGAGTGCCGGGTCGATCACCGTTGGCGCGTTCGCCCTCGCCGCTGGTCTGGTGCTGCGCATCAACAACATGTCCGGCTGGATCATGTGGACGGTCACCGGCATTTTCGAGCATATCGGCATCGTCCAGGACGGCATTCAGACGCTCTCTCAGCCGACCGAAGTTCTGGACGTTCCGGATGCGCCGCGTCTTGAGGTGACCAGCGGCAAGATCGACTTCGAAAACATTCGATTTCATTACGGCAAGGACAAGGGCGTCATCGAGGACCTCTCCCTGACCATCCGGCCGGGCGAGAAGGTCGGTCTGGTAGGCCCTTCGGGTGCCGGCAAGTCGACGCTGGTCAACCTGCTCCTTCGCTTCCATGACCTGGAAGGCGGCCGCATCCTGCTCGACGGTCAGAACATCGCCGAAGTCGATCAGGAGAGCCTGCGTGCACGTATCGGCATGGTGACGCAGGACACCTCCCTTCTCCATCGCTCGGTCATGGCGAACATCGTCTACGGCAAGCCGGAGGTGAGCGAAGCGGAAGCCCATGAAGCGGCAGCCCGCGCCCAGGCCGCACAGTTCATCCCCGACCTGGTCGATCTTAGAGGCAGGCAGGGATACAAGGCGCATGTCGGCGAACGTGGCGTCAAGCTCTCCGGTGGCCAGCGCCAGCGCGTCGCCATCGCGCGGGTGCTTTTGAAGGACGCACCGATCCTGATTCTGGACGAGGCGACTTCAGCCCTCGATTCCGAAGTCGAAGCCGCCATTCAGGAGCAGCTTGTCGATCTCATGGCCGGCAAGACCGTGATTGCCATCGCCCACCGCCTCTCCACCATCGCCGCCATGGATCGCCTGGTGATCATGGACGCAGGCAGAATCGTCGAGGAAGGCAGCCACGACGCACTTTTGGCCCAAGGCGGCCTCTATGCGCGGCTCTGGGAACGGCAGTCCGGCGGTTTTCTCCTCTCCGAACCAGCCATGGCGCCGGTCGGCTTCGGCGGCGGCCTTCCGGAGAACGACGAACGCACTAAACCGCTCACCACACGCCCGCGCATCCTTGCCGACCGCAGCAGTGACGAGCGTCACTGAACAATCGATCTTGTTGCGACAGATCTGATCGAGCAGGGCGCCGCCTTTCAGACTAGGGCGCGTGAGAGACGTTTGGTTCAAGAGCGAGTTCGAACATGACGAGGGTTACCGCCACTCCCAAGAG